>JBNJEK010000109.1:0-13226 GCA_051745855.1 Armatimonadota bacterium
CAAAAGATCGGGGAGGTCTCGCAGTATGAAGAAGACCATCTGTGCTGTCGTGTGCATCGCCGCGCTTGCCAGCGCTGCAATCGCCGAGACTGTCACGCTTGAGGTGACCAACCCGCTCGATCAGGACCGCCCCAGCGCCATCTGCGTGGGTGACGCTTCGCTGCTGGGAGCCGAAGTGGAGGTCGGCGCCTACGTGGGCGCCACCGCGGACGGGCAGAAGGTCGCCGTGCAGGTGGACGATCTTGACGGAAACGGCGTGGCGGATCAGTTCGTGACCGTGCTTGATCTCCGCCCCGGGGAGACCACCTCTCTGTGGGTCGATCTCGCGGCTCCGTGGGATGGCGAGGATAAAGCCGACGTGCGCCTTTCGTGGCGTTTTGACGGATATGCCGCGCTCGACACGAATCTGGCCGCGTTCGGACTCTACGGGATCTACGCCCCGGCGGGCTTCGCCCCGTCGCTGCAGTGGGACCTTTACGGCAAGCGCCCCGAGGCCCGCGGGCTCTCTCTGGACGCGCTTGAGGACATCGACTATCACGCGGACAATCCCGTCGCGGTGGACTACCTGCTGGTCGGCGACACGATGGGCCTCGGCGGGCCGATCATCGGGCGGGGCCGGCCCTTCGAGGGCGAGAACGGCGAGTATACCTACCGCGAGTTGTGCAACGGTCCGGTACGCGCGGGCTTCGAGGTCAGAGTCTCCGACTGGGGCACCCCCGCCGGAGGTCTCTACGACGCGACGATCCACTACTTCGCCTTGGCCGACCACGACTTCATCGACGCAGGCTTTGAGATCATCGCCCGGCAACCCTGCGAGGGGGAGTTCGGTGTCGGCATCCGGCGAATCCCCTCACCTGACGTGTTCCTTGGCGATGATGACGAGGGAGTGCTGGCCGTGATGGGACAGCAGGAGGGGATCATCGGCAAGACTGGCCTGGCGCTGGCCTTCGACCCTGAGCAGTTCGGCCGCTGGGACGTTCTCGCCGAGGATGATTCGTGGGTTGCATATCTCGATCCAATCGAGCGCGGTGAGCGCAGCTTGTACCGCGCACGCCTCATCGGTGTGTGGAGCGAGAGCGGAATTGCCGACGAAGAAACCCTGCTGCCGCATGTGCTGGGCCTCGCCGACCGCTTCCAGGCGCCGGTGTCAGTGAGCAGGTAGTAGATTGACTCTGATGCAAGAGACAGCGGCCATGTCCGCCGGGAACTCAACCGGCCGAGTGGGAACTGGTGGCAAACTTACAACCTGAGGTGGAGATGACAGGATGAAGATTGGTATTCGCAACGGGTCGATGGGCTTTCCGGGCATGGAGGAACTTTTCGCGCAGGCTGCCGAGATCGGCTTCGACGGCGTGGAGCTTGACATCCGCGCTGAGTGGGAGGACGAGCCTGTGATGTCCGAGGAGGGGCGTGAGGAGATCAAGCGCCTCTCGGAGCAGACGGGGGTAGAGGTTCCGTCTCTGTGCATCGGGGCGCTGTGGCAGTTCAGCCCGGCCGCGTCCGATCAGGAGTTGCTGGAGACTTCTCGCACCATCATCTCGGATGCGATCGTGGCGACGGCCGATCTGGGTGCCGGATGGATTCTCGTGCCCGTGACGCCCTCGGAGGACGACATCTCTCACGAGGAATGTCAGCAGCGCTGGATCGATGAGATGCAGAAGGCCGGACCGGTCGCGGAGGCCGCCGGCGTGGTGCTGTGCCTTGAGAACGTCGGCCGAGGCTGCGGGAAATCTGCGGGCGATCTGCTTGCGCTGGTGGAGGGCATCTCGAGCCCCGTTGTGCGCACATACTACGACGTGGGCAACGCATGTGCCTTCGGCCACGACGCGGTTGAGGAGATTCGGGCGCTGGCCGAGGTCATCGGCGTGGTGCACATCAAGGACCGGGAGGCCGACCTGCTCGGCGAGGGAATCGTGGACATTCCGGGGTGCGTCGAGACCCTGCGTGACGTCGGGTACGACGGCTGGCTGATCCTCGAAACCCCGCCTACCGATGACCCGCTTGAGGCTGGCAATTACAACCTTGAGTACCTCCGGGATGTCGTCGGCTGAGCAGAGGGCGGACTTGCGACGCGCTGCGAGCAGCTTGATGCTGTCACCTATGCGGCGCAGCGTTGATTGCTGGCCGCGTCACCATGCGTCAGCCGCCGTCTCGATCATCGCGAGATAATTCTTTACAGTCTGCGACGTCAGTTCGGCGGTATGCGGGGATGCGGTGGGGCAGAGGATGAAGCCTCCGCCCGGTGCACCCGCGTCGATCGTGCGCTTTACCTTCTCCACGAGCACGTCCGTGGGGTCGTGATAGAGGTCGCCGATCTGGATGTTTCCTTCAAGGCAGACCCGGTCGCCGATGCGCCGCTTCGCGTCCTCGAAGGTCACGTCGCCCAGCGGTGGCCCCTCGACGGGGTGGAGGCAGTCGGCGCCCAGCTCGACGAAATCCTCGAGGATGTCGTTCAGCGGACCGTGGCAGTGGATGTGCCGGAGCATCCCGGCCTCGCGCAGCCGGTCCCGGACGGGGCGACCGGGTTTCACCACGAATTCGCGAAAATCCGCCGGCCCCGCCAGCGGGGGTGTCATGAACTCCTCGCCTGATGTGGCGTAGATGGGCCCGACGCCCTGCTCGATGGCCCAGTCAAGCAGATCCAGTGTGCGCTCAAGCAGGACCTCGACCGCCCCAATGATGCGTTCGCGATCGGTGATTGACCAGACGGCGAGGCGGTCCGATCCGGTCAGCAGCGCCAGCCGGTAGATCGGGACGGGGAGGCCGCACATCACGATCCCCCGGTCGCCGATCTCGCGGTCGAGTTCGGCGAACCGCGACAGATCGGTCCGGACCGGCTCCCAGGGGATCGCGAGGATTGCATCGAGATCCTCGAGTGTCTTCACGAAGTACTCGACCTGAAGGCCTGGCAGACCACCGGTGCTGCTTTTGCGGGCGGAGGTCAGCGGGCCGCGTGGCGTCTGGATGGTCGTCCGCGTGATGATCCAGTCGCCGACGTCCTCGCTTTCGCTGGTGGTTTCAACCGAATGCCCTGTCAGTACCTGCCCGCCGCCGATGCCGACGCCCACCTCGTACGCGCCGTGTTCGCGGACCGCCTCAATGATCGGTTGATAACTTTCATGACGGCTTTGACACCACTGCTGGTCCCAGGCGCGTACACCGCGAACGTGAAGTGGAAAGTGATCGGGCATCTCGAGGCGAAATGCTGCCAGCATGCGTTCGCGCTGTGTCATCGGAGGCCTCCTGCAGGGAATGTGAGGTGCCCACCAGTTCGCCGCGGAAGGCCGCGAACCTCTGTGATCACCGGGTATGCGCTGTCTGGCGGAAGGCGGGCGCGGCTTGACTCACCCGACCACACGGCAATATAATGCAAAGGAGCGCCTGCGCGGCCTTCTGCTGCGGCTTCGCCGGTGGAATGAGACTGAGATTGGGAGGAGTGTCGTCGTGGCCAACGATGATACGGGGCGTAATAGCGGAATGTCGGCCACTGAGGAGCAGCGGCCCGCCCGCGCGGCCGGATCGCGCAAGCGAGGGGTGGTCGGAAGGATGACGGAGCAGGCGCGGGAGACGGTGCAGGGCATCCGGCTCCCGAGGCCCGACTGGAGGACCTTCGCCTGGGGTCTGCTCGTGCTGATTCTCATCGTCTTCATCGCGCGAAACTGGGCGCCTTTGAGGATCAACGTCTTCGGCTTCTACGTCGATGCCCCACGAGCCGTCGTCCTCGCAATCTTCTTCGGACTCGGCATGGTTACGACGTGGCTGATTGAGATCCGCCACAGGCGCGGCCGCGACGTGGATGCCGGCGAGGAGGCGGATGAACCGGCGGAACAGGCGGAGTCCGCTGAGGATGTCGCGGACGATGAGTTGCAGCCGGCGGCCGAGGACTTCGCCGACGACCCGGTCTTCACTGACGAGCCGGACACGGAGGTCCAGCCTGAGCCGGAGGCATTCGCGGACGATGATCTCACCGCCACGCCGGACGAGTTCGACGAGGACTTTGACGCGCCCGTGGCCGGTGAGGACGAAACGGCCGGGGACCCGCTCTCGGATGAGTATCACTTCGACCAGCCCGGCGCCTCATTCGCCGATGATGCACCGTCTGACGAAGAACTCGACGAGAGCGACGCCGCGCAGGAAAGCGCTGGAAACGACACCGACGAGGCGTCTTCCGACGAAGACAACTCGCGCGGGCGCTTCTGGCGCAAGTGAACGGGGAGGAGAGTCATCGTGAGGCGGTCGATGCGAACGTCGCTACTGATCACCATCCCGTTCGTCCTGCTGCTTAATTCGGACCAAGTCATCATCAGCACTGATATGCATGGCGACAAGTCCGGAATACGACGGGTGCAGGCGCGGGCCGACAGTTCGATGGTCGACGAGATTCAGAAGTGGACGAAGGAAATGACACGTCAGTTCTATCGCGAGCCCGTGCACAAGGGCACGGATCGCGTGGAAGTGGCGCGGACTAACCAGGTGAACGATCTGAGCGCGATCGATGGCATCACCGCCGGTGTCGTTGACATCGTGCAGGAGCCGCTCGCGTTCGTGACCACGTACACCTGGGAGGAGACGATCAACATCGACTTCCTCGGCAACGAGCGGGAGAGGGCGGCGGCGGACGTCATCACCTTTGAGTACAGACTGGCGATGCCTGGTGAGATCCAGTCAACGCAACCGGCAGCACAGGTCGACGGCCGGTCAGCGACGTGGACGCTGCGGCCCTCGGACGTCGGGCCCGACGGGAATGGGATCACCGTCAGTGCGACGGCAACTTCAGTGCGGTGGGACGTCATCGCGCTACTGGTCTACGTCGGCGGATACATCCTCTACCGCGTCATTGCATTCTTCGTGAGACGGGCCCGGCTGCGACCGCGCAAGATCTGACGATCCATCCGCAATACGGCGGCCGCGGGCGCGATGTCCGCGGCCGCTTCGTGCTTTATCACCCGAAGGGGGCCTGACAGGTGCCCATCCCCGGAACTGACACGATCGACCTGCGCAGCGACACCAAGACGCAGCCGGACGCCGAGATGCGCCTGGCGATGAGCGAGGCCGAGGTCGGCGACGACAAATCGGGGGAGGACCCGACAGTCCGTCGGCTCGAGGAGATGTCCGCGGAGGTCCTCGGCAAGGAGGCGGGACTCTTTGTGGTCTCCGGGACGATGGGCAACCTCGTCTCCATCAAGACTCAGACCCGCCCGGGTCAGGAGATCATCTGCGAGCGGCAGGCGCATATCTACCTGTGGGAGGGCGGCGGCATCTCCACCCTCTGCGGTCTACTCCCGCGACTTGTGCCGGGCATGGATGGCGTCATGAACCCCGACGACGTGGAAGCCGCAATCTCGGACGGCTCTAACGTCCATGTCGGGGCGACCGGTCTGGTTGAGGTCGAGAACACGCACAACATGGCCGGCGGCGTCGCGATGTCGGTTGAGCAGACAGAGGCGATCTGCGACGTCGCGCATGCTCATGACATCCCGGTGCACTGCGACGGCGCTCGTATCTTCAACGCGGCGAGCGCGCTGGGGGTTGCCCCGGCCGAGCTCGTCGCGCCCGTGGACACCGTGCAGTTCTGCTTCTCGAAGGGCCTCGGCGCGCCCGTAGGCTCGATGATCTGCGGGTCACGAGAGTTCATCGATGAGGCGCGCAGCGTGCGCAACGTGGTCGGGGGCGCGTTGCGGCAGGCCGGTGTCATCGCCGCAGCCTGCATCGTTGCGC
This sequence comes from Armatimonadota bacterium, assembly GCA_051745855.1. Taxonomy (GTDB): domain Bacteria; phylum Armatimonadota; class Zipacnadia; order Zipacnadales; family UBA5352; genus UBA5352. Next base: position 5,719 of record JBNJEK010000109.1, read on the forward strand.
TGGAGGAAGGTCGCAAGCGTCTGCACGTGGACCACGAGCACGCTCGACAGATAGCAGATACGCTCGATGAACTGCCGGGCGTCGCTGTCGATCTTTCAACCGTGCAGACGAACATCGTCAATCTGCAGGTCCGGCGGGAGGACGTGAATGCCCCGTCGCTGTGCCACGCGCTTGAGGCGTACGAGATCGCCGCGATCGCGCGCAATGACGCCGAGATCAGACTGGTGACGCACAAACAGGTCACCGACGAGGACACCGACCGCGTCTGCAAAGCGCTCAGAGAGGTGCTGGGCTGAACTGATGTTGGAGCACACATTTGTGCACATTCAGGGCGTCGGCCCGGCGACTGAGCGCAGTCTTTGGAAGCAGGGAATCCTGACATGGGCGGACGCGCTCGACGTGGGCGCCTGTCCCATCGGGTTCTCCGATATGCGCTGGGGGCAGAACTGTCGTGTGATCGAGGAGTCGCTGAGAAGCCTCACCAGGCGCGATCACCGGCACTTCTCCCGGATGCTGTCCTCCGCAGAGCACTGGCGGGCATGGGAGGACTTCCGGCGGAGCACCGCCTACCTCGACATCGAGACGACCGGCTGCAGGCGATCCTCGAAGATCACCGTCGTTGGTCTCTACGACGGTGCGCGCGTTCAGACATTCATCGCGGGAGACAACCTCGACCAGTTTCCTGATGTACTTTCGCAGTACGCGATGGTCGTCACCTTCAACGGCGCGAGCTTCGACCTGCCCTACCTGCGGCGGCGCTTTCCGGACCTGCCGACCGACCATCTGCACCTCGACCTTATGCACGCGCTGCGGCGCATGGGGCTTAAGGGCGGGCTCAAGTCGATTGAGCGCCGGGTCGGCATTGAGCGTGACGACGACCTCAGCGCGCTCAACGGCCTTGACGCGGTGCGTCTGTGGCGGGAGTACCGTCGCGGCAATGAGACGTCCCTTGACACACTCGTGCGTTACAATGCAGCGGACATAGTGAATCTCGAACTTCTGGCGGAGAAAGCCTACGGCGGCCTGCGCGGATCGCTTGGCCTCCCGTGCGACGCCGGCGCTGAAGGAGAGGCCACGTGTGAGTAGTATCACCGACAGGCAGACAGGACTCCCGCCGGTCTACCGGATCTTCGCCGCCGCCCTGGTCATGGACCTTGCGATCGCGGTCATCGGCCTCGGCGTGCAGCTTCTTGGCAATGATCTCGGCGCGACGCCGAGCATGCTCGGCTGGCTGGGAACGATCGGGGCCATGGTCTACGCAGCCGGCTGCATTTTCACCGGGAAACTCTCCGATCGCCTCGGGCGTCGGCTGCTGGTCACGATCAGTTGCTCGCTGTGCGGGCTCGCGTGGCTGACGATGACGCAGGCGGGATCGCCTCTGCAGCTTCTCGCAATTCTTCCCTTCTCCGGCGCGGGTATCTCGATGTTCTGGCCGCCGGTACAGGCGTGGATGTCGGAGATCACGGTGGGCGGTCGTGATCGCCTCAACCGCAACATCGGCGGGTTCAACATCTCCTGGACGATCGGCTTGATGCTCGGACCGGTGGTCGCCGGCTTCGCGTGGGACATCGATCGCTACCTCCCGGGTCTTGCCGACGCGGCGCAGGGAGCGGGTATCGCAGATGATCCTGGTCGCTACGCTCCGTTCGTCATCGCGGCGCTGTGCGCACTGTCGGTCCTGATCCTCGTTCAGACGATCCCGCGCGAGGTACCGGGAGGCGGCGAGCCGGCTCCCGAGGACAGGGACTTCGTCCGGCCTGACAGCAGCGTCGCGGCCCGCTTTTTGCACATTGCCTGGATCGCGAACTTCGCAAGCTGGTTCGGCCGAGCGCTGAATATCGTTGTGTTCACGAAGATCGCCACGGTGATGGGCCTCAGCGGCACCACGATCGGCATGACAGTGGCGATGTTTCTTGCCGGCCAGCTCCTGATGTTTCTTTACCTGCGCAAACGATCGGGCTGGCAGTATCGGCTCTGGCCGCTGCTGGCTGCGCTCGGTGTCGCGGCGGGTGCATGGCTGCTGGCGTGGTTCGCGCGATCGCCGTGGGTCTTCGGGCTTGCATTTACGATCGCGGGGATGGGCGCAGGCGTGACTTACGTGTCGAGTCTTTACTACAGCCTTGAGGGCCAGGCGGTCTCCCGCGGCGCGAGGGCTGGGATACACGAGGCGGTGCTCGGCAGCGGCGTCTTCCTCGGTCCGCTTTTCGGCGGCTTCGTCGCGGAGCATTTCGGATTGCGCTCGCCCTACCTGCTGTCGGTGCTCGTGTTCGTAGTGGTCGGCGTTGCAGTCTACCTCGCCTGGCGACAGATGAACCTGGCGCTCGAACAGGAGCATGCGGCAGATGAGATTGAGGTGACCGGCAAGTGAGCATGAAAGCAGTGATCCTTGCGGCGGGACAGGGCACGCGCATGCTGCCGCTGACAAAGCGGCGGCCGAAGCCGCTCGTGCCGGTTGCCGGGCGGCCGATTCTCGAGCACATCGTGGGCGGCCTCAGTGCGGCGGGTGTTGACGAGATCTGCCTGGTGATCGGCTGGATGGGCGAGCAGATAGAGGAGGCTTTCGGTGACGGCACGCGCCTCGGAGCGAAGCTCACTTATGTCTGGCAGGAGGAATACGGAGGGACGGGCGCGGCGTTGCTGCTGGCGGAGGATTTCATCGGCGACGATCAGTTCGTGCTGGGCTGGGGTGATATCATCATCCCGCCGGACAACTACCGGCGGATGATGGCGATCTACCGTGATGAGCGCCCGGACGCGATGCTGGCGGTCAACCGTGTGGACGACCCGTGGGAGGGCGCAGCGGTCTACGTCGAGGACGGCTGCGTCGATCGGATCATTGAAAAGCCCCCGAAGGGCACCTCGACCACCAATTTCAACAACGCCGGGCTTTTTGTCTTCGGGAGTGAGTTGCTGGAGATCCTGAGGAACACCGAAGTGTCCGAGCGCGGCGAGTTGGAAGTTCCATCGGCAATCGGGACACTGCTCGAGCGCGGGACGCGTATCCGTGCTTACGAGATCGACGGCTACTGGTCGGATGTCGCCCGGCCCTCCAGCGCAATCGCCGTCTCCGGTGAGATCATCGACCGCATGTCGCACTCCGGCAGCATCATCCACCCGGAGGCCAGGCTTGCTCCACGCGCCAAGCTGGTCCCTCCCGTGCTCATCGGCCCCGGGGCATCGGTGGGCAATGCGACGATCGGACCGAATGCGGTCGTGATGGCGAACGCTCGCGTGGCTGATGGCGCAACGCTGACGGACGTGATCGTCCTGCCGGGGGCGGAGGTCTCCGCGGACTGCCAGCTTTCGTGGGCGGTGGTGGAGGAAGAGGCGAGTGTGCCCGCGGAAGCGTCGGCGCAGGGCAGTGACAGCGAGGCCGTGACGATCGGGGTATCGTAGATGGCGACCGGTGGCTCGGAGGCCGTGTTCGAACTCAGGCCGATGAACCTCGCCGACCTGCTCGACGCGGTTATCCGTCTCTACCGTCACAACTTCGGGACGCTCGTTCGCATTGCCGCGGTCGTGCATGTGCCCCTCGGGGTGTTGCAGATCGCCAGTTCCGCGCTTGCAACCGGTGGCCTTGACTTCGAGACCCCATCACCCACCATCGGCACCTCAACGCTCATCGGCGGCCTCGGCGTCATCATCTACTGGGTGCTCTTCTTTCTCACGATGCCGATCGTCCAGGGGGCGATGGCGAGGGCCGTGGCACAGTCGCACCTTGGCGAGGAGACGTCAGTGGGCGAAGCCTACCGCTTCGCGCTGCGCCGCTGGTTCAACCTGCTGGTGGCGACGCTTTTGCAGGGAGTGGCGCATGTCGCGGCGGTCGGCGTGCCCCTGCTGCCCGTGGGCGTTGTCATCGGCGCGGATGTGTTCGCCTCCGGTGGGGGGCTGCCGGACTTCGGGATTCGCACTCTGGTCCTGGGTCTCGCGGGCATCCTCGGGGCGCTTGCCGTCTGGACGGTGGTCTTCGTCAAGCTCTTCTTCGGGCCACTGACGGTCGTGCTCGAAGATCGCGGGCCGGTCGAGTCGCTGAGCAGAAGCTGGGGGCTCACTACCGGGCACTTCGTACGCGTCGCGTTGACGATGTTCATCGTAGTGATGCTCACGGTGGTCCTGACGTACATCGTGGTCATCCCCGCGCAGTTGGCCGCATTGGCGCTTCAGGTGGTCTCCGCAGTGGGCGCTCAGGCGGTCTCGGGCGCCGCCGTGATGCTGACGCAGGTGCTCCTGCAGCCGGTGCAGATCGTCGCGACAGTGCTCATTTACTACGACCTGAGGATACGCAAGGAGGGCTTCGACCTCGTCATGATGGCAGAGACGATCGACGAGCCTCAGCTTGCGACACGCACTGCGTCCGGCGAAGCACGCCCCGCTGGCGCGCTCTACGGCAGCCCGCCCCCGGCGCCTGCATCGCCGAGCGAGTCGGCCACCCACGAGGGTGCGTCGCCCCCCCCGCTGGAGGACTCTTTGCGCGGAGAGAAGATGCTTGTCATCGACGAGCATCGCCACATTGCGCGGCTGGTTGAGGCCAACCTCACCCGGGCAGGGTACGACGTGATGACAGCATCCGACGTCGCTGAGGCGATCGAGAAGGCGCGGACGGAAGAGCCGGACCTTGTCGTCTACGAGAGCGAAACAGCGTGGGTCGAAGACTTGCTCACACGACTTCGCGCCGATCCTGAGACCGCACATATACGAAGTTTCGCTCTGGCGGATTTTCCACACTTCAGTCGCCTTCGACGGTGATGGAGTGTCATCGCATGGGCCACCGCCATCACGAAGCTTGAACGGAGCGGACAATGAGTCGGGAAGTTGAAATCACATTCCTTGAGGGCGATGCGGCTGCAACCGCCGTTCTGCTCGATGATGCGGCTCCTGCCGCGAGCGAGTTGGTGTGGCGGATCCTCGAAACACCGATCGTGGCACGGGCGGTGCATGCCATCTACGCCGGACCGGCGGTCCTGATGCATATTCCCGAGCGCCACGGAGAGCCGAAGGGCGGGCAGATCCCGGTGGAGAATGAGACCCAGCATCCCGAACCGGGGGACATCCTCCTCCTGCCGCCCGCCGATGATACGGCGGAGGATATCTGGGGTGAACCGGGAAGTGAGCCGGGGGTGACGCTCGCCGTGTTCTACGGGGATAAGGGGCGTCCCTTCAGCCCGAGCGGCTGGCAGCCCGGCGTGGTGGTCGGGAAGGTGAGCGAGGGGCTGGGGAGCCTCCGCGAGGCCTGCCGCCGGATACGTTTCGAGGGTGGTCAACGGATCTGCATCGCGCGTGAGCAGTGCGTGGAGCGCGTGACGGACGTGGTGCTGCACTCGGACGGCGCCTCGCTCGGGAACCCGGGCCCGGCGGGCGCGGGCTTCGTGATAAAGAGCCGGGCGGGCCGCACTCTGGCGGAGGGCTCGGTGCCGCTTGAGCCCACGACGGTGAATGTTGCGGAGTACCGCGGACTGATCGACGGCCTGCTGGAAGCCCAGCGGCTGGGCGCGCGCCGGGTGCACGCGCTGATGGACAGTCAGCTCATCGTCAGACAGCTCACCGGCGAGTACCGCGTGAAAGCCGAGAATCTCCGGCCGCTCTACCAGTGGGCGAGCAAGATCATCAGCAGCTTCGACGCGTTCAAATGCGAGCATGTGCCGCGAGAGAAGAATGAGCGGGCGGATGAACTCGCCGGCGAGGCCGCGAAGCGCTCAAAGGAGCAGCATAAAAAGCGATGACACACAACCGCTCATGGGCTTCGACAATCAGTTGGATCATCGAGGGCGAACTGGCGGCCTTTTCAGCGTTCGCTCTCGACGATCTCGATGTGCTCGAGGAGGAGGGCATCTGCGCGATCGTATCTCTGACGGAGAGCTCCCCGCCGGAGTTGATCGGCGCAGCCAGCTTCAGGACGCTGCACCTTCCCATCGAAGACATGACGCCCCCGGAGCGTGAGCAGATCGAGCGCTTCGTTGAGTTCGTGGACCGGCACGCCGGCGACGGCTGCGCGGTCGGGGTGCACTGTCTCGCAGGACTCGGCAGGACGGGCACGATGATCGCGTGCTACCTCGTCACGCGTGGGCGCAGCGCCGATGACGCCATCGAGGAAGTTCGCCGAAAGCGACCGGGATCAGTGCAGACCGAGCTTCAGGAGCAGGCGGTCCGGCGGTGGGAGACGATTCAGTCGGGCGCCTCGGGACTTTCGGAGTTTCTCTGAGCGCGGCTGCGATCCAACGCCCGGCTGCCATCCACGCACAGACAGGCCCTGCGCGCCGGGTGCGCACAGGGCCCTGTCGATCGCTCGCTGATGAGCGTGCTGCGCGACCTCAGCTCTCCCGTGGGACGAGTTCGATCGCATTCTGCGCGCAGATCAGGTAGCACAGTCCGCAACTGTCGCAAAGCTCCGGATCGACCTGCGTGACGTCATCCACGCGGGAGATGGCCCGCCAAGGACAGACACGGACGCAGTCCCCGCAGTTGCTGCAGCGGCCGCAATCCATGCACCGCTCCGCCTCCGCATGCCCCACATCCTCCGGAAAGCCGAGCGCGACCTCGTCGAAATCATGCACGCGCTCGTCGGCGGGCCGGTGAGACATCCGCTGGCGGCGGGTGAGGATAATCGGCTCACTGTCGCGGATGACGTCCTCGGCCTCCACCGGCTCGAGCGGTGTTTCCGGCCTCGAGATCTCCTCGCCGCGGAGGTAGTCGATGATGCTGAACGCGGCCCGCTTGCCGGCTGCGACGGCCTCAACAAGCGCGCCGGGGCCTGTGACGCAGTCGCCGCAGGCGAAGACGTCAAGCTCGCAGGTCGCCCCGCTGTCGAAATCGGCGACTATCCTGTCACCTTCGCACAGGCGGTCGAGGCCGACTTTCTTGAGCCAGCCGATGTCGGGAAGCTGGCCGATGGCGACCACGACCGAGTCGCACGGGATGAATTCCGTCTCATGCTCCAGCAGTTCGAAGCCCACGCGGCCGCTCTCATCCTGCGCCGTCGCCTTCGTCCGCGCGAAGCGCACGCCTGTGACGCGACCCTCCTCCCCAACGATCTCGACCGGCTGGAGTTGATCGACCAACTCGACGCCCTCATCCAGCGCGTCCTCCACCTCATCGCGCCGCGCCGGCATGTCCTCGAAGCGTCGCCGATACGCGAGCGTCGCTCGATCGGTCAGGCGCACCGCGACGCGAGCGCTGTCCACCGCGACATCGCCCCCGCCGATCACAAGCACATGTTTGCCGAGTTCCGGCTCCTCGCCGAGGGAGTGTTCCCGCAGCAGGGCCACGCCGTCGATCATACCGTCGAGGTTCTCACCGGGTATTCCCAGCTTCCGCTGACGGTGCCCGCCGACTGCCAGAACAACTGCGTCGTACTCCTCACGAAGCTCGTCAAGCGTGATATCCTCGCCCACCGAGACTCCCGTGCGGATCTCCACGCCGAGTGCCTCGATCTCAGAGATCTCGTGCTCGACGATCTCGCGCGGGAGGCGGTACTCCGGAATCCCCACGCTGAGCATCCCGCCTGCGACCGG
>JBNJEK010000110.1:0-13147 GCA_051745855.1 Armatimonadota bacterium
GCGCCGCGTCGCTCAGCATAATCCACGCAATGCCCTGGCGGGCGCTTCGAGCGCCAGTTCGGCGTTTCGCCGAGCGAGTCACGTGACGTGTCTGCAAAGTCAGAGGGATGGTCCGGAGGACCATGCGCAGGGCATCCGGGGGTGCGGCGACCGCTCGCACCCCCGACTTCACTCCGCCGACGGGGAGGCCGAATGCGATGTGGCAGGCTATCAAGCGAGCGCTCTTCGGCGGCGGACGCGAGGGCTACGAGATCGCGGACCTCGCCGAGCGCCTGGAGATGACAGTTGACGCACTGCGCGCGGTCGAACCGCGCTACCGCAGCTTCGAGATCCCCAAGCGCAGCGGCGGCCACCGCACCATCGACGCCCCCGACGACACCCTCAAGGAGATCCAGCGGCGACTGCAGCACCGCGTGCTCCATGGTCTGCGCGCACATCCGGCGGTGCATGGCTTCGAGGAGGGGCGGTCGATCGTCAGCAACGCCCGTCCGCACGTCTCGAAGGCAGTTGTGATCAACCTCGACATCAGGGACTTCTTCAACGCGACCCGAGCCGACCGTGTCTTCAGCTATCTCCGCGCAATCGGCTGGAGCAGAGCGGCGGCGCGGGAGATTCAGCGCCTGACCTGCCACGAGGGCGGCCTCCCGCAGGGCGCCCCGACCTCGCCGCGACTGAGCACCCTCGTGAACTATCGCATGGACGCGCGGCTTGCGGGGCTGGCGCGGAAGATCGGCGCGGACTACACGCGGTACGCCGACGACCTGACCTTTTCGCTGACCGATGACAGTACGCGGAAGGTGCAGGGGGCCGTCCGCGCGGCGCGCGCGATCGTCGAAGACGAGGGCTACGAGCTTCACGCGGACAAACTTTCGGTGCGCCGCCGGCACCAGAGGCAGGAGGTCACGGGGCTGGTGGTCAATGAGCGCATACACCTGCCGCGGGAGACGCGGCGGTGGCTGCGGGCGGTCGAACATCGGTTGCGCACCACCGGCGAGTGCAGCCTGAGCGATGCTGAGCTTGAGGGCTGGCTGGCGCTGGCGGCGATGGTGCACGAGCAGGGCGAGGGGGCGGGGGTGCCGGAGTAGGGCAACGAATCCTGGTTGGCTGGAGCCGTTTCACCGCCCAGCACGCCGCATCGACACAAGGGCAGTGGCAGGGCCAGCAGCTTCGTGAGAAGAGGAGCTAAGGGAATGCCGAATCCGAAGTGCTTCGTGATCATACCATTCGCTGCTGAATTCGATGCCGTTTACCAGACTGTAAAGGCTGCCGTGGAAACCGCCGTTTACGGCCAGCCCATTCACTGCTACTCACTCAAGGAAGTGTGTCATGCAGGTCGCATTAGCGACGATATTCTGGCATCAATCCGCGAATCATCTCTCTGCGTGTCGGATGTAACGGGCACGAATCCCAACGTCATGCTGGAGACGGGCTTCGCGCTGGCGTTGGATAGGCCCACCGTCCTCATAGGACGTGACATCGAGAATCTCCCATTCGATCTGAAGGATCACCGGGTGCAGCCCTATCAGCGCGAGGCACTCGACGCGCTTGTTCCTCGTCTTCAGCAAGCCATTCGCGAGACCATCGCCCGCTACGACCTTGGCGGAACGAGCGGACAGCCTGACTTAACCTCAGCGGGCGGCCCTACCATAGCCGTTACAGGCAGCATGGAGGCCGACAGTGCACGAGTACGTCGGCGCTGCGAGGTTCTGCTCGCCCCCTACCTGGGTCGAGACGCGTTGTGGCTGGTGGGAAGCGCCGGGGTCACAGATGAAGCCGCCGCCGAGTACCTGGTGGACAGAAACGAGCGGGTCGTGGCCGTGGGTTATCACCGGCTTGATCTGTCAGGCGGCATTCACAGCCTCGTTCAGTCGGGTGAGATTGGATTCCAGGATGGTTCCGTCGAGGAAGTGCCACTTGGCATCGAGGGTGCATCTGTTCGCGATATCGTGTTCTGTATCAGGGCCAATCTTGTTGTTCTGCTCTGGAATGGGAGCAGCGCCGGCACAGAGAAACTCATGCACTTCTTCCAGGCACAGGGGAAGAGCGTGCTCCTCGGATTCACATGACGGAGGCGGAGCTTGAAGACTGGCTGGCGCTGGCGGCGATGGTGCATGACGCAGGGCGAGGGGGCGGGGGTGCCGGAGTAGCGGGGCGGCAGGACTGAGAGGCTTGGAGGATGGACAGGATAAGAGGGATGACGGGGGGGTGAGCACACCGGCCGAAGCACCGCAAACGACGTCGGCCGTGGGCACGCCCGACCTCCGGACGGCAAAGGCAACGACGCCGGCTCGCATGCACTGAAACGAGGCCAATTTCGCTACCCGTAATTCTTCATAAAGACCCCATGATGGGCGGATTGAGAGACGAGGAGCCGACATGACGCAACGCACCGAAGACGGCCTCTGCAATCCGGAGATCACGATCGAGGCGCGGCAGCTTCTCGGCCTGATCTGCCGCAAGGGTGGTGCGGCCTGTCCGCTCATCGATGCGGAGCGCGCGGAAGCGATCCTGCAACGCCTCGCCAGCGACCCGGCCGTGGCCATCCGCCTGATTTCCGACGCTGATTCGCTTCCGCATTACACGTGGGGCGGCGGCAGCTCAGACCCTGAAGACGCGCTCGACCGCATGCGCGACCTGAAGGTGCTGCAGCGCCTCGGCCTCTGCCCGGGCGACACCCGGCGGGCGCGGTACCTCGTCGAACTGCTCTTCAAGCGCGTCGAGACGCCGCGCGGGATCTGCGCATTCGACACCGAGGGCTGGGAGGGCTGCGCGCTGGCCGACTCGGGCGCGTATGAGAGCGTGCGCGAGGCAGGCTGGCGCGAAGTGGTCTACTGTCGGAGCGAAGAGGAGCGCGCGGCGTTCCGTGAGCCGAATGAGCGGGCAATCGCAGAGGACGGGGGGCTCTTCATCCGACCCCATCACCTTATGTGCATGAGTTGCTGGTACGACGGCGGCGCGGGGTCAGGACGGCGACCGAATGATACCCTCGCCGAGGTGCTGGAGCGCATCCAACGGGAGCCGAACGTGCCGATCACGCTGGTGGAGGGGCCGTGCGAGGCCTGCGACTGCTGCGACGGCTTCCATCCCGACAGCGGGCGGTGCGTGCACGCGGGAGGACTTATCCGCGACTACCTCAAGGACCTCGACGTCCTGCAGCGAATCGGAATGACACCGGGCGAGACTCGCTCCGCGCGGGAGATTCTGCAACTGATCTTCGACCGCATCGAGTCGACCACGGAGATCTGCGGCTTCGGCGACGGCGAGGTGACCGCCGAGCAGTGGCGTGTCTGCGGCGGGCCTGACGGGCACGCGGGCTATGCGCGAACGCGGGAGACCGGGGTGTTCCAGGAGGAGCATGAGCGATGAGCGACGGCAGCGACGGATCGTCTGAGGGCGCTCCTCGCGACGAGGCAACGAGGCCTGACGGAATCGCGGCAATCACGGATGAGCGGACGCTGCTGGCGCGGCAGCGTACCGACGCATCGGCGAACCGCACGGTGCTGGCGAATGAGCGGACGTTCACCGCGTGGCTGCGCACAGGACTGGCCGCGATCGCCCTCGGATTGGCGGTGCCGAGGCTGCTGACGACACCGGCAAGTGAGTACGTCGGGATGTTGCTCGGGCTGCTTCTGATCGTCCTCGGCGTCGTGATGGGCGTGCTCGCCGCATGCCGCTACTGTAAGGTGGCGAAGGATCTTAAGCTGGCCGGCCTCGAACTGACGCCCGCCTGGGTGGCCGCGGTGCTTGTGGCGGGCATGAGCCTGGTGGGTGTACTCGCCGTCGCGCTGTTACTGATGGCATGAAGCCGCTCACAGCGACCGCACGCTCAACTCGAAGCTCCCGGCGGGCAGCGCGAGAGTGAGCGTCCACGCGGTCTCGTCGAAGGACGCGTCCACGGTCGCATCGATCCCCGTCAGCCGGACCATCCGCGGCGCCACCGGGCAGTGCAGCGTCACTGCCGCGGGCTCCTCGCAGGTGATCGTGGCGCGGAAGGTGCGCCCGTCGATGACCGCACCCGCGCTCAGCGGCGTGTTGCTCGCAACAAGCTCCGTCTCGCCCAGGCGCAGGCTCGTGCCATCAATCAGCGCGTAGCGGAGGGCGTCGCCGCCTCGTTCGCGCACCATCGCCGCGGTTCCCGCGAAGGCCATCTCCCCCGCCTCAGTCACATCTGCACCGCCGAGCGCGATGGTATCCACGGCGTCGCCGGTGCGCACCTGCACGGCTCGGCCTGAGTCATCGAGCGCACGTGCCTGCACATCGACGCTCCCCGCGGGCCCGGCTGCGAGCACCCACGTGATGGTCTGCTCACTCACTCGCGGCGCCATCGCGGAGAGATAGTGTCCGTACTCCTCGCAGTGCGGATGCTGACGATGCTCGAAGTGCAACCGCTGCGGCTCGATGAAGTGCGCGACGGCCTCTCCGGTGCGGCGAACGGTGCACTCACGACCATCGCGGCTCTCGCCGACCGGCAGGGGGCGCCCGCCCACGGTGAACTCGCCGTCGGGCGTGGTGTGCAGCAGCACCTCGACCTCGCGGGGGGGGCCGCCGGTGTCGAGCTCATCGAAGACCGTGTAGTACTGGCCGCCGACCGACATGACATGTCGCAGGTAGCGTTCGAGCCCCGCGTAGCATTCGGAGGCTTCGCCGACCGCATAATCCATCGCCGGGGTCGTGGCGAATTCGGCGATGCGACCTGGCACCTGCTGCTGGCCCTCGCCGTCAACGAGGATCGCGTTGTGCCCGATGGTCCCGAAGGTGTACTCATGCCTCGCGCGGATCATCTCCCCGGTCATCCCGCGCTCAGGCGGGTAGGGGCGGTCGTAGATCTGATATCCGGGGTCGTTGAGCAGCCACTCGTCATCCCACGCCAGGATGAGGCTGTTCTGATCGAGGTGGTTGTGATGTGCAACGTGGCCGGACTTGAAGGCCAGCAGGCTGCCTGACCGTCCCCAGCCTGAGCGCATCGCGACCCAGTCGATGTCGCGGAAGTGCTTCGCGGAGGGCAGGTCGGGTTGCTCGGCGAGGGCCGCGATCTCCGGGGCGCTCTCCCCCACGCGCTGCAGATACCACGCTGCCAGCGGATTCAGCTCGACCTTGACCAGCGCGCGGGCGAGGCCCAGCAGCGTCGGCCGCACACCGGTCGGGCCGCCGTTGTCGCCGAAGTTGGCGAGCGAACCGCCGCCGGGAGTCATGAAGTACGCGGGGAAGCTGATGGCCTCGGCGAGGTAAGGATGATCGAAGAGGCTCACTCCCACGATCGCATCGGCCTTCATCATGAAGTATGCGAAGTTGTCGATGGCCGCTGAGCCGTAGTCGAATCCCTCGACAAGGCCGCCGTCCACCCCGCCCTCCTCCTCGAAGAAGAGGCGGGTCTTCCCCAGTGCCCGGGCCAGCCAGTCATCCGCGCGCTCATGCTCGCCCAGCAGCGCCAGTCCGGCAATGCCGAGGGTGGAGTTGATCATCGCGTACCCGTTCGGCCAGGCGCCGGGCGCCGCGACGTAGGAGGCCTCGTCATTCCCGTGCTCGTAGATGAACTCGGCGCCTTTGTCCGCGATCGCGTTGATGATCGTGGCGCGGTCGGCCTCCGGAAGATCGTCCCACAGCAGGTCGAGGGCCACGCACATTCCGCGCGTGAGGTGGTGGGTGTCGAGTGACGGCTGGCTGCCGTGCCACGGATCGGTCCACTGCCGCCAGTCTGCGACCGTCAGTATCAGTTCCCGGCACCAGCCGATGTACTTCCGGTTCCCGGTGAGCACCCATGCCCGCGCCGTCGTCTCCATCGCCGACCGAATCTCGCCCGCGAGGCCCGTCCAGTAAGGCCAGCCGCCGTCATGTTCGGGCGGAAAATCCGGCCGTGGAAGCTCCACGAAATAATCCTCGTAGGTCTGCGTGCGCCCGGCCGTGATGATGGCGTCGGCGGCGGACCGGAGTTGCTCGACGGCGCGGTCATCCGCCCGAAGCTGCTCGATCTGCTCGCCGGTCAGTTCGAGGCGCGGATGCCCGTCGCGGTGCAGCGTGAAGTCCGCGCAGAGGGCGGCCCCCCCGGAGATCAGCGTGATAACCAGGGACGCGAGGATGGCCGATCGAATCATGGGTGTTCTCCCGTGGGATGATTGCAGCTGTGAACCCCGTGATTCGCCACGGAAGGTCTGCGGTCCTGCAGGCTTCGTGGATTACCAGGTCGGAAGCTCATCCGACGAATCCGCGATCATGCCGTCCAGCGATCTTAACGCAAGCTTAACCCGAGCATAATCCGTCCTTAGTGATCTCCGGGTATTCTGAAAGCGCTGGCAGCCCGAACACGGACAACGCGCCGTTCACAGGGAGCGAAATGAAAGATGGCACAGCTTTGCGAAAAGCGAGATGCCCTTCTGAATCCCGTCGGCGAGATCCTGCTGGTCGATGATGACCCGAACCATCGCGAGCTTTACTCGCGGCGCCTGCAACGTCTCGGCTACGCCATCCGGACCGCCGGGAGTGCCGACGAGGCGCTGGAGGAGGTCGCCGCGTCCTCACCGCACGTGGTCGTGCTCGACATCGCGATGCCCGGCCGCGACGGGTTGAGTCTTCTCCAGGAGCTTGTCGCGATCAACCCCTCGGTGCCGGTGATCATTCACACCGCCTACCCCGCCTTCCGTGACAACTATCTCACCTGGACAGCCGAGGCATACATTGAGAAGAGTTCGAACCTGCAGCCACTGTCACGGGCAATCGAGGAGGCAATCAGCCAGCAGGTTGTCGCGTAGGAAGCAAGGCTGCTGGAGGTGCCCGCGCCTCCGATCACGAATCACACCGCCACCCGCTCAGACGTGGCAGTGTGAGGAGCTATCATGCAACTTCGTCCCGATCTGCTCGACGCGGCGTCTCCCGAAGGCATCGAGGTCGTTCAACTCACCACGGACCGCGAGGTCAACGGCTCGCACATATACATGGAGGCGCAGATATTCACGCCCGATTCCACGCGCCTGGTGGTCCACCGATCGGCCCACGCACACGGCAGCGACCAGCACGATCCCGAGCACCGCTACCTGCTGTGCGACCTCGAGAACGACTGCGAGTTGTCGCCGCTGACCGACGAGACCGGCGCGACCGGCCCCGCCATCAGCCCCGACGGCCGCTGGCTCTACTACTTCGTCAACGAGACCGAGACCGGCGGCGGGCGGCTTACTCTCAAGCGGGTGGCGCTCGACGGCTCGGAGCGCGAGACGCTCCTCGTGCTTGACGAGCCGCTGCCGGGCACCGACTTCCGCCCCAGCCGCATCTACCCGCTCTCCACGCTCTCCTCGGATGGCCGCCGCATCGCGATCTCGTGTTTCCTCGGCGACGGAGAGACGGAGGGCGCGCCCTACGGGCTGATGGTCTTCGACATCGACGAGGCCAGCGTGCGGCTCATCCTTCAGGGGCCGACGTGGTGCAACATCCATCCACAGTACTGCCGCTCGAAGGACGCGGAGGCCGGCCATGACATCCTCGTGCAGGAGAATCACGGAAACGAGCACGATCTGCGTGGTAACGTGACCGGTCTGACGGGCGGGACCGGCGCCGACATACACGTCATCCGCGACGATGGCACGAACTTCCGCAACATGCCGTGGGGACGCGACGGCAATGAACGCTGCCAGGGCCACCAGTGCTGGCGAGGGCGAAGCGAGTGGGCGATCACCGGCACCGTGACGCTCGATGTCTCGGAGGCGCAACTCATCGAGGGGCGGGCCGCGCCCCATGCCGGGCACGTCGGCCGCAAGACCCCGGGAGGGCTGCGTAACGACCTCACGCGGGACTTCCCCGATCCGCACTTCTACCACTTCGGCACCGACATCGCCGGCGCGCGGATCGTCTCAGACGCGTCACAGGACGGCGGCGGCGCGATCTACCTCGCGGAGTTGGGTGAGGCGGGCGAGGAGCCGCTGCTCAATCCGCGTTACCTGCTGAGCCCGCGCACGAGCGGCGAAAAGGGCGTGCACATCCATCCGTTCCTGTCACCGGATGGAACGACGGCATTCTTCAACTCCGACGAATCGGGGTTGCTGCAGGCGTACATGATCCGGGGGCTCTGAGCGAACGCCGAACGGGCACATCGACGCGGCGGCAGGGATTGCGCCCTGCCGCCACAGCCAGGTTGCATTTCGCCAGTCGCGCCGCGCTGCCGGTCAGTATCCCAGTGAGCGTAGAAAGTCCCGGTTGGCCTTCGCGCTGATCGCCGCGTCGCGGCGCGAGCGGTCCTGCTCGATGGCCACCCATCCCTGATAGCCGGAGCGGTCGAGTTCGTGCATAAGCTGGCCCACATCGAAGCCGAAGTTACCCTTGCCGAGTTCTTCGAAGTCGCCATCCTCCATCCACGTGCTCTCCCAGTTGTTCCACGCCTCGGGGTCGCGCGCCCAGAAGTCCTTGAGGTGGACGTGGCCGATGCGGCCGGCGTGCTTGCGCAACACAGACAGCGGGTCGGAGCCGCAGCAGAGAAGATGTCCGGTATCCAGCAGAAGCTGCATCCCCGGAGCCGCCTGGAGGATCCTGTCGGCGTCCTCGGCCGTCTCGATGATGGTTCCGCGGTGGGCGTGATGGAAGGGCGTGATCCCCAGGCCCAGCGACAGTTCGATCAGTTCATGCAGGTCCTCGGCGGCGCGCTTGACCTCCTCGGGCCCCATCTCGCGACCGCCGTAGTCGGCCTTGCGCAGAGAGCCGATCTCCGCCGCCTCGTTCCCGAGCGTGCAGTTGAAGAGTACGCGTTGCTTCCGGTCGGGCGCCTTTACGTTCACAAGCTGGAGATTCCACTTGGCGGCCAGCGAGGCCATCTCCACAAGCTCCTCGGCGCTGTCTGCATTCACGCCCTCGACACCGTCGTATCCGCACTCGGCGGCTACGCGGAAACACTTCTCCGGGTCCTCATGCTGCTCGCCACGCCAGGTGATCAGATGCAGGGCAATGCGGAATCGCTGCGACATTGTATGCGGCCTCCTTCGATCGGCTCAGTCAGTTGCGCTTGATTTCGCCGACTCAGACTTCGCACCTTCGTACATGCATCACGCGACCCGATGACGATCCGGGTCGCGTGCTCAGTTCCGTGATCCGCAGTGAAATCTCCTACTCGATCCGGTAGCCGCCCTCCGCATCGACGAGGTGGCGCGGATTGTCCGGGTCCTCCTCCAGCTTGTGCCGGATGTTGGCGATGTGTGTCTCGAGGACCATCGGGTCGCCCTCACCGTCATCCCAGACCTCGGCGGCTATCTCTTCGGCGGAGAGGACCTCGCCCTTCGCCTCAATCAGCGTTGCAAGGATCTCCGATTCCACCTGGTTGAGCGATGCCTCGCGGCCCTCAACCGACGCGACCCGTCCACCGCGCTGCAGGGCGACCTCGGCCCACGAAAGCTCCGCGGGCTCCTCCTGCTCGCGCATCCGCCGCCGGCGCAGCAGCGACTTGACGCGCGCCACAAGCTCGCCCATCGACAGCGGCTTGGTGACGTAGTCGTCCGCACCGGCGTCGAGTCCGGCGAGACGATCGGTCAGGTCCCGCTTGGCGGTCACCATGATGATGCTGACCTCGGAGTACCGACGGACCTCCCTGCACACCTGCACACCGTCACCGTCCGGGAGAATCAGGTCGAGCAGAACCACGTCCGGGTCTTCGCGGTTGATGGCCGCGATGGCGTCGGCTGCAGTGCCCGCGTCCACGACATCGTAGCCGCTCTGCTCCAGAGCCGTGTTGATCATCTTTCGCGTTGCCGGATCGTCGTCAACTACGAGGATGGTGGAACGCATTTGACTCGCCCCCGAGCGATGGTCCTGGGCATAAGTGAGTGATCAGCCGGAACGAACCGGTCCGGTCTATCCAAACCAGACGGCGTAGCGTCTGAACTGCTCCCCGCCGAACGTGCCGACGAGGCCGTAGAGCACACCTGCAGTGAAGAAGTGCCCCAGCGCCAGGCCGATGAAGCCCGGAATAAGCGCGCGGTAGGTGGACATGCCGCTGACTCGGAAGATCAGTGTTTTGACAAGCCAAACGACAAAGAGCGGCGCCCACAGCTTGTGCCCGAACGACGTCGCGAGCCCGTAGGCAAGCGGGTGAAGCGGGAAGCGCATGAAGATCGTACGCAACACCACCAGCGCCAGCGCCACGATCCCGCCGGCGGCCATGCCCGCGACGCGCGTCATGTCCGGCGGCGCGTCGCTGCGCGCGTAGCTGGTAAGTGCCGAATACTCCTGCTCCGCCGCCCCCGAGCCCCATCCGGACAGGGCAGCAAGCCCTCCTGCCCCCCACTGGTAGTAACTGCGCAGATGCAGCCACATCGCGACGAAGAAGCCGACCAGCAGGGCGAAGGTCAGCACCCAGCTCATCGCGGTGCGCTTCATCTTCACCGAGCCGGCGAGCCGCCAGCCCTCCACCTGGTACCCGACCAGCGACGGATAGTACCCTCGCGACATGAAAAGCATGGACGAGAAGATCGTCGCATTCGCCCACGACCCGTTCGGATGGAGCCACTTGCTCCCGAATATCTGCACCACGGCCTTATGATGCGCCCCGTAGGGAAAGGCCCAGATCATCGGAACGCCCGTCTCAGCCCGGATTCGCGCGTAAACGATCGATGACAGCAGCAGCAGCGTCAGGTACACGGCCGCGGTGCGGAAGTTCATACCCGCGTACATGACCCATCCGACCCAGCAGACTACCCCGGCAGCGAAGACGATAAACGCTGTCCGGTAACGCATCGGCTCATTCGCGTTGATATCCTCCGGTTGTGTGCCGATCGCCTGCCTGAACGCATCAGCGATGTGAAAGCGCGCAACCCACAGCAGCCCGAGCCCGAGAATCACGTAGGCGCCGAGGCTCTGCTCCTTGACGAACGGGAAACCCGCCGCCTCGTAGCCGATCGCCGCGCCAAAGACCGCCACGAGTCGGATGATCACGTAGAACACCCACGTGCTCATCGCGATCTCCGTGCTCATCAAATACCCGAAGCCGATCACGCCGAGGCGGTAGTGAAACTGCAGCGGTGAGATCGCGCTCCACGGCCGCTCGGTGAAGAGCGCGCCGATGTCGTAGAATTTCCCAAGCGCGCTGACCGACGGAATGTACGCGTTGATGATGTTCGAAACGTTGTAAAAGAACGCAATCGCGAACCCGGCCCACATGATCGGGTTGCGGAAGAACTGCGACACGAGCTTGCCGGTGTCGATGCCCTTCGTCATCTCCAGCGGCAGATACTCAAGCGGGTAGGTCAACTTCTCCTTCTCCGACCACTGCCGCCGCAGGATCGCCATCGCGCCCATCAGGATCAGCCAGAACGCGAGGAAGAATATCCCCCACGCCACCAGCGGGGTGCTCCACGCGCCCCACGGGATCGCCCCGGCATCGGAGCCTTCGTAGAGCGTCCGCAGCACCTCGGGGTCGTGAGGAACCATCCACTCGGGCACGTACTGCTGGTACTCGGCGAAATTGTTCGCCGGCGTCGCCAGGTAGAAGAGCACCGGGAGACTGTTGAGAAGGAACCTGATGATGGCCGGTCCGGCCATCGCCGTCGAGACGGTTAAAAACACGTAGACGGTGACGATCTCCCGGCGCGTGAGCGTAACCCACCGAGAGACCCGCTTCAGCAGCGGTGCAAGCAGTACGAGCAACACCAGGAAGGCCACCGCCGGGATCGGCGGCACCGACTCAGTGATCTGTGTGAAAAGCTGAATGACCTCGGCCTGGTCGATCCAGTAGCTGGCGATGACGGTGGCTATAACTGCCACGATCATCGCCCGCCAGGAGAATCCGGCCAGTTGCTCGACCCGGGTCTGATCGGACCGAACGTGCGTCTCGTCCGTCTGCTGCTCCGCCGACATCAGTAAACTCCCGCGAAGAATGGTGCGAGACCGGCGCGCGGCCCGGTCAGTCCGCGTTACATGCGACTATCCGCCGCTGCCGGGGGCGACCAGCACGCGCTCGGGCGCGATTGACAGATAGGGCGTCACGTCACCTGCCAGCCAGAACGCGAGATCCTGGATCGGCTCGACCCGGATGGTCCAGATATCTCCAGACTCATCCGCGCGAACCTCCACCGGCAACTCCACGCCATTGTAATTGCCATCGGCCTCAAACGCAAGCCTTCCGGTGGGCGACGTGATGACGAACCTCGCCCCTTCGGTCGGCCCACCGTCCTTTGCGCCAAGAATGAAGCCCTCGGAGCCCTCCGGCACGTAGAAGTAACGCGTGATGTCGCTGGAGAAGAGTTGAAGTGTGCTTTCCGAGGTGGCGACCTCGGCGGCGGCCCGATTCGCGATGATCACATCGGCGGAGCCACGCTTCGGCACGACCTCCAGCCAGTGCGTCCCGGATTGTGTCGCGGTGTGCGTGACCCGCGTTTCCTCGTCAACCCGGACGCTGCCCTCGTCGAGCAGAACCATCTCCGGACTGTGCAGCGTCCACGAGAGCGTATCCTCGTAGATCGTCACGCGCACATTCCTGATCAGAGCGTCGATCTCCTCCCCCTCGTCCGCGTACACCGCGAATTTCGATCCGTTGCGAATACGCGCCCGCTGCTCCTCATCCGGGCGTTCCCACTCAGCTACCTCGTCGTCCAGCGGCACCAGCGAGTCAAGCACGCTCACCGGCTGAAGCGCGATGAAGCTCGAGTCCTCACCGCGGGCGTGGTTCGTGACGACCCGCACCTGCTGGCTGCCGCGCTCGGCATCCTCGGGCGGGCGGATGGTGACGGTGAACACGGTGTCCGAGAGCGCCGGCGCCTTCACCGTCTCCTGCTCGGGCGTGACGATCCAACCCTCGGGGCCGGTGCCGTCAACTGAGAGAGTCAGGTCCAGCGGTGACCAGTTGCGCACCAGCATCTCCACGGTGCTCTCGTAGCCGGCGACCATCGTCGGCGGATTCATCGACTCGTACATCAACTGGTAGGGCCGGTTCGCCTCCAGCCGCAGGATGTCGGTGACGAGGAAGCTCTCCCCCCCGCGCGTGATGCTCGCGGCGGCGATGACAGGTACCACGCGTTCGACGTAGAAGCCGTCGTCCATCCGCACACCCGCGTCGTAGATCGCCGTGTCCTGCACCGTCTGCGCGCCGCCAGGTTGCGTCACCTCCAAGTTGCCGGGCCGCCAGAAGCCGACGGGCGTGAGCTCCACCGACTCCGCGCCGGCGCCCTGCACGAGCACCCGC
>JBNJEK010000111.1:0-13136 GCA_051745855.1 Armatimonadota bacterium
CCTCCGGCCGGCAGGAAACGATTGTGCACTCACCCGTTCGAAGCTCCCGTCCGAGGAGGCACCCATGAACCCGTCTCTGACAGATACCCGATCCCGGCTCCTGGCGCCACTCGTCGTGCTGGCGGTGGCGCTCGTGGCTGCCGGACTCACGCCGGCGCCCGCGGACGCCCAGGGCCTCACCCCCGACGCCGTCTCGAAGATTAAAGACGCCGTTGTGCTGATCGACGTCACCCTCACCACACCGGCCGGCGAGATGGGCAGCAGCGGCAGCGGCTTCGTCATGTCACCAAGAGGCCACATCATCACCAACGCACACGTGGTCTCGATGGTCACCGAGGATCAACTCGGCGGCACCGTCGTCGCCGACGACCGCCACGTCCAGGTGGTCTTCCACCCCGGCACCGCTCAGGAGAAGACCTACGACGCACAGATCGTTCGGGAACACCATGAACTTGACCTCGCTCTCCTGCAGATCGAACCCGACACCCCGGTCCACCTTGAACTCGCCGACTCGGATGCCGTGCCGGAGACCTCGCTTATCTACGCCTGCGGGCACCCGCTGGGCCTGCGCGAGATCTCGATCCGAACCGGCACCGTCACCGCCCATCGAACGTGGCAGGGCCAACGGTACGTGGAGCACGATGCGTCCGCCGAGGAAGGCAACTCCGGAGGACCGGTCATCCTGCCCGACACCCGTGTCATCGGCGTCCACAGCATGACGCTCGTCAGCACCGGAATGCTGACGAAATTCGCCATCCCCTCGAACGTCGTAAGCGCATGGCTCGGCACCGATCCCTCGGAGGACCCGCCGCCGCCGATCCCCGGCAAGGCCGTGCGCGAACTGCTCGCCACCACCGACCTCTACTTCGAGGAGGCCGGCACCGGCAGCTTCAGCATCCCCTACGACAACGACGTCACGATCACCGCCCACCAGTACGAGGACTTCCTGCGGCTTTACAGTATCCTCGGCGAACTGCCGGGCGGCAACCGGCTTCTGCATGGGGCCGCGGCACTGGAGGCGCTGCGCTTCAACTACACCGACCCGGTCGGGCGCCTCAGCCTCCACCAGCCCGACGAGGACAGGCTGCTGCTCTACTGGGAGTGTCAGGTGCCGATCTCCCTGGCGTCCGGCCAGTATCTGAAGACGATCGCAGATGTTGGCGCCAACCAGGTTGCCCGCTGGGAGGAGGTCCTCAACGCGCAGCAACCCGGGGAGCCATCCGACCTCTACCCCGGGGGCACCGACGAGGAGCTTGCGGCCATGACCGAGGGCCTCAAAGGCCAGATCGAGGGCGCCGGACTGCAGTACGAGCAGATCGAGGACTACTTCAAGCTGCCCTACGACAACGAGGTCACCGTCTACAGCCGCATTTACAAGGGGATGGTCTGGACGTACTCATACACGGGCGGCATCCCGGGCGAGACGCGGGCCGAACAGGGCCAGATCGCGATCGAACTGCTCAAGCGCAACTGGGACGATCCGCTCGGGCGTCTGAGCCTCGATTCGGACTACGACCTGCTGTGGGAGTCGCAGGTACCCTCAGCGTTTCTCACGCCCGACTACTTCGCGATCCTCGGCGCCACCGCCGCGACGCAGGTCGCGGACTTCACCGAGCAGTACGGGTTGATCCCGTTCAACGGGTGAGCGGGGGGCACCAGGGGCCGACCTCGCCCGGGGGGGCGCCTCCTGCGGCGAACGGCGGTCAGTCGCGCCCGAGGAAGTGGTCGGCCCTCCCGCGCGCCCAGTCGGAGAGCTTCGCAATCGGCAACTCCCTGCCCAGAAGCGCTTCAAGCGCCCACCAGCATGACAGCAGCAGCGCGAATGAAAGCACGACCACAAGGTCGGTGAGGCGGACGAAATTACTGACTGCTTCAGCATGAACCCACTGGGAGATGTCAAGCCACGTCGTCATCACCCAGAAGACGGCGCGAATTCCGACGATGAGCGTGCTCCATCCGACCGCGGCAAACAGGTGGTAGGGGACCCTCCGCGCCTTCAGCATCCTGCTGGAGTTGAGCAGCAACAGCGGCACGGGGGCGGTGATCCACCCCAGCCACGCGAAGTAACACAGGCCCGCCATCAGCTTCGGCCCCGGGTCGCGCCACGCGCGTCTGCGCGACACAGGCACGAGGGCCCGCGAGCGAGCGTCGTCCGCCCGCTCCTGTTCCTGCTCCTTCGGTGGCGACCGGTCCTCGATCCGCTCTGTGTCCTCCGACTCCATGGCACTCCCTGCGCAAAGGCGTCCCCCGCAAAGGGGCGGCCGACCCGATGCCCGATCAGGCCGGCCGAAATCCGTCGTGCCCCTGATGCCGATCAGCCCTCCAGCTTCTCTTCGAGGCCGGCAAGCTCTCCGGTCATCTCGATCCGGTCCTGCTTTTCAGCGCGCACCTCACCGTCGGCCAGCGACAGTTCGATCTGCCGCTGCCAGCCGGGATCGTTCACCGCATCGACGTCCGCGCGATAGTGCGTGCCGCGGCTCTCGTCGCGCATGCGGGCCGGGATCGCCACACACCGCCCCAGCAGCGCGAGATTCCGCGCCTCGGCCAGGCGCGCGATGGAGCCCGACGCCCCCTCGAGACGCTCCGCGGCATCCTCCGCGGCGGCAAGCGCAGCGGTGAGGCTCTCGTCGGTGCGCACCACCGACGCGCCCTTCCACATCTCCCACGCTAGGTCGCCGATGATGTCATCGACGTCCTCGCCGCCGTCAGTCGGCGCGAGTGCCGCCATGCCGGCGTCCGCGAACTCCCGGACGAAGTCGGCGTCCGCGCTGCCATCAACACCGGCCGCGCCCTCACCGGCCCGCCGGCCGAAGACCTGGGAGTCGGCCAGCGCGTTGCCGCCCGGGCGATCGGCGCCATGCTGCCCGCCGGCATTCTCGCCGGCGGCGAACAGGCCGCTCACGCGCGTCGCGCCCTGCAGGTCGATCCGCGCGCCGCCGTTGAAATGCTGGACAGCCGGAGCGAACTCGATGGCTTCCTTCCGCAGATCGAGGCCATGCTTGAGGAGGTGCTCGAAGGGGACGCACGCGTCCTCCTCGATGACGTGGTCCTCGAGGTGGGCAAGGCTCATGAACACCCCGCGATGCTCCGTGCCACGTCCCTCGCGGATTTCGGTGAAGACCCCTACATCGACCCACTTGCTCGCGTTGCGGATGGTGAAGGGATACGAGACGCCCTTGATGAAGATCGCCTCGTCCACGTCCACGCCCTCGGGGACGTAGCGCGGGATGAACTCCTCGCCCAGCACGTTCGTGATCTCCGGGTTGAGCCGCCAGAACACGCCCGACAGTGCGAAGTTGATCGGGTGGACGATGCTCGGGCCGATCTGGATGAACTCGAAGTTCACCAGCGGGCAGCCCGCACGAAGCGCGGCCGCGTAGCCGTCGCCGGTCTGGCCGCCTGGAAAAACGTTGACAGCGTACAGTTCGCCCGCTCCTCCACTCGCCAGCACGACCGCCGGTGCGGCGATGGCCACAGGCTCGTCGTCGGCCAGCCCGACGCCCCATGCGCCGTGGACGGTGTCTCCATCGACCACGACATCCACGATCATCGTCCGAGAGAGAAACTCCACCGACCCGGGGCCGTCCTCTTCGTTGATCTCGCGGCAGCGGTCCATCAGCACGTCCACGATGATCGGGCCGGTGTCCGCGCCACGACCACAGGCCCGCGCGTAGCGGGCGCCGTCGCTGAGGATCTGAACGAAGCGGCCGTTCTCGGTCTTGTCGAAGTCCGCGCCCCAGTCCTCGAGTTCCTGAAAGCGGTCGGGCGCGTCCTCGGCGATCGCGCGGGCAAGCTCGGGCGTGCACAGCAGCCCGCCCTTGACCATGATGTCGATCCAGTGTTCTTTCGGGCTGTCCGCCTCATCGGCGTGTCCGAACGCTGCCCCGAAGGCCATCCAGTCCGAGGCGGCGGTGTACGTGGTGCCACATGCGCCGGGAACGCCCTTGGTGGCAACGATGACGTCCGCACCCGCCTCTGCGGCTTCGACCGCCGCCCGCAGGCCCGCGCCTCCGCTCCCAACGACCAGCACATCACACTCGTGCATCTGCATATCTCGCGCCTCCCGTGTCGCGTACAGCGGCAGCCGGGCCGTGAGCGGCCCGGCTGCCTGGTGTTGGCGTGTCGGCTGAAGCGCGGCTTACCAGCCGAGTGCGTCGAAGCAGTCCGGGCCGGCCTGGTAGCTGCCGGTCGGCTCGATGCGCGAGAGCGCCTCGTTGTATACCGCCTCGAGGTAAACGTTCGTCTCGACGTCGGTGCCGCAGATGCCCTTCTCGCCACCCTTGACCGCCTCCGGATCGGCGGCGAAGAACTCGTAGCGCGCCTGCGAGCCGGCAACGAGGAACGCGGTGTTGATGTTTGTCTTGCCGATGAGGCCCTTCGCGACGCCCGCCGAACCGGTGCCGCCGTGCTGGGCGAACGGGGCGTAGACACCCGTCTGCTCGATGATCGTGCGCTCTACGACCTCCAACTTCTCCTCATCGATCGGGTGCGTCTCGCCGGCCTTCGCGGCGTGCTTCATGCCGATGTCGTAGGCGAGGCCCTCGGCGCCGGTGTAGTCCACGAACGCCGCGGTCAGGGCGGCGAAGCGCTCAAGTTCCGCCTCGCTGAGCTTCTTGTACTCGACCTGATCGCCGGACTTGCCGGTCGCACCAAGCTCGGCCTCGAGCATCATGTCAGTGTTGCCAAGGCCCATGCGCACGGCGTCGGCCACGTCGCGGGTGATGGCGAAGTCGAGCACCGCGGGGATGCCCTCGGTGTCGATCATGCCCCATGCCGGCTCCATGATGTCAACGGTGCCCATGAAGTCCGCGACGAACGCCTGATACTCCTCGCTGGAGAGGTAGGCCTCGTACTTGCAGGCCAACTCCGGCGTCATCTCCTCGACCTGATCCTCCAGGCCGGCGTCCTCGATGAAGCTCCACGCCTGCGCGACCTTGTCCGATGCGCCGGTCGGGCATGCGCGCTGCTGGTACTCCTTCTCCCGGTCGAACTCGGGAACCGCGAAGTGGTCGAGCGAGACCGCGACGAGGTCGGCGCCGAACGCCTCCGCCTCGCTGGCGATCCAGTCGATGTTGGCCTTCGCGCCGTAGAGCGCCGCGTTGCCGCGGTAGCCGAGCCCCTCGGGCGTGAAGATCTTGCCCGGGCGGCCGCCGACCTTGGTGTTGGAGTTGTGCGAGAACTGAACGATGATCGGCGACTGCTCGCCGAGAGCCGAGAGCATCACGAACGCGCGGGTCTGCCACCAGTTGTTCGAGTTGGCGGCAAGCAGCGTCACTCGCTCGTCCTCGGGCTTGAGCTTCAGGTCCTCGTCGAACGGACACATTGCGTCGAAGATCGTGCGCAGCTCACGTCCTGTCAGAAGTGATCCCATCGTATCCACCCTCCTGGGGTTGGTTCGTGCTCAGGTTGCCTGTCAGTGAACCATGAGACACGCGCGGCCTCCCGCACGCCTCGTCCTCGCGCGTGCGCCGGCCGCGTTCGTTTGTCGGCTATGAAATCCGCGCCCGACCTGCGTCAGGCCACGGTGACGTCCTGGCAAAGATACACGTCCTGAATCGCGTTGAGCAACTTCACGCCCTCGTTCATCGGGCGCTGGAACGCCTTCCGGCCGGAGATCAGGCCCATCCCGCCCGCGCGCTTGTTGATCACCGCGGTGCGGACGGCCTGCGCAAGGTCGCTCTCGCCGCCGGAGG
Source organism: Armatimonadota bacterium (assembly GCA_051745855.1). Lineage (GTDB taxonomy): Bacteria > Armatimonadota > Zipacnadia > Zipacnadales > UBA5352 > UBA5352. Next base: position 5,694 of record JBNJEK010000111.1, read on the forward strand.
CGCCTCCGGAGTTGATCAGCCCCGCCCGGCCCATGTAGCAGTTGACGACCTGCCAGCGGGTCCACTCGATCGGATTGTCGGGGATAAGCTCTCCGTTGTAAAGGCGGTCGTCGGTCCGGCCGTAGGAGCCGTCCTCCGACATCGCCGGGTAGCCGCCGTTGTTCTCGGGCTGCTTCTGCTTGATGATGTCCGCCTCGATCGTCACACCGAGGTAGTTCGCCTGGCCTGTCAGATCGGCCGAGAGATGATAGTCTTTGTCGCGCTTGAATTCGCTGTTGCGCAGGTAGGTCCACAGGACGGTGAACATCCCGAGTTCGTGTGCGCGCTCGAACGCCGCCGCGACCTCCTGCATCTGCCGGTCGCTGCGCGGCGAGCCGTAGTAGATCGTGGCTCCGACCCCCGCCGCGCCCAGATTCCAGCAGCGCTCGACGGAACCGTAGAACACCTGGTCGTTGTCATTGGGATACTGCAGCAACTCGCTGTGATTGAGCTTCACGATGAACGGGATCCGGTGGGCATATTGCCGGCTCACCGAGCCGAGAATCCCCAGCGTGGACGCGACCGCGTTGCAGCCGCCCTCGATTGCCAATTCCACGATCTTGCCCGGATCGAAATAATCCGGATTCGGCGCGAACGCCGACGCCGCGCTGTGCTCGATCCCCTGGTCCACCGGGAGGATCGACAGGTAGCCGCTGCCGCCGAGCCGGCCGTGCCCCCACAGCCGTCTGAGATTCGTCAGCACGCGCGTCGAGCGGTCCGTGTTGATGAGAACCCGCTCAACAAAGTCAGGGCCGGGTAGATGCAGCCTCCCGCTGTCCACCCCGGCGGCCTCGTACTCCAGTAGCCCTCTGTCTTCTCCGAGCAACTCCGCGATCTGATCGATTGTCATCCTGCTTCCCTCTCCCTTCGCCCATGCCCCGGACATCCATCAGCAGGCACCACGAATTAAGTTAATTCGCCGGTGGCCTGCATGGTCCTTCTCTGTCAACTCGGATTGTCAAAGAAACTCTGCCGCCTCAGAGATTCTCGAGTTCAAGCGCCTCGAACCGCACTATCTCTCGCAACGTCTGATAGCGCCGGTGCAGTTCCTCCAGGTCGAGCCTCTCCAGCCCGCCGAGACTGAAATCCTCGATCGCCGCGGAGGCGACGACGGTCCCGGATGCCATCGCGCGCCGCAGGTTCATCTGGCAGCAGTCGCCCTGCCGCGCGAGGTAGCCGATCATCCCGCCGGCGAAGCTGTCGCCTGCGCCAGTCGGATCGACCACGTTCGGCAGCGGATAGGACGGGATCGTGAAGTACTCATCATGCGACACGAGCGTCGCGCCGTATTCGCCCATCTTGACCACCACATAGCGCGGACCCATCTCAAGCACAAGCTCGGCTGCCTTGCCGAGATTCGCCGTGTCCGCGAGCTGGCGCACCTCGCCGTCGTTGAGAAGCGCCAGGTCAACGCGGCCGAGGACCTCGCAGAGCGCGTCCCGCTCGCTCTCGATCCAGTAGTTCATCGTGTCACACATCGTGAAGCAGGTGTCGTCGAGTTGCTCGAGCACCGCAAGCTGCACCTGCGGCTGGATGTTGGCGAGGAAGCAGAATCTGCTGTCCCGGTAGCTTTTCGGGAGCACCGGGTCGAACTCCCCAAATACGTTCAACTCGGTTGCGAGGGTCTCCCGGTCGCCCAGTTCGTAGTCGTAGACGCCGCTCCAGAAGAATGACGCGCCGCCCTCAATCCGCTCGACGCCCTCAAGGTCGGCCCCTCGTGATGCGAGGAAGTCAAGGGCCTCCTGCGGGAAGTCGTCCCCGACGACCCCGACGACGGCCGGCCGCGCCAGCAGGCTCGCCGCCGCGGCGGCGTACACCGCGGCGCCACCGACAGCCCGCTCGACCTCTCCGAAGGGCGTCTTCACGCTGTCAAGGGCCATCGAACCGACGACAACGACGTCACTCATCAGACCAGACCTCCGTGGCTCGGCGCTGCGGCTAATCTCCCTCGGCACCCTTCCCCCGGGCCGCGGGCGCTGGCTCGTGCACACCGGGACGGACAAGCTCGCGGATCGTCCAGATGAAAAGCTTCGGCAGCAATGCCAGCCGTGGAAGTCGCCGGGGATCGGTCGCCGTGCGGTAGAGCCACTCAAGCCCGCAGCGCTGCATCCACTCCGGCGCTCTCTTCACATTCCCCGCGATCACGTCGAGCGTGCCTCCAACACCCATGCACACCGGCACCTGCAACTGCTCCATGTGGCGCTTGATCCACTTCTCCTGCTTGGGGATGCCCATCGCGACAAACAATGCCGCGGGTCGGGCCTCCCGGATGTCCTCAACGATGCGCTGCTCCTCGTCGTCGTCGAAGTAGCCGTGGTGCTGATAGACGACCCTGAGGCCCTCGTAGCGCTGCTCAAGCACCCGCGCGGCCTCCTGTGCGACACCGGGGGCCGCCCCCAGCAGGGCCACGGGCTTTTCAAGCCGGCCGCATATCTCACACAGGTGCTGCATCATGTCGCAGCCGGGAACGCGTCCGGCGACCGGGAAGTTCAGCATCCGAGCGCAAAGGACAACGCCCTGCCCGTCCATCGTCGCCAGGTCCGCCTCGTTGATGATCGTCCGCAGCTCTTCGTCCTCCTGCGCGCGCACCACCGCCGAGGTGTCGCTGGTTACGATCATCCGGGGTTGCCCGTCGCGCAGGAACTCCTCCGCGCGGGCAAGCGCCTGCTCCATGGTGGCAGGATGAAGCCGCACGTTGAAGATCTCGACCGTGCGCGGCTCACCGGTCGTCGATTCCAGTCCCTCGCGGCGCATCATCCGCAGGATCAGGTACCCAAGCGGCGGCCCGAACGCCAGGCCCGCCAAAAGCACCAGCATCTTCAGCCAGGCCGGCTGCGGGATCAGAGTCACCATCAGCAGCCCCAGCGCGCCCATGTACGCGGTCATGCCGAGCAGTACAAGCAGCACCTGGCCGGGGGAATACCCTCGCTGCAGCAGAAATTCATGCAGATGCTGCCGCCGCTCGCCGATGCGCATCCCGCGCCACCGCGAGATGTACGCGCAGGTGGCGCCGAAGAGTGGAACGCTGATCAGCAGGATAGGCAGCAACGCCGCGATCGCAGCTGCGTGCTTGAGCGAGCCTGCGACAGCAAGCGCGCCGATGATGAACCCCATCGCGTAGCTGCCCGACATCGACGGCCTCTGCGACACCTGGCCCCAGCGCGGCAACTGGGCAAGCCCCACGGCCGCCACCGTCAACGCCAGTATCCGCGCATCCGGCCCCGTCGCCCACGGAACCATCAGGCAGATCGCGTAGAATGTGATCCCGGTGATCCCGGCCACCCCGTAGGCGACGCTCGGGATGCTCCCGGCCCGACCGAAGAGCACGGCGCAGGCCAGCAGCCAGGCGAGCGTGATCGGGAAGGACAGCCAGCCAAGCTCGACCACCGAGCCTGTCAGCGGAATGCGCACTGTCACGATCTGCACACCGTGGATGAAAAGCACCGCGGCCGCGACAAGCACGAGGAAAACACGTGTGCCGCGCGGCATCTGCAGGACCGTCCCGAGTGCCGCCAGCAGGTAGACGGCCAGCCCCGCCATCAGCGGGACGAGTACGTGCAGCGACGCCCCCGCAGGCAGCAACACCAGCAGCGGGACGAAGAGCAGCAGACCGCGCGCATCAAGATGCGGCGATGGATGGTCCTGCTCACCGGCCAGCGCATGGCGCAGCACACTCGCAAAAGCCAGTGTCCCGCCTGCTATCAGCGCAAAGATCAGCAAGTCGCCCGTCAGCATCGTGGCGCCAACCTCAGGTGCCCTGCCTCCAACTGCTCAGGTACTCCTTCTGCTTCTCAGTCAGTTCATCGATCACAATGCCCATCGACTCGAGCTTCAAAGCGGCGATCTCGTTGTCAATCTGCTCCGGAACCGAGTGCACCGTCAACTTCAGCTTCGCCACGCCACTGGCGAGGAACTCCGAACACATCGCCTGGTTCGCAAAGCTCATGTCCATCACCGAGGCCGGATGGCCCTCGGCGGCGGCGAGATTCACCAGCCTCCCCTCGCCCAAAACGTAGATTCGACGGCCGTCCTCGAGCCTGAACTCCTCGGTTGACGGCCGGATCTCCCGCCGCTCGACCGCCATCTCGCGCAGGTCCACCAGGTCGATCTCCACGTCGAAGTGCCCGGCATTGCACAGGATCGCGCCATCGTTCATCGCCTCGAAATGCTCGGCGCGAATCACCGAAGTATCACCGGTGACCGTGATGAAGACGTCGCCGACTTCGGCCGCGTCGGCGATCGGCATAACGTCATACCCCTCCATCGCCGCCTCCAGCGCCCGCAGTGGCTCGACCTCGCACACGACGACCTTCGCTCCCATCCCGTGGGCCCGCATCGCCACCCCCCGGCCGCACATTCCGAAGCCGCATACAACCACCGTCCGCCCGGCCAGCAGGATATTCGTGGCCCGGATGATTCCGTCGATCGTGCTCTGTCCGGTGCCGAAGCGGTTGTCGAAGAGATGCTTGGTGTTGGCGTCATTCACCGCGATGATCGGGTAGCGCAGTTCGTTGGTGCTGGCCATGCTCCGAAGGCGTATGACGCCGGTGGTCGTCTCCTCGGTCCCGCCGATGATGGTGTCAATCAGGTCGGTGCGCTCCGAGTGGATCGTGGAAACGAGGTCCGCGCCGTCGTCCATCGTGATCGTCGGCTTCATATCCAGCGTGGCGTTGAGGTGGTCGTAGTAGGTGTCACGATCCTCACCACAGATCGCGAAGACCGGGATCTCATAGTCCTCAACGAGCGATGCGGCGGTGTCATCCTGCGTGCTGAGCGGGTTGCTCGCACACAGCGACACCTCCGCCCCACCGGCCTTGAGAGTGCGCATCAGATTCGCGGTCTCCGTCGTCACATGCAGGCAGGCCGCCAGTCGCTGGCCCGCAAGCGGCTTCTCACTCGCGAAACGCTCGCGAATCTGCTGCAGGACCGGCATCTGCTGGTCGGCCCACTCAATCCGCAGCTTCCCCTGAGGCGCCAGTGAAGCATCCGCAATGTCGAAATTCATGTCGTTCCCCGCTTCCCTTCTCTGCGAGGCTCCCAGACAACGAGCCCCTCGTGGTCGAAGTTGAAGTCGATGCACTGCCCGCCGAGGTCCTCGACGTCACGTCGAACGACATGCTCCCTGTCCGGCTCACACAGCAGCACGATGCAGCCGCCGCCACCGGCCCCGCAGGCTTTCCCGCCGAGCAGGCCGTCGCGCCCCGCAATATCAAACAACGCTTCGATCTTGGCGGTGGTCATGCTGTCGTAAAGACGCTTCTGATTCTCCCAGTTGCGGCTGAGCACCTCGCCGACGCGAGCGAGATCCTCATCGAGGATCGCCTCGCGCATCTCATGCCCGGACCGCCGGATGTTCATCAGCGGCTCGGTCATCGCTTCCTCGTTGCGGCGGTAAGCGCCCATCACGGTCTTGATGATATCACCCGACAGCCGCGACTTCCCCGTGTACACCAGCAGCATCGACTTTTCCAGCTCAAGCAGAAAGTCCCGCGAGGGCTCCAGCGGCTCGACCTCCACCTCGGGATCCTCGAAGACCATGGCCGACACGCCGCCACAGGCAGCGGCATACTGGTCCTGCTTGCCGCCGTCTATCCCAAGCTCCTCGGTCTCAAGCAGATTCGCCATCGCCGCGATCTCCATCCGCGACATGCCCCGATCGAGGATCGCGTCCAGCAATCCCACCAGCGCCACGCCCATCGATGCACTCGATCCGGTGCCCGAGCCCGGTGGCGCTTCGGACCGCGTGATCAGATGCCCTCCGAACCGCACATTCATGCGCCGGACGGCCGCCTTCAGCAGGTCCAGCGAACCGTCGTACTCAAGTTCGCGGATGTCACGGGCGTGGATGTACTCGTCATAATCTCCCGACTCCAGCACAAACTCCCCGCTGTCGTTGCCGATGAGCGTGGCGTACGCGTAACGGGTGATCGCGATGTTCACCACCGCCCCACCGGCCTCGCTGCTGAACGGAGGCACGTCACTCCATCCGCCGGCGAGATCGATCCGGACCGGCGCGCGCGCGCGTTTCGCTCTTACTCTCTGCTCGGACATCGCTCCCGTCCCCTCACCCGCCGACGTCTGCTTCTTGATCCCACCGGGCGCGCAACTTCGCGACGTAGTCTCGCAGCGCCTCCCGCCAGTGGCGCAAAGGCGCTATGCCCGGCTCACTAAGCCGCTCGCTCGCCAGCACCGCATGAAGCGGCCTCCTCGTCGGGCTGGGCCACTGATCGCTGTCGATGCCGCTGATCGGTGTGTCCTCCAGCCCCGCCTCCTCGAGCGCCGCGCGGGCGAACTCAAGCCGCGAGCACGTGCCCTCGTTCGTCACATGCACGATGCCGCTCACCGACGCCTCCAGCATCCGCCAGATGGCGAGCGCGAGGTCCGCAGTGTACGTCGGCCGCCCGAACTCATTCTGCACGACCTGCAGCGGCTCGCCCGCCCTCGCGGCCTCAAGGATCGCCTCGACGAAATTGCGCCCGGCCGGGCCGAAAAGCCACTGCGTGCGAACGATCAGGTTCTTACGAACACCAGCAGCCTCGCGCTCGGCGGCCAGCTTCGTCTCCCCGTAGACGTTCACTGGCGAGGGTCTCGTTGACTCCACGTAGAGGCCGTCGGGGGCGCCATCAAAGACGTAGTCGGTGCTGAGGTGGACCAGCCGCGCGCCAAGCTCATCGCAGATCCGGGCGACGTTTTGCGTGGCCACGACATTCCCCCGCCTCGCCGCTTCCGGATCACGGGTCGCGCCGTCAACATCGGTGAAGGCCGCGCAGTGTATCACCGCATCCGGCCGCGCTGCCCCCACGGCCGCGGCCGCTCCCGCAGCCTCGCCGAGGTCCCCGTGGGCCCTTGTCAGCGGAACGAGCGAAACCCACGATGGCGCTGCCAGGCACACCTCCTGTCCAAGCATGCCCGCAGCGCCGGTGACTGCCACAGTCGCCGGTCTATGCCTCGTCATCCTGCCGACAGGGTAGCAGTTTGACCGCACCGTGTCAACGAAGCGGCAGGCGGGCAATTCGCCACCCGCAATCGCCTTCACACCCGGTTGATAACTGCGCTGACAGGGCCCCAACGCGGCGGCGGCAGCCGACTTCAGGTCTTTTCTGCCGTGTGTAGGACGGGCCTCCCTGCCCATCTGCCTTTGTCGTCGCCTTTCTGCCGTGTGTAGGACGGGCATCCCTGCCCGTCTGCCTTTGCCGTCGCCTTTCTGCCGTGCGTAGGACGGGCATCCCTGCACGTCTGCCTTTGCCGTCGTCTTTCTGCCGTGTGTAGGACGGGCATCCCTGCACGTCTGCCTTTGCCGTCGTCTTTCTGCCGTGTGTAGGACGGGCCTCCCTGCCCATCTGCCTTTGTCGTCGCCTTTCTGCCGTGTGTAGGACGGGCATCCCTGCCCGTCTGCCTTTGCCG
>JBNJEK010000112.1:0-12934 GCA_051745855.1 Armatimonadota bacterium
GCCCGGGCGACTCGACGAGGTGATCCGTGGCGAAAGCTACGAACACAACCATCGCGTCGTTCTCGACGCCCTTACCCCCGACCGCGAGTACGCCTGTCGAGTCCGTGCCCGCGGCGCCACCGGAGAGCTTCTCTCCAGCGAGGAAGTCCGCTTCAGCACCGCTGTCAGCGAGCCGGGCGGCGACGTGATGCGGGAGCAGGTGCCGCTGCGCGTGACCGGCGCACCGGGCGACCGGCGGCCCGTCAGCCAGGGCGTGCCCTTCCCGCAGGGCGCGCTGGGCTCCGCGGACCACGCGCGCGTGCTGGATGCCGCCGGCGCGGAGGTCCCCGCGCAGATTGACGTGACCTCCCGATGGCCGGACGGGACCGTCAAGTGGGTATTGCTCGACTTCCAGGCAGATATCCCGGAGACGCGCCAGGTGCAATACGCGCTCGAATTCGGGACGGAAGTTACGCGCGCCCCGGTTGCTGATTCCGTCGATGTAAACGACGCCGAGGACGCGGTCGTCGTGGACACTGGCGCGTTGAAGGTCCGACTCGACCGGGCGGATTTCGCGTTCCTCGGTGAGGCGTGGCTTGACGCCGATGGTGACGGGGCGTACTCCAGCGAGGAGCGCGTCACGGAGACGGATGGCGCTGGCATCGTCCTGACTGACCTCGACGGCGAGCAGTTCAACTCGCTCGGCGCGCCGGAGATGCTGGCCGTGACCCGCGAGGGCCCGCTGCACGCGGTTGTCACCGCTCGCGGCCCCCATCGGAGCGCCTCGGGCGAGACGCTCTTTCGTTACGAGGTGCGCATGCACTTCTACGCCGGCCTGCCGGTGGTGCGCGTCTTCCACACATTCGAGAACGACCGCAGCGACGAGCTTTTCACCACGATCCGCAGCCTCGACGTGCGCGTGCCTGTCGCGGAGGGCGTGGAGGCCGCACGCATCGCGACGGAGGGCGGCGCGCAGTCCATCTCCCCCGGTGAGCGGCTGCTTCAGCGGGACGACGCCGGTGACCGGCCTCCAGGCAGCATGACCGTCGCGGGCAGAAACGCCTCGACAACCGTCGCGGTACGCAATTTCTGGCGGCTCTGGCCGAAGAGCCTCGGCGTAGATAGCACGGCCGCGGTCATCGGTATCTTGCCGGAACTGGCAGAGGACACATACGACGACATCGACCCGGACCTCGAGGACCGGATCTACTACGCGATGGTTGACGGGACGTACAAGCTCCACCGCGGAGTCTCAAAGACCCACGAGTTCACCGTGCACTTCACGCCGGAGAGCCCCGATACTGAGCGGGCGGCCGAGTTGACGGACAGCCCCGCGCTGGCCGCCGCCCCGCCACGATGGTACGCGGATTCGAAGGCGTTCTGGCACATCACCCCGCGCGTGGACGGCGAGTTCGAGCGCTACGAGGCATTCGTGGACGAGATCCTGCAGGCATTCCTGCGCAAGCGCGAGGAGAACCGCGAGTTCGGCATGTTCAACTTCGGGGACTGGTGGGGCGAGCGCGGCTTCAACTGGGGAAACATCGAGTATGACACCCAGCACGGGATGATGATGCAGTTCGCGCGAACCGGCGAGCGCGAGTGGTTCGAAAACGCGATGTGGGCCGCGCGACACAACATCGACGTGGACATTGTGCAGCACGGATGGTCGGGCCATCCGGCGGGCGCGCCGTTCTCACACGCCATGTGCCACACCGGCGACTACTACCCCGACAGCGACCGCCCGAGCGGGACCTTCCGTGGCGGCTGGAACACCGGTCACCTGTGGACGCGCGGGAACCTGGAGTACGCGCTGATGACGGGAGACCAGCGTGCGCGGCGGATCGCGCTGCAGACCGCCGACTACCTCGCCGGAGACCTGATGGTCGGCTACCGCATGAACAAGGGCGCCGAGCGGTCGACGGCGTGGCCGCTGTTCGCAGTGATGGCTGCCTACCACGCCACCGCGGATGAGTACTACCTCAACGCGGCCCGCATCATCACCCGCGAGGTCATCCGCGAGCAGAACCCCGATGAGGGCCACTGGGACATCCCGGCCGGCTACTCGGATGTAAAGCCGACGCCGATCGGCGGGTACGCGTGGTGCACAGGTCTGCTGCTGACCTCGCTGGAGATGGCAAACGAGTATCTCCACGATCCGGAGATCGACCGCACGCTGGTAAAGGCCGGTCGCTGGCTGGTCGAGGAGGAGTGGCAGCCCGACCGCAGGGGCTTCCGCAGCGCTTCATGTGACAGCCTCAACGCGGCCGCCAGGCCCGGGAGCAACTGCCGCCGCACGCCCGCGGCACTGCTCCGCGCGTACGAACTGACCGGTGACGAGACCTTCCGGGAGATCGCCCACATGGGCTTCGCGTACGTGGCGGCGGGAAGCGGGGGCAGCGGCAAGGGTGGCAGCACCCAGTTGACCCTCAGCCCGCACATCGTCTACAAGCTCAAGCAGGCGGGCATCACCTCCCTCGACACCGGCGCGTGGGAAAGCCCGGTGCGGCTGGAGGCCGGCTTCGTGCCGGTGGAACCGGGAGAGCCGGTGATGCTGCCGGTGACGGTGGCCAGCAACCGGGACCGCACGCTTTCTGTCTCGCTGCGCGTCGAGGATCTGCCCCGGGGCTGGCCGCCGGTTGATGCGCAGGCCGTGGAACTGCCTCCCGGCGAAGAGGCCGCAATCGCGTTCCGGCTGCCCGCCGCGTCAGGCCCCGACGGGGAGGGCCTGGAGCGTGGTGAGATGGTTGCGCTGACGATCATCGGCGAGATCGACGGAGATGAAGCTACCCGCCGGCGCGTGGTGCTGGGGTGCTCACCGGAGGGGCGGAACGGTGATGCGATCGGCCTCATCGCCGATGGGCAGGACTTCCTCGGCCCCGCGCTCGACCGCGTGGGTGTTCAGACGCGCCGGATCGAGGCGCTGACGGATCTGTCGGCCTTCGAGTTGATCTTCCTCGGCACACAGGCCCATGCCGTCGATGCGGCCGGGCTGCAGGAAGACTACGCGCGATTGCTCCAGTGGGTGCACGGCGGTGGCACGCTCGTGGTCTCCCAGCTTAACGATGACAACTGGCGGCAGGAATTCTTGCCCGGCTCAGTCATCCTCGCTGAGCCAAATGCGACCAGCGGCAAGATCGTGGCGCCCGACCACCCGATCTTCGCCGGTATACCCGACCCCGATGCACTCGCCGGCATGGTCATGTACGACAGCATCGTCGAGGCGCAGGGATGGCAGGTGCTGCTCGAGGATACGAGCGGCAAGCCGGCGATCGCCACCACCGAGTTCGGAGCGGGCCGCATCCTCACCGTCATGCCGAGCGTGGAGCGGTATTACACCGGCGAGGCGTCAGCCGCGGACGCCGGCAGGCTGGCCGACTACCAGGCGCTCTTCGAGAACATCGTCACGTGGGCGCTGACCGCGCAAAGTCAGGGCGGCGCCGTGGGTTCGGGGTAGGCGCAGACACCCCGCACGCGCCCCCAGGCTGGCAAGCGGCAGCGCGTGGCGGGGCGCACAGGGCGCTCCACGCAGCGACGGTGGCGGGGCGCAGGTCCTGCCCTGAGGTCCTCACTCTGAACCGTCTCGCCGCTCCCGCAGGATCCGGTCGAGGGCGTCTTCGTGGATCTTCAGATCGCGCGAACTCAAGAGCACAAAGCGAACCGTTTTCACCGACGCAAGCTCCGGGACGGTCTCCACCACGGTCCGCAACGCCACCTCGGCGGCCTTATTCACCGGATAGCCGAATGCGCCGGTGGAGATCGCCGGAAACGCGATGGATTCGATCCCGTGCTCCTCGGCAAGCCGCAGGGCGTTCCGGTAGCATCGTGCAAGGAGTTCGTCCTCCGGCCTGTCGGCGCCGTAGACCGGTCCGAGGCAGTGGATGACGTAGTCGTTCGGCAAATCGTGTGCCCCGGTGATCACCGCCTCCCCCGGCTGAATCGGCGCGAGCGGCCGACACTCCCTCTCAAGCCCCGGACCTGCCGCGCGATGCAGCGCCCCCGCCACTCCACCTCCGATGCGCAATTGTGCGTTCGCGGCATTGACAACCGCCTCCATCTCGCGCTGTGAAGCGATATCTGCCTGGACGCACTCGATCGTCGTTCCTGAGACTGTCTCAGCCACAGTGCACACACCTCCGGCTCCTGACTTGACGCCGTGCATATTCATTCTCGACCCCCTGCCCGCACCCTCCCCCGCGGGTCGCATTGGCGAGCCCACCCTCGTTTTCGCCCGGGTCCCGCACCCTCCCCCCCCGCGAGCGTGGCAGATGACAAACTTCCCGCGCGGTGAAGTCGGGGGAAGTAGTCTTCGCGCCAGCGTCGAATCACTTACAGGGGGGAACATGAGGAGGAGGCGTCATGCAGTCACAGGATCGCGTTCGGACGCAGAGCGGGCCGTCCACTTTCGGGGTGGCGGCTCTGGTGGTCCTCCTGCTGGTCGCGGCGGGTGGTCTCGCCTGGGTGGCGATGGCACCGACTGAGGAGCCGCCTGCGCACCTCGTCGTGCCCACCGCGGAGACTGAGCCGGTCGAGTTCGATTACGCACCCATGGATCGTGTCAGCAGACATTTCGCCGACGAGATGGGGATGGTGGACTACGCCGCGCTTCGGGATGACCCGGAGGATCTGCTCGCGTTCCTCTCGCAGTTGCAGGCGGTCAGTCCGCACAGCAACTTCGCGACATTCCCCAGCGAGGACGAGGCTCTCGCGTACTGGATCAACGCCTACAACGGGTGGATGATGAAGGTGATTCTCGACGAGTACCCGATCGAAAGCGTCAAAGACATCGAGCCTCCGGTCTTCAACGATCAGTTCGCGGTCTGCGGGGGCGAGGAGATGTCGCTGAACTTCATCGAGAATCAGATCATCCGGAAGGAGTTCGCAGAGCCCCGTATACACTTCGCGGTGAACTGCGCATCCATGGGCTGCCCGTGGTTGCCGCAGGAGGCGTTCTTCCCGGAGCGGCTCGATGAGCAGCTTGAGCGCGAGACGTGGCGTTTCTTTGCCGCGGAATCTCACCTGAAGGTCGATCCGGACGCCGGAGTGGTCTATCTCTCCCCGATCCTCGACTGGTACACCGAGGACTTTCTCGAGTGGCTGGAGGAGGAGCGCGGGATCGAGGAGCCGACGGTGCTCGACTACGTGCGCATCTACGCGCCTGACGGCACGCCTGAGATCACAGATGACATGGAGATCCGCTGGCAGAAGTATGACTGGCGCCTCAATGACAGCAACGCGGAGTGGGCGGATATCCGTGGCGAATTCCGCCCCGCGCCCGAGGACGATGCTTCCGAGGCGCCGGGTAGCTGACGGGGAAGCCGGTGTTGGTGGCCCGCCTCAGCGTGCGTGCCTGAGGATCGTCGCGATGATCTTGTGTCCGGCGCGGACGCTTCCCATGATCGTCCCGGAGATCTTCGACCGGCCGATCCGGCATCGATAGCGCGCCGGGATCTCGGCGACACGCATGCGATTCTTGAGTGCCTTGATCTGCATCTCGACCGTCCAACCGAAGTCCAGGTCCTGCATCTCGAGGCGTTCGAGGGCCTCGCGGGAGATCGCGCGGAAGGGGCCCAGGTCCGTGTAGCGGTGGCCGTAGATAAGCCGCATCAGCGTGCATGCGAGCCAGTTGCCGAAGATCTGCACCGGGGTGAGTGCGCCGGTTTCGCACTCCCCGAGCGCGCGGGAGCCGATAACCATGTCGGCCTCGTCCGCGGCGATGGGAGCGATCAGGTCTGGAATCTGCTCGGGGAAGTCGCTGTGGTCGCCGTCGAGGAAGACCACGGTATCCGTGTCATCGGGCAACGCCGCGATGCCCCGCAGGCAGGCTCTGCCGTAGCCACGACGGTCCTCGCGGACCACGGTCGCTCCGTGTTCGCGCGCAACCCCGGCTGTGCGGTCGGTCGAGCCGTTATCCACCACGATCACGTCTGAGACAGGCGGGCGGGGTATCTCGTCGATGACCGACCCGATCGCATCCTCTTCATCCAGCGCCGGAATGATCACCGACACCCGCCCCGTGCTGCTGGCGCTGGGTGTGGCCGCGTCGCTGCTTGGCGTGAGACTGGTTTCGGAGGACGCCTCTGACATAATCCCGTTCCTCGGCATCATGGCGGTCGCGTTCTTGTGCTACTTCGCCGCACTGTGGCTTCTGCGCGGCAGCAAGGCCCGCCTGTCCGCGCGCGTGATCATCGTCATCGCGGTGCTGATCCAGCTTGCGCCCTACCGCGGTGCGCCGCTGTGGGACACCGACGCGTACCGCTACCACTGGGACGGCAAGCTCCTCGCGGAGGGCATCAATCCCTTCCGCTACGCGCCCGGCGACCATGCCCTCGCGCACCTGCGCGATGAACACTGGGAGCCGATGGACTACAAGTGGGTCAAAACAATCTACCCGCCGGTCACCCAGTACTTCCTCGCAGGGACGTACTTGCTCGACCAGTCCCCCCGGCGCGTGCTTCTGCTCGCAATGGCCTTCAATCTGCTGTGCCTTTGGCCGCTGCTGCTTTTGATGCGGGGACGCCGGATCGACGACAAGTGGCTGGCCATCTACGCATGGAACCCGCTGATAGCAGTCGTCTTCACGACGAACGGCCATCTCGATCCGATCTCCGTCTTCTTCCTGCTCTTCGCCCTCTACGCCCTCGAACGCAACCGAGCGGTCGGTGCGGGCGCCCTCATGGCCCTCGCGGTAATGGCGAAGACGCAGATGATCTTCGCAGCGCCACTGGTACTCTGGCGGGCGCGGTGGCGAGGCCTCGCGGGATTCCTGGCGCTGTGTGCGTTGCTTGTGGCGCCCTTCCTCAACGTGCCGCTCAGCGATCTGGCGGCGGGCAGTGGCGCCTACCTCGGCTCATGGGAGTTCAACTCGAGCATCTTCGCGCTTGTGCAGACGGCCTTCGGGCGCACCGTCGCGAGCGCTGCCGCCGCGGGAGGCGTCGGAGCGCTCGTGGTCTGGCTGACCTTCCGCCGCGGCGACATCCTCGCCCACGTGCCGATCGTGCTCGGCACGCCGCTGGTGCTTGGCCCCACATTCTTCCCGTGGTACATCTGCTGGGTGCTGCCCTTCGCGTGTATCTTCCCGAACGTCACGCTCCCGGCCGCCACCTTCCTGCTGCTGAGCACCTGGCTTTACACCTGGCGCGAGCCTGTCGGTCTGACCGCGCGAATCCCCGAGTTCGCGCTCATGTACGCCACCGGCATCGGTGAGTGGCTCATCCGTCGCTGGAGTTCTCGTCAAGCATCTCCTTCAGATAGCCCTTGAGCACCGTGACGCCGTCGCCCCACCCGTCCGGGTCTCCATCCGGATGATACTTCACCACGTAGACATCCCAGCCTACCGGGCACCAGGGAAGGTTGCTGATGTTCGCGATGACACCACGGTCATCTGAACGCAGATCGCGCCAGCGCGAGGTGATCTCGTGCCTCTTCGCGATCCGGTTGCCATCCATCTTCACCAGCCACAGGGTATACGTGGAGCTTCCGGGCACCCCTTTGATGTAGCTCTGCACGCGGTGCTGGGTCTCGGCCATGTTGCAGGCGAAGGCGACCACGCCGGTGGCGTTGCCGAACGGGCCGGTGGGCTTGAGGTAGAGCCGCTCCATCTGCCACGCCCCACCCTCGGGGGGCTTGTAGGTCTCGGAGGCAGTGGCCAGCGAGCACAGCACAAGAAGGACTGTCAGGACGACGACACAGTTCTTCACGGCGGTCAGCCTCCGTTCGGGATCTGCGCCTTCAGCACGGTGCGCATGTTTGAGGTGTTCTGCCCGTCGCCGTCAGGATGCCAGCGTATCACGAACACGTTGTACTTGCCGCGGGGGCACTCCGGGAGGTCGCCGGCGAGCGTCATCCAGCCGTACCTGTCCGCGGTGAGTGAGGCGTCGGGGTGACTGCAGCGCATGCTGCGCGTTACCGCCTTCGTCCCGGCATCCCAGTAGACGAGCCACACCGAGTATGTGCGGTCCCGGCGAAGGTTCTCGGCCCTCGCCTGCACTCTCGCGAAGGGGCCGTTTTTGCTGCAGGCGAGCAGCGCACTCCCGATCGCGTCCGGATTCACATCGGTCGCCCGCAGGTCGATCTGCACCGCCGCCCAGTCGTCTCCGCCCTCCGGTGGCGTGTAGGGCCCCCACTGCTGAGCGAAAGCGCCCCCCACCGTCACAACCGCCGCCAGCGCGATTAAGATCGTCCGCTTCATCAACCGCACCTCCAGTGCGTCGCTCACTCCAGCGAGAATGACAGCACCCGCCGCGGGCACTTCTCGATGCACATGCCGCACCCGACGCAGGTGGTTACTTTCACAGGCTCCCCGCGCATCGCGAAGCCGCGAATATCGATGCCCATCTCGCAGTACGTGTTGCACATCCCGCACCCGATGCACAGCTCGCCGCGGGTCTTGATTGCGTAGCGACCGTACTTCGCGATGAGGCCGAACAGGCCCGCCCACGGGCAGAAGTAGCGGCACCAGATCCGCCCGCCAAGCAGGGAGTACGCGCCCACGCCGACCACCGACGCGAAGCCGAATTTGACGATCAGGTCGTAATCCGCCAGCGGCCCCGCGAGCATGGCGCTGATCTGATCGTCGGGGGTCAGCAGCGTCCAGATGGTCACGCCGACCGCGGTGAGCACGAAGAGATGGATGACCGGCTCAAGGAACCGACTCAAGCGCGAGCGCGGGGTCAGTCGCCGGAACGGATCGCCGAGCGTTTCTGCAAGGCAGCCACAGCCGCACAGCCACGAGCAGTAGGGTCGCTTGCCGTAGTAGTACACAAGGATCGGCATGGCGATCAGCGCCGCGAAGATGTTGAAGGCCAGCCAGTACTTGGCGACCTGGTGCAGGCCCTCGTACTTGTGGATGAGGAATGCGTTGATCTCCAGCGGCCAGACGTACATCAGGAACACGCCCGACCCCGCCGAATCCGGCGCCCCGCCGCCGTACTCGAACGGGACCAGGTAGTAGGCAGCCAGAAAGCCGATGCACAGTTGCGCGAACATGTTGAACCCGGTCCGGATGATCATGTACTTGTCTTTGCCGGCATAGAGGCGGATAAAGCGCACGCCCATCGTTACGATCGCCAGCGTGTAGAGCACCCCGTACCAGTAGCCCGCGCTCATTCCGAACAGTTCCCAACCGCCGTAGCGGTTGGCGAAGTACAGGCCGACCAGCAGCAGCGCCAGCGCGGCCAGCCACGCGGCCTCCCACCTGCGAAACGCCAGCAGCACTACCGCCAGGGCCACGGCCGGCAGCGTCCAGTACCAGGCCCCGAAGACGAGATAGAGGTACACCGCGGTCACGACGAGCATGAACCCGACGATTGGCACCTTCGGCCACTTCGAAAAGGGCATCGACGTGCCTCCCTGGATTTGCCTGAGTGAGGCTGTGCTCGCATCTCGGAAGCCAGTTCGGTCCAACGGCGGGCGGGAACGCGCTGTGAGGGCCACCCCTCCTTGACGGCAAACGAAGCCTGTCCGCGGTCCTCAGAACCCGCCCGTCAGCTTCCACAGGCCCTTTTGCGCCCGCTCGCTCCCAAACGGCCAGAGCGGCGGCCTGCGCGAAAGTGGGTCGCGCTTCGCGATCCGATTCTTCGGCGCCCGATCGTACATCCCACCGGTCAGCACGCTCTCACATGCCTCGATCGCGTCCGCCAGTGGCATCTGCGAATCGACGATATGCTCGGTGTCCTCCATGGTGAGCGCGCGTCCGAGGACTGAACAACCGACGACAATGTGCCCGTCATGCACCAGCATCACCGAATCGTACTCGTTGGCCGCGGTGATGTTGTGCGGCTCAAGATCGTTGTCTTCAGTGGGCATCTCGCCGTAGGAAGCAAAATCGAGGTCGGTGAACATGGCGGTCTGGTACTGCTGCTCTTCTTCGTAGATCGCGTCCCCGGGCCCATCTGCGCTGGCCATATTCTCGCCCGCCACCCAACCCATCGGTCGAGCGGTATACCACAGCTTGACGATCTCCGGGGCCTGGTCGGGGTAGTGGACTTCCACGCAGTCCCCGGCGGCCCAGACGTCCTCGGCAGCATTCTCCATACGCTGGTTGACGATGACCCCTCGATCGATCTCAACCGCGCTGTTCTCCAGCCACCCGATAGCAGGTTCCACGCCGATCGCGCGGACCGCGATGTCGCACGGGATGCGATCGCCTTCGCTGTCGATCGCCGCGCTCACGCGACCGGACTCGTCCTTCTCAAAACCCTCGATAGTGCGCCGCAGATGCATCTTTACGCCGTGGTGGCGGAAGCGGTCCTCGATGATACGCGACTGCTCGTGGCTGCAGAAATTGTGGTAGTAGTAGGGGGCGCGAATGTAAAAGTCGCACTCGATCCCGCACTCGATGAAGACCTCGGCCGCCTCGGCGCCGATCAGCCCGCCACCGGTGACGATCGCCTTCTCGCAGTGCGGAAGGTCGTGCAGGATCGCGTCCGCGTCGCGAAGGTTGATGAAGCCGTAGATACCATCCGCGTCCTCGTTCTCGACCGCGAGGAGACGGTCCTCTGCACCACAGGCGATCAGCAGCTTATCGTAGTCGTATTCCCCCTCGCGGCAGATCAGTCGGTGAGCGGCGACGTCCACATCGATGGCCTCGTCGAAGACCTTCGTGGCGTTCATCCGCTCGTAGTGGCCCTTCTGCGCGATGTAGATGTCCTCGCGATCGCAGTGATCCATCACGTAGTACATCAGCGCGCAGCGGGAGTAGTACGGGTCAGGCTCGCGGCTGATCATAGTGATGGGGCTGTTCGGGTCGAGGTCATGTATGCGCGCGGCTGCCGAGTTTGCGGCGATCGAGTCACCGACGATGACGTAGTTGGTCACAGTGCTCCTCCTCACGTGCCAGTCGGGCCGGAAGACCCTCGTAGCTCCCCACCTGCACTCTGCCTCACCGTCCATTCGACGCGACCATCTTAAGCTTAGTTCATCGTCACCGCCAACTGTCCTCCCGCGTCCTGAGGCGGCAGGAGCCGCATGGGGTCGCGTGGAATCTCGTTTCGTATGCCAGATCGGAAGGATCACCAGGAGGATCATACGCGGGCGCCCCGGCTGTCGGGGCTGCTGCCGCTTGCAGGCTCCGGAGCCGTGCTCGCAGCACTCTACGTCTGGCTCTACCACAGTGGCTCCACTCCGCCGACCGTGCAGGATCGCGTCATTGCCTACCCGGTCATCTTCGCCATCTACCTGTTCAGCGTGTGGTGGATCTGGCACCTACGCGAGCAGCCCGGCCGGCGCCCTCGCTTCGCCGCGGTCATACTCGCATCTGTGGCACTGCACGCGATCGTCCTTTCGGGCGTGGCGCCGAAAAACCCGGACCTTGACCGCCATCTCTGGGAGGGGCGGGTGCTTGTGGCCGGGCACAATCCCTACGCAGCCGCGCCTGAGGCACCGATTTATGACGACCTGCGAGCGCAACTCGAGGCCGAGGGAGATGACCTCTGGTCAGGGTACTGGCTGAAACACAAGCAAATTCGCTCCGTTTACGGTCCGGTCTCGACCGCGCTGTGGGCCGTGCCGCACCTGCTGCCGATTAACCGCGTATGTGCGCTCCGCATCATCATGACCCTCTGCAGTCTCGGAACTGTGGCCCTGCTGGTGGCGCTGCTCACGACGCTGGGCCATCCCCGCGCGCTGGTGATCGTCTACGCATGGAGTCCGGTATGCATCAACGGCTTCGCGGATCGGGGGCAGATCGATGCGGCAATGGTCCTGCTGGTGGTGCTGGCGGCGCTGCTGGTGGCGCGGGGTCGGTTCGCATGGGCGGGTATCGCGATGGCCGCGGCGGTGCTGACGAAGCTGTGGCCGCTGCTGCTGGCGCTGCCGATGCTGCGGATGGGCGGCAGGCGCTTCGCGGCGGGCTTCGGGCTGGCCGTGCTCGCCGGCGTATTGCCCTTCGCGGGAGCGGGGCCGGAGGCGCTGGAGGGACTGGGTGCGTTCGCCGACAGGTGGCATGCCAACGACTCGGTGTTCACTCTGGTGCTGATGGCTGCCGAGGCTCTGCATGTTCCGCAAGCGGCACGCGTGGCGCGGTCCATCGTCGCATTGCTGGCAGTCGCTTACACCGTCTGGCGCACGTGGAGACTGGAGCCGGACGACGTCGGCGGTCTGCCGGGCGTGCTGGCGGGCATCTCCGCCGCGGTCATCATCCTCAGCCCGGTCACTTACCCGTGGTACGCTGCACCGATGATCGCGTTCCTGTGCTTCGCACCGGTGGCGTGGATGCTGGCGCTTAGTCTCGCGCCGATGCTGTGGTACCTGCGCTTCCTCAAAGGCGATCCAGGGACTGTCTGGGCCGCGCTGGCGCGCTGGGGTGATAAGCCGCCCCAGCTCTGGCGGCTGCCCGCCTATGCGGTCGTGTACCTCATGGCGGCGGTGAGGTGGGTGCAGCGTGGCGGGCCTCGCCCCTCCTCCTGAAGACGCTGCTGCCCGCCCACTGATTGGGAACGCCCACTCTCCCGACCCCCTGCGCACGTGGCGCGTGTCGCACGTCCCGCCGCGGTGGTTCCAGACCTCAGTTGCCTATGTAGACTTCATCGAGCGCAAACTGATCCGAGGGACCGACCCTCGCGCCGCCGTCAACCTCGAGGTCCCCGATGTGGAGCGCCTGGAGAACCTGCACCTCGCGATGTCTGCTGCGAATCTCGCGCACATCGAAGCTGATCTCGTGCCACTCGCCGTCGGCGATCAACTCCTGCGGGAAGGGCCCGTCCGGGAGTACACCCCGCCCGCGCGGCTCCTCCGCGCCGTCGGGCGCAGGCTCGCGCTCAGCGGCATTGGGCGTCCCCGCAAGATAGAAGCGCCGCGAGTCCTGCGCCGCATCCATGTCCCAGAGCGAATGCCACGCCGACGGGAACGGGAGGACGAAGACCGCCACCGGAGTGCCGCTGCGAATCATGTAGCGGATACGCACCGTCGGGTACTTGTCGATGTCCCAGCCGCGAGGGTGGACGAACGCAGGCAGCGG
>JBNJEK010000113.1:0-12847 GCA_051745855.1 Armatimonadota bacterium
ACCGTCTCGACGGGTGCCTCGTCACGTCCCAGGAGCGCAACGTACTCCTCTGTCGCGGCGACCAGCGCGCCCTCCGGGCCGAGGTCGGAGACGTCGAGACCGCGTGCCTCGGTGAACGGGCTTGCCCCGACCGCGACGACCGTGCCCTCGCCGTCCCAGTCGCCGTGCGCGACGACCGGAAGCGTGGTCCCGGTGATGCGCTCGATCCAGTAGTTCAGCTCATCGACGGCGAGCTCCACTGTCTCTGACGGCTCGTCCGGGGTGACGATGACCGCCTGCGGCGCGCCGTCTGCCACGAGCGTGGCGGCGCCGGCGGCCCCGGCCACCGTCAGCATCAGTACGCTTGACAGGACGGATGTGCAGATAAGTGCGCTCATTGCTCGCATCGTGAAGTGACCTCCCGGATCAGACTCGCAACTCGAACATCCAACATTTCGCGCGAAGATACAATCTCCCTTCTTTGAATAAGTCTCCGGGTGTCGGGGAGGGGGTACACGATCTTCTCTGATGATCATGGAGGTCGCGGTGATGCATGCGCAGAACAAGCTGGCAGACCGCTCATGCCAGGGCCCGATCAAGCGACCTTAGCCGCGAGAGATGCGTTCACCGCGTCTTCCACCGAAAGTCAGGCGGGGAGTGTTTGAGATGAAGCACCTGTTCATCGACGACGCCGCGATTGAGTTGCGCGAGAGTGTTGAGCGTCGCTGGCATCAGCCCGTGAAGCACGGGCCGCCCGTGCTTGAGCCGCAGGGCGACCTTGAGTGGCCACGGGTGCACATCTGGAACCCGCCGCTGCCCACCGAAGACTGCAGCGGCTGGCGGATGTGGTACATCGGCGGCGAGGAACTCCAGCCGCTCCACGCGGTGTCCGACGACGGCATCGAGTGGTGGCGCCCGTCGCTGGGGCTGATGGAGCACGAGGGGAGCGCGGACAACAACCTGATCAACCTCGGCTTCGATGCCGCCCGCAAGGAGCGCCGGCTGGTGCTCTGCCGGTCCGGCGAATCCGCGTATCATGCGCTTACGCGCGTGGGCGGCAGGCTGAAGCCACTTGAGTCGGCGGACGGCCTGCGGTGGCGCTTTCACGCCGACCACCCCGGCATCCCCAGCGATGACGAGTACCGGATGACCTACGATGCCGAGGCGGATCTCTTCGTCGCCACAGTCAAGCTCGGCGGGCGCGAGGGCCGCGTGCCCTTTGCGGTGCCGGAATACGGTCGCACGGTCTCGCTCTCCACGAGCCGCGACGGGCTCACGTGGACTGAGCCGGAGGTGGTCTTCCACGCTGACTTCCGCGATCGCGCGGTCGGTGAGAAGGCGATCGAGGAGCACCTCGCGGACGACTCGCTGTTGTCGCCGATCTTCGCTGAACCCGGGCACTCATGGACGGACGTGTACAACATGCCTGTCTTCCGCTACGGGGATCGCTACCTCGCGCTGCCGGTCATGTTCCATCACTCAGGGGCGTGGCAGTACCCCGGTCGTCCGGAGGGGAGCAATCAGGACGGGCTGCTGTGGCCGGCGCTGGCATGGAGTAAGGATCTGCGACAGTGGCGACGGCCGCATCGCCGCGAACCCTTCATCCCGCTGTCTTCGTGTGATGATCCGGACATCTACGACAACGGCTCGATCCACGCCTGCGCCCCGGTGCGGCGTGGAGATGAACTGTGGTTTTACTACTACGGTTCGCGCTTCAGCCACGTGAGCCCGGCAGTGCTCGAAGAAGCGGGCCTTCTTCATCCTGACAGGCCCACAGGCGCGATCTTCCTCGCAAAGCTGCGCCTCGATGGTTTCGCGTCACTGCGCGCGGAGGGCGACGACGGGATGATTCTGACAAAGCCCGTCACAGTCGATGGAGCGGAACTTAGAATCAACGCGGATGCGGCAGGTGGGGAGATCCGCGCGGAGATCAGAGACGCACAGACCGGTGGCGCCATCCCGGGCTTTGCGATGGGCGACGCGGCGTGCCCGCGGGCGATCACCTTCCCTGACGGGCGGGTGGAGCCGCGCAAGTGCGGATGGGGCGCGCGCTTTGAGGATGATCCGACGGATGACGACAGCGTTGCGTTCAGCGGAGACGAGGTGGATGCAACCCTGCAGTGGGGCGGAGGAAAGGACCTCTCGGCACTGCGGGGCCGTGATGTGCGGGTGCTTTTCAGCCTCCGCAATGCCGAGATCTACGCCTTCGGATTCAGCGACGTCTGAGCGTCGGTTCAACGCGGCGCGAGCAGGGCGTCCTCGGAGGGCGCCAGCAGCGCGGGTACACCACGGAGTTCGAGCGTGTAGTCCTCGAAGCCGACGTCGCTGGGACGCGACAGTTCGATTCGCCACGCCGCGCCCGGGGAGGGCTGGTCGAGGTCCACGTAGATCATCTGCGCGGCGGTCAGGTTGTCGCGCTCCTCTACCAGTTCTCCGGACGGGTCGTAAAGCGCGACTCTGACGGCCTCGCCTGAACCCTCACCGGCAACGACCACGCCGAACTCCTCGGTACCCTCGGGGACATGGAAGAACACATTGCCAGTGGTCTCGTAGAAATCCACGGGGGCGTCCTCGGTCAGGAGGTTGACCGGGTGGGTGCTTTTGAGGATGTGCATCTGATTGCCCTCGGGAGCAACCAGCACGCGGTAGACGCCCGTCTCAGGCGCGGTGAACGTGATCTCGCGCTCCTCCTGGAAGGGCACCTCGCCCGCTTCGATCTCATCCCCGGACGGGGCGACGAATGTCACCGGCATCACGTCACCGGTCAGGCGGACCACCTGCTCGTAGGCGATGGTCATAGTGACTTCATCGCCGGCCTCGGCGTATACCACGGGCGTGATCTCCCGGCGCAGATTGAAGCCCTCCCATGAGAACGCGTCAGCCGGAGCATCGGGGTTCACCGGCGCGAGGTCCACGTCGTCAAGTGAGATGCTGGGGACGCGCGGCACCTCGTGAATCGGCATCCACGAGCGCACGAGGTCCTCGGTGAGCGTCATCGGTGTGCGCTCTCCGTCGCGCTCGAGGACAATGTTGCCCGTGATGTCGCGCACGTTAATGCCAAGCTCGTGGATCTGCCGCGTCATCGGTGTGCGGTCCATATCGTCGTGGATGAGCACGTCCTCGAAATGCACGCCGCCCACGTCGCGCACGGTGTCCGGGCGGGCGATGAAAGTGATAGGCGAGACGTGCGGGCGATCGACCGCGGCGTCGATGATCGAGCAGTTCTCAAGGCGGACGTCCGCGCCGTCGAGTGGCTTGTCACGGATCAGCACGCCGTTGAACTGTCCGCCGATGAACTCGCAATCAACGAACTCGAGCCAGCCGCCCACCGCGTCCTCGTCGGCATTGCCGGTGGTGATGTGCATACTCGCGCCACGATCGTTGACCGACCGGCAGTTCTCGATGCGGATCGAGACATCGTCGGAGTGTGCGCGCAGCTTCGGGATGTAGAATACGTAGCCGCCCCCCATGTTGTTCTCAGTGAGGCAGTTGCGCATGACGACGTTGATGAGCTTCTCGGGCGAGCTGTTGGGCTCGTAGTCGATGCCCGCCTGAGGGGCGGTCCCGGCGGTATTGCTCATCACCGTGTCCTCGATGAGCAGATTCTCGGCGGTGATGACGCTGATCCCCTGGCGGTAGTTGCGGTCGCAGACGACGTCCTTGATGTGCACGTTGAGGTTTGTCTCACCCTCGAGACCTCTCCCGACGTAGATGCCATCTCCGCCACTCTCGGTCAGCAGCAGGCCGTAGATGTTGATGTTGCTGGAGCCGCGCATGTTGATGACATGCCGCCACTCAGCCTTGACGTACTGCTCGGGGTCGTCGTAATCATCGCGGCGCATGCGCATCGTAGCGCCGTAGCCGCTCAGCGTCACGTTCTCGACGCCGATCAGATTGATCATCGCGTCCTTGGGCTCGACGAACTCACCGCGCTTTGCGAGAATCTCGCAGCCCTCCTCGAACACGATCTCCTGATCGCTGACCAGGAAGATCTTGCCGACGATCCACGGGCTGCCCATGTCCTCGACGATCAAACGGGAGACCCCGGAGTTGATGGCGCTTTGCAGGCACTCGGTTGCGTCCTCGGGGTCAAAGCCCCACCACGAGGCCTTCGCTTCGTCGATCTCGCCGGCCTCAACCTGTGCGACGGCGGCCGGGTTCGCCTGGGCGAACAGCGGGGCGGCGCTCGCAATCACGGTCAAAGACAGCACAAAAAGGATAATCCTGACAGACATCACTTACTCTCCTCGCGAACAGACGAATGTCGATTCGATGCACAGGACAGTTCGTCTCCTGTGAGCATCGCACCTTCATCAACGCCGCTTCGGACATGAGGGGTCTGTATCAAGAGTTAAGGGTAGCGATCATTCCCTCTTGCAGTACGCAGTTGCCGTTCTTCCCCCCTCGTCCCGCCTGTCGACGCGTCGTTTGCGTCGACAGGTCCAAACCCCGAAGGGGTCGGAGAGGGGGGAAAGAGATGCGTCGTTTGCATCTCCGGGGGGTGAGGCCCGGCAGCCGCTGCACGGCGGAAGCCAACCATTAGACTTTGATACGGACCCGGACATGAGCAGGTCCTGAGACGTCCATCGGTGAACTTCAACTCAAGTCCCGCGTCGCATAAACTGGTTGACAATACCGTCGAACTGGAGAGATTCGATGCTCGCTTCATTGGATTCAACCCCGTTGGTCATTGCAGCGATGATATTCGCAACCTTCCTCTCGCTCGGAGCGCTGGATGCGCAGGAGCTTGCCGAGGGCGTTGAGGATCACGGCATCACCGCCCCCGTCGGCAGGGCCACCTGGGGCGACAGCACCCACGCGGTGATTGGCGCCGACGGCAGCCGGGTCGTCTTCATCAAGCTCTGGACGGGTGGAGATGCCTCGTATCTTTTCATCGATGCTGAGACGGGCGAGACCGAGCAGGTTTGGCCCGACATCGGCGGTTGGGGCGCGTTCAGCACTCTCTACGCCCCCGAGACCAACAAGGTCTACGACACGCTCGGGCGCTGGATGCTGGAGATCGACGTGGCGACTCGCGAGATTCGGCGCCTCGGTGAGTTCGAGGGGCAGATGGCGCTGGTCTTCACCTCCGACGAGGAGGGCGTCATCTACGGAGGGATCTACCCGACCGGGAGGCTGATCGCGTGGGACCCGGCCACCGAGCAGTACACTGACTACGGGCCGCTCAACGAGGAAGACTGGCCACAGTACCCCCGGCCCCTTGCGGCGGACGCGCACGGCTGGGTGTACGCCGGGATCGGTCAGAGCCTCAGTCAGGTCGTCGGGCTGAATACCGCCACCGGCGAAGTGGTGCATTTCATGGATCAGGAGGATCGCGCGCGCGGGCAGGGGACCGTCCGGCTCGGCGAGGACGGTGAGGTCTACGCGACGGCGCCAGGCTGGAGCTGGCACCGCCTCTCCGCCGGCGAAGCAACGCCTGTGGACGAGCCCGCGGCCGCGGTGCCGACTCAGCACAGGGAGTTCCCCGACGGCTCGCGCATCGTCGGGACAGATCCGGCGAACCGGACGCTGCGCATCCTTGACGCGGACGCCGAGGAGCCGCGCGAGGTGCATTTCGACTACGAGAGCACCGGTGTGCGCAACTACACCATCGAAGCGGGGCCCGATGGAAAGATCCACGGGGCCACCGGCATCCCGCTGCGGATCTGGACGTATGACCCCGAGACCGGCGAACTTGAGGACCGCGGCCTCGGCGGCCACGGCGGGCATGTGAACCAGTGGGAGCGCCAGGGAGACAAGCTCTACGGCGCGGTCTACAGCTCCGGCTCGCTCATCGAGTGGGACCCGGCGCAGCCCTACGACGACGCGTCGATCACCAGCAGCGAGAATCCGAGGCAGCTGCACGGCTACGGTGACGCCCGCGACCTCTACGGCCGGCCACACGTTGTCCTCGCCCACCCCGATGGCAGGCATGTGCTGATGGGCGGAATGGCCGCGCGCGTCCTCAGCGGGGGCGGGATACTGATTTACGACACCGAGACCGGCGATGAGACGGTGCTGACACGTGACGACCTGGTGGCCGATCAGGGGCCTTACTCGATGGCCGCGCTGCCCGATGGCGACGTGATTGTCGGAACCACGTCTCGCGCGTCCACGGCGGGGGCACGGGTGGCTACCGAAGCGAGTCTCTACCGCATCGACTGGGATACGAAGCAGATGACGGAGCAGTGGAGCTTCGATCCGCCGACGGGCGCCGTCCGGGATATGGTCGTGCCCGAGGATGGGCTCGTCTACGGCCTGACCGTCGACAACCGCTTCTTCGTCTTCGACCCTGACAGCGGCGAGTTCCTGCATGATGAGGAGATCACCGACTACGGCTCCGGGACCGGCAGCCAGGCGGCGCGCGTCATGGAGATCGGCCCCGACGGCGGCATCTACGTGCTCTTCCGCGAGGCCATCGCGCGCTTTGAACCGGGAACCTGCGAGCACACTGAGGTTGTGCGACCCGGTCCGACGATCACCGCCGGAATCGCTATCTCGGACGGGCGTATATACTTCGCATCCGGCCCGCGCCTGCTGAGCTACGATCTGAGCCTGATGGACCAGTGAGAGCGATCACGGGACGGAAGGCCATCGGACTGCACATAACGATCTTCACCTGCCTCGCGCTGCTGTGCGGCGTCGCGGGGAGCATCGACGCACAGGAGGAAACGCAGATGACGAACGAGCATGACGCAGCCGCCGATCCGGCGATGCAGCCGCCTCCGGTGATCGTGGACCCGGGGCCTGATTACGCTCCAGAGACGCGCATCTTCCAGGGAATCCCCGGGATCGAGCGCTCGCCGGGCGGGCGTCTCTGGGCGACCTGGTACGGCGGAGGCCCCGGCGAAGGGCCTGAGAACTACGTGATGCTCAGCACCAGCGGCGATGACGGCGAGACGTGGTCGGACCTCACGCTCGTGATCGACCCGCCCGGCCGGGTCCGGGCATTCGATCCGGCGCTCTGGGTCGATCCGCTCGGCCGCATGTGGCTCTTCTGGGCGCAGGCGGTGCAGCTGTGGGACGGCCGCGCGGGCGTCTGGGCGATCGTCACCGAGGATCCCGATGCTGAAGACCCGCAGTGGTCGGAGCCACGCAGACTCTCGGACGGGATCATGATGAACAAGCCGCTGCTGCTCACCACGGGCGAGGACGCCGGAGACTGGCTGCTGCCCGCGGCCGTCTGGGGGCGATCCGGTCAGGGGAAGGACTACTGGCGCGAGCCGACCGACCCCAGTGGCTCGAATGTCATCGCCTCGAGCGATCAGGGCGAGACGTGGCAGTTCCGCGGCACCGTGGACATCCCCGAGCGGCGCTGTGACGAGCACATGCTCATCGAGCGCGAGGACGGGACGCTCTGGATGCTCGTGCGCACGACATTCGGCATCGGCGAGGCCTTCTCGGACGAAGGCGGGCGCACGTGGTCGGAGGGCCGGCAGTCGTGGATCCCGCACATTCCGACCGCGCGCTTTTTCATCCGCACACTCGCCTCCGGGAATCTGATCCTCGTCAAGCACTCGCCGCCGGACGGGCGGACACGCTCGCACCTGACCGCGTACCTCTCGGAGGACGACGGGCGCACCTGGCGCGGCGGGCTGCTGCTCGACGAGCGCAGGGGCGTCTCCTACCCCGACGGCACGCAGGCCGATGATGGCACCGTCTACGTCATCTACGACTACTCGCGCTACGGCGACAAGCAGATACTGATGGCCACTCTCACCGAGGAAGACATTCTCGCCCGCGAGCCGGTCTCCGACGCAGCGCGGATGCGAGTCCTCGTCAACGAGGCCACCGGTGAGCCCCAGAAAGACGAGGTGACGCTTTCAGAGCACGCCGACGCCGCGTCACTTGTCACTGAGCCGGCGGCCGAGGTTGCGCTTGGCGACGGGCAGGAGTGGGCGACGCTGGAGATGGGCGCGACCATCTTCACCGACCGCGACTATGAGGTCGAGGACCTTCCTGAGGCCCTCGCCGGGGCGCGGTTCGGGCGGGGCAGCATCGCGAACATCAGCGCCACCGTCGAGAGCGAGGGCGTCGTGTGGGTGCTCACACCGATGGCCGAGCGCAACGATGACACCCTGGAGCTTGCCCTCTACCGCGAGGGCTTCGAGCGGGCGCGGGTCCGGGAGTTCGTTCTCTTCGGAGGAATTTCGGCCAACGCGGTTACGGTGTTCCAGAAGCACTGCTCGGAGGGCGAGAGCATCGAACTGGGCAAGTGGGGCGTGCTCGCGCTGCCGGCGGACTGAGGCGGGGTTGGCGGCAGCCACGGGCCCACCCAGGGGCGCGCGATGCGGCACCACCGACGGAAAACAGCGTCGCCTCGACTCGTGGGCAACGGGAAGGCCGTTGTGGAGGGGCTGGAGAGGATGGGGGCCGCCGTTTGGCCCCATCCGATGCCAGCCCGGCCGTCGTGACCTGTGAATGTCCCTGGTCAGGCGCACCCATTCGCTCTTTTGGCCCTTCGGCGGGTTGACAGCCAAAGCGCTTTGTGATACCTTATTTTGCCCAGCCCCCGGAGTTTCGGTCGGGGGCGTTATCTCCGTCTGTTTGGAAGGGACAGCCGTACTGATGGCACGTTTTAGAAGAGACGACTACGAAGAGCGCGTCGTGAGGGTTGACCGCACCCGTAAGACCGTCAAAGGCGGTCGCATCTCCAGTGCTCGGGTTGTGTGCGCGGTCGGGGACGGTCGCGGCAACGTCGGGGTTGGCATCGGCAAGGCCCGCGATGTTCCCTCCGCAATCGAGAAGGGCATGAAGTTCGCCCGCAAGAACATGATCCGGGTGCCGATGGATGGCTACACCATCCCGCACACCATCCAGGCCAAGGTGGGCGGCGCTGAGATTCTTCTCAAGCCGGCCTCCCGTGGCACGGGTATCATCGCCGGTGGCGCTGTCCGGCAGATCGTTGAAGTCAGCGGCATCCGCGACATCCTGACGAAGTCGCTGGGAAGCGGCAACGTCTTCAACCGCGCGATGGCCTGCTTCAAGGCGCTGCAGGATCTCTACATCCCCGACGAGGTGGCCTCACGGCGCGATATGAGCGTGGAGGAACTCATCGGCCGCAAGGTCGTTGACCCCTACGCCGCGACACCGGATTCGGACGAGGCTGAGGAAGACGTAGAGGTCGAGGAGGCCCTCGTCGGCGACGCATCCGACGAAAAGTAAGCTTCCGGCGCCACCTTTTCCCACAATGAGCATTCCGGCGGGTCGCCCACAAGGCGCGGCTCGCCGTTGGCGTGTACCGGCACAAGAGCAGCACCTCTGCGCACTGGGGGACCACCACGCGACTCCCGGGCTGGTCGTCATCGTTGTCGTCCGGAGGCCGGGCAGCCATGCCGGCGCCGGGGTCTTTCGTAGAGGGGCGGCCGCACCGAACCGCCCCTCATCCCACAACCGATCGGGTCAGGTCAGTTGGATAACCTCGCCGGTCCGCGCCGACTCGTAGCAGGCGTCGATGACCCGGTGGCTCCACAGGCCGTCCTCGGCGGGCACAGGCGGCTCGGTGTCGTTCTCGATCGCCTCGCAAAAGCCCTGGATCGCCGCCTCATACATGTTGACGACTTCAGGCTCGATGATCTGCTCGGCCGCTCCCTCGCGCTGCTGCTGCGCGTCGTAGCCGCCGGCCTCGCCCTCGATCACGGCCGTGATGCTACCGGTCGAGGCCTGGCCGATCGTCCCCTGCGTGACCATGCTGCCGCCGCTGCCGTAGAGTTCGAGCATGTTGCGGGCGGCCGCGTCCGGGACGTTGAAGAGCGTGTCCACCATCCCGACAGCGCCGCTGTCGAAATGCAGCGAGACCACCGCGGTGTCCTCGGTCTCGTAGTCCTGGACGAGGTGCTCGGTGAAGCAGGCGACCCTGGCGACCCTGCTGCCGAAGATGAACTCCAGCAGGTCGATGCAGTGGTTCCCCATGTCGATCAGCGCGCCGCCACCGCCAAGCTCCTGGCTCTGCCGGAAGGCGCCCTCGATCGGCGGATACCAGCACGTAAGCTCCGCGCGGCCGAGCACCGGCGTCCCGAGGTCGCCAGCCGCGATCATGTCGCGGATCGTGGTGTGGCAGGCGTGGAACCGCATCATGAAGTTCGTTCCGAACTTCACGCCCGCGTCGTCACACGCGGCGATCGACGCCTCGCACTCCTCGATCGTCAGCGCCAGCGGCTTCTCGCAGAGCACGTGCTTGCCGGCCTTCGCCGCCGCCACGGTCTGCTCATGATGCACATGCGTCGGCGTGGCAATGTACACGGCGTCCACATTCTCGTCCGCAAGCAAATCATCGATCTTCGTGTACCCGGTCGCGCCTCGGTTCTTCGCGACCTCGTCCACGCGATCTTTCGCAATATCCTGAACCGCGACCAGTTCCGCCGAGGGCGCGGGAATGATCCCCTCCGGGATCGTGCGCCGGTCGGCGATTCCTCCACATCCGATGACTCCCCATCCGATTGGCATGCGTCAACACCTCCATAGTGATCTGTGTCAGGCGGATCTTTCTTCGCACGACTCCCCGGCGAGGGCGCCGGGGCCACGACCCGCTCGCTTCGCTCGGGGTTGGGCGCCGCAAGCGGCGCCACAGCGTCGATGACTAAAAGAACCTCCACGGCAGGCCCGCGTCGATGAATCGCACCGGGAGATCGGGGAGCTTCGCACCGAGTCGTCGGGCGAACTCCCGGATCCCCGGGTTCTCCGAGGAGACGTGTGCGGTCTCGATCAGCGCGATATCGGCGTCCACGGCCGCGCGGAACGCGTAGTCGAGGGCCTCGCCGCAGATGATCGCATCCGCGTCCGCGAGCACCGCCTCATCGACTCCATGCCACTGCTGCAGCAGGCCGCCGTACATCACGGTCACCAGCGTGATCATGCGCGCCGGGTCGCCGGCGACGCGCACCGTCGGCACGCCGAGCGCGAGCTTCGCATGGTCCGCAAGCTCCGCGACCGTCAGCGGCTCCACCGCGTAGGTGCGGCAGTAGTCGCCGCCCTCCGCGACGTCGGTGAAGCCGAGCGTCTCGGCGCAGGTCTCCATCACCCCGCCGGGCGCGCCGTCCCAGTTCGAGTGGCAGCGGCAAACGACCATCCCGTGGTCGTCAAGGATGCGCCTGCGAGCGAGGTTGTGCGGTTTATCGTCCTGTGGCAGCGTGCGGAACCAGTTCGACTCGCGGGTCGAAAAGAACGGCGTCTCGTGTGTAAGCACGAAGTTCAGGCCGTCCACCGCCGCCTCCCGCAGCACCTGCACGGTCGGCGTCCACGTCACCGCGATGCCGGTCACCTCTGCCTGCTCGTCGCCGTAGAGCAGCCCCGTGGGGTCGCCCTCATGGGCGTACTCCAGCGGCGCGATCTCCAGCACGACCGCTTCGACTTCCTTCGCGTTCATCGGCTCATTCCCTCGCTGCGGGTCATTGTCCCGTGAGGCGTCGGGGTCAGCGCCAGCAACGCGCCGCCCACGTCGATCAGGCTCCAGAGCAAATCGTCGGTGACCTCGACCTCGGCCGCCCGGGCGACGTCATTGCGCAGCGCGCGGAAGGCGGCGTAGGCGTCCACAAACTGCTGCGGGACGCGGCCCTGCTCGGCGAGCTTTCGGGCGCTGCTCAGTCCGTCCGCAGCGCCGCCGGAGGCCCCGTTGGCCGCGAGGAGGCGGTCCTCCAGCGTGGCCCAGAGCAGCAGCAGTGCGGCTCGCGGCTGACCGTCGGCGCGCTCGAGGATCCTCTCGAGCCGCTCGCCGACCGGACCGGCCTCGGTGACGCCGTCAGTGCTGCCGGCGACCCGTGCATGCTCGACATGGTAGGCGACCTCGCGGACCCGCGCGGGCAGTTCGGCCTCGCGGGAGGGCCTCGCGTGACGCTGCTGTTGCACCCGCGCCAGCCACCCGGTCAGTTCATCGCCGTAGAGCACGAGGGCGAGGAAGGCCAGCAGGATGATCGAGACCGCGTCCACTCCGGCGCCGGGCGCGACCATGTGAACGAGGATCAGCAGCAGCGTAGTGCCGCCGAGTATGACCTGTCGCAGCTCAAGGTCGGTCAGCCTGATGTGCATGGGCCCTCCCCGCGAACCTGCCATGTGTGGTGAGAGTATACGCCGTGCGACCGCCTCTGTCCTCCTGCGCCCGACCTTTCAGCGCCGCGTCAGGGGGCCGACCTCGACATGACCCGTGTGCTCAAAAGTCCACCTTCGGCTCCACCGGCTTGCCCTCGCGGCTTGATTCGATCGCCGCCCAGCCGATGGCCACCGTGCGCGCGCCGGAGACCCCATCGCTCTCGATCTCCTCATCGTTGCGGATGGCGTTGGCCAGCACCTGGAACTCCGCGGCGAGGCCTTTCGCTTCCCGGCCCGCCGGCATGTCCATCCACTTGTTGCGGTCGATCTGGCGCAGGCAGATCTTCGCCTCGTCGGTCGTATTCGTGGCGATGACCGTCCCGTTGGTGCCCCACACGTGCATGTCGATGTTGTAGGGGTGCGCGCAGCCGAATGAGCCGACGACCGTGCCGACCGTCCCCGACTGGAACTTGATATTGATGTTGAAATGGTCGTCGGTCTCCAGCACCGGGATGTTGAAGTGATTGGAGTAGCACGAGACCTCCTCGGCCTCGCCACCGATCCAGCGCGCGAGGTCGATCGCGTGGCAGCCGCCGCCGATAAGCTGGTGGCGTAGGTCCGGATCGAAGCGCCACTCGTTGTAGCCCGGAATGTTCTCGTAGTTGTGGATGTAGCTGGTGTAGAGGTTGTAGACCTCGCCCAGGGTCCCGTCCATGGTCCAGCCCTTGATCTTCTGGAAGTGCGAGTAGAAGCGCGCGACGTGCGCGGTCATCAGCTTCGTCCCGGCCTCGCGCTGCGCGTCGATCATCGCCTGGCACTCGTCCACGGTCCGCGCGAGGGGCTT
>JBNJEK010000114.1:0-12810 GCA_051745855.1 Armatimonadota bacterium
GGCCGTCGAGTGCGTGATCAGCCAGATGACGGTCATCGCCCAGTAGATCGGATTGATCAGAAAGCACAGCAGCGAGCCGCCGATGATCATCTGAAACGAAAACCAGTCGGCGAATCCGAGTTCGCGGATCAGCTTCACCGGCCTGCGTGTATGCACCAGCCACGTCTGCAGGTAGCCCTTTACCCAGCGCGAGCGCTGGCGAAACCACGACCAGAACGCGCCGTTGGCCTCCTCCCAGGTGGTGGAGTCGAGCATCGAGGTGCGCCACCCGTGCTTGTGCAGACGGACGCCGAGGTCACAGTCCTCGGTGACGTTGAAGGGGTCCCATCCGCCGAGTTCTTTCAGCGTGGCCACGCGGAAGTGGTTGCTCGTCCCGCCCAGCGGGATCGGCGCCCCGGAGGCCGTCAGTCCGGGCAGGAAGAGGTCGAACCACACGGAGTACTCGGCGGTGAACCAGCGCGTGAGCAGATTCTGCCGCTGATTGTAATAATTGAGCTTCGCCTGGATGCAGACCACGCTGTCAGGAACCTTACTGAATGCGATGGCCGCCTTCTTGAGTTGATCGGGCTCAGGCCGATCCTCCGCGTCGTAGATAACGAGCAGGTCCGAGTCGCAGGTGAAGAGGCCGTAGTTACACGCCTTCGGCTTGGTCTTGGGCTCACTGTCAGGGACCACCACCGGCCGGATGTGCGGGGGCAGGTCCATCGCCTCCGCCGCCGCGATGGTCTCCTCGTCATCCTCCTCGAGCAGCAGCATCACGTCGAGCTTCTCCGCCGGATAGTCCATCCGTCGCAGGCCCTCGACGAGACGCCCGAGCACCGCGGCCTCGCGGTAGAGCGGGATCAGCAGGGTGTACGTGGGGAGCGCGGCCTCATCGACCGCGGCGATCTCCTCCTCGGTGGCGTCCAGCAGCACCGGGCGCTCGAGGGAGACAGCGACGAGGTAGAACTTGTACACCGAGTGGACCACGTAGAACGCGATCAGCAGGCCGTTGACCGCGATCAGCGTCGGCAGCGGTCGCCACACTGTCAGCGCCGCCAGCAGCACCACCAGCACAAGCGCCCCGATGCCCTGCGCCCGGGTGATCGTCTCACAGGCACATTCATCGGGCCGCTCATGCAAAATGCGCAGGACCGGCACATCGGAGGGGTGTCGATTCTCGTCGGTCAATAAGCTCCCTCACCGGGGAATGAAAGTTGAGTGGTCGGGTGCGCTCGTCATCGGTCGAACAACTCACGGACTGGAAGCCCGTCCCACGAACGGCGGAGGACGCACGGCTGACCGACGGAAATCCGTCTTACGAACCGCGTAGACACACGATCGCTGGCGTCTGTGTTGGTGTCGTTTCGTCGTCCCGTCGTTTCCGTCGTTTGTAGGACGGGCATCCTGCCCGTCTGCTTTTTTTGCCGTCGGACCAGCGTCTGAAAGACTGACGGGCTGGAAGCCCGTCCTACGAACGGCGGAGGACAACGTTCCGCAGTCGGCGTCCCTCGCCATTTCCGTCGTGTGTAGGACGGGCATCCTGCCCGTCTGCTGTCCTCGGCGAAACTTGACGACTGGACGGGCCAGCAGCCCGCCTTACGGCTTCTGCTCCTCGTCCGCCCGCGAGATTACATACAATGAGTTCTCCGTGCGGTTCCACACCAGCGAGCCGCCGATGGCCTCGATCGGCCCGCGCGGCGACCCCATGAGCACGCCATTCACCAGCGCCGGCGTCTCACGCAGGCTGATCTCCTCGCCGCCAACCGCCATCATCGCGGCACCGGCAACGAGCCGCAGCCGCGTCCCGTCACGCTCGACTTCCAGCACGCCCGCCTCGGCGTTCCACTCCGCGTCCGCGCCCATCGCCTTCAGCACCGCGACGATCGGGACGACCAGGTTGGAGTTGGGCAGCAGCCTCGGCGCGGCCGGAAGGTCGATCCGCGTCCCGTCCACCACGACCTTGATCGCGCGTTCCTCCGCGTAAAGGTCGTTGAGGTACGCGGCCGCCTCCCACTGCACGTCGATCTCGGCGCGGCGCTTGAGCAGCGCGAGGTAAAGCTCCTCGGAGATACCACGAACCTCCCGGATGCGCTCGACCACGGCGTCGCGCGCCTCATCGAGGGGTATCTGCCGCCCGGACTCGACCTGCCGGGCGAAGAACACGTGCGCGTGGTCCTCGCAATGGACGGGGTTCGAGATCTCGCCCTCCTCCAGCGCGAAGACCGCCTCCGCGACGTTCTCACACAGGACGTCCTCGGGCGTTATCCAGCCGCGGTCGCCACCACTTTCTGACGTGGGATCGTGCGACATCTCCCGAGCGACGAGCGCGAAGTCCTGCCCCGCGGCGAGGCGCTCGCGAGCGATGAACGCATCATCGACCGTCAGCGTGACGATGTCGAACAGATGCACGCGCGGCGCTTCGGTGAACTCGTGGGAGTGCGAGTCGTAGTAGCGCTCAATGCCCTCTTCGGTCAGACCCATGTGCCTGCGGATCAGCTTGTCCAGTACAAGCTCCTGCTGCAGTTCAAGCCGCAGGCCCTTTTCCGTCTGCCCGTTCTCATGCAGCCAGCGCTCGAATCCGGTCTCCACGCCGTGCTCCTGCCGGATGCGGTCGAGGGCCGCGTCAACCTCGGGGGTGCCCACCTTGACCCCGCGTTCCTCGGCCTCCTGCATGATGAGCCGACGCACGATCATCTCGTCGAGCACCCGTCCGCCGCGGGTGTTCTCCATGTACCACCACAACTCATCGGCGTCGATCGACTCTCCATCCACCGTCGCCAGCAGGTCCGTGGTGTCATCCTGTGCGGGGACGTCGGCGGGCTGCTCGGTCTCCTGGGCCACGGCGGCGATGCACAGCAGCGCCAGTGCTCCTGCGACGATCACCCGAGCAATTCTCACAATCTCTTCCTCCCATGAGTGCCTGGCACGACGGCCACACCGGCGGCCACGGCGACGGACTGGAGCCTGCCGGTCATATTCCCCGTCGGCCACCGCGGACCTGCATTGAGCAGATTGAGCAAAGGGATCGCAGTCTCGTGAAGGAATCCTGCCCCGCGGCGGGAAGGAAGAGGTTGGAACGAATGCCGGAAGCAGGCGGCGTCGAACGCCACCGCTTCGGACAAAATACAATCGCCGCGCAGACCGCGGCGGACACGTGGGAGGATGCACATGTATTCCGACAGACACTGGCGCGACATGATGGACCTTGGAATCGTTCACTTCATGGCCTACCCGGTCATCAAGGACGAAGATCCCGAGGAGATTCTTGACACGGCCAGGCGGATCGCGATGGACGATTTCTTCCAGGTCATCGAAGTCCGACCATCCCAGCACCAGGAGGTCATCGACGGTCTCAAGAAGATCGCAATGACCAGTCACATCAATGTCGGTGTCGGCGCACAGCCGCCGCTTCTTATCAACAAGTACGACATCAACTCGCTGGACGACGCGGAGCGGCAGACGGCCATCGACACGGTCAAGAACGCGATCGATCAGGCCTACGAGTACGGCGCCCGCATCTGCGCGTTCCTCTCCGGCCCCGACAACGCGGACGACCGCGACAGCGCGATGGCCGCGCTCGTGGACTCGTGCGTGGAGCTTTGCGAGTACTCGCAGAGCAAGGCCGGCGACGGGGAGCCGGTCTGGCTGTCACTGGAGCAGTTCGACGACACCGTGGACAAGTGCTCGCTGATCGGCCCGACGCCCCGCGCCGTCGAGCTTGCTGACCGCGTGAAGGAGCAGGTTGAAAACTTCGGTCTCACCCAGGACCTCTCGCACATGCCGCTGCTCAAAGAGAGCGCGCAGGAATTCCTGGCGCCGACCGTCGATCACCTCATCCACGTGCACGTTGGCAACGCCCTCATCGACGAGGAAGAGGCGCATGAGGCACACGGTGACAAGCACCCCGGCTTCGGCTATCCGGGCAGTGAGAACGACGTCGATGACCTCGCGCGCTTCCTCGAGACTCTCATCTACGTCGGCTACTTCGACAAGGAACTGCCGACCGACAAGCCGATCGTGACCTTCGAGGTCGCGCCAGTCGGCGACGAGGACTCCGACCTGCTGTTGGCTGGCACCAAGCGCACCTTCGAGCAGGCCTGGTCGATGCTCTAAGCCGCACTCACACACACACCGGCCGCATCTCCCGCGGCAGCCGCGCTCCGATCGGGCGGCTGCCGCGGCCGAACAGGAGTTGCTCATTGCATTGAAGATCGTCATAGCCCCCGACTCATTCAAGGGATCACTCACCGCGCTCGAAGTGTGTGAGGCAGCCGCACGAGGCATCGAGGCCATCGACCCCGAGATCGAGATCGTCGAGGTCCCCATGGCCGACGGCGGCGAGGGGACCGTGCAGTCGCTCGTTGACGCGACCGACGGGTCGCTGATCACCGAACGCGTCACCGGGCCGCTCGGCGAGGCCGTGGAGGCGACCTTCGGCCTGCTCGGCGACGATGAGAGCGCCGTCATCGAGATGGCCGCCGCCTCCGGCCTCCCGCTTGTGCCCGACGAGCAGCGCGACCCGCTCAAGACCACCACCTTCGGCACCGGCGAGTTGATCGCCTCCGCCCTCGACGAGGGCCGGCGCAAGCTCATCGTCGGCATCGGCGGGAGCGCCACCACAGACGCGGGCGCGGGCATGGCCCAGGCGCTCGGCGTCAGGCTGCTCGACGAAGATGGCGAGCAGATCGGCTTCGGGGGCGCGGAACTCGCCCGACTGGCCACCATCGAGATGTCCGAGGCCGATCCGCGCCTGCGAGATGCCGAGATCCGCGTCGCCTGCGATGTTGACAACCCGCTCTACGGCGAACGCGGCGCCGCGCATGTCTACGGCCCGCAGAAGGGCGCCTCGCCCGAGGACGTGGAGGTCCTCGACGAGAACCTCCGCCACTTCGCCGACGTGGTGCAGCGCGACCTCGGTCTCGACGTGCGCGACATCG
Source organism: Armatimonadota bacterium (assembly GCA_051745855.1). Taxonomy (GTDB): domain Bacteria; phylum Armatimonadota; class Zipacnadia; order Zipacnadales; family UBA5352; genus UBA5352. The sequence goes on from JBNJEK010000114.1 coordinate 4,920, forward strand.
CCGGAGCCGGCGCGGCGGGCGGCCTCGGCGCCGGACTGGTCGCTTTCTGCGGCGCTTCGCTCGAACCCGGAATTGAGATCGTGATCGACGCAGTCGATCTGCCCTCGGCCATGCGCGGGGCCGACCTGTGCATCACCGGCGAGGGCGCGATCGACAGTTCCACCGCCTACGGCAAAACCCCCGCGGGCGTCGCCTCCATCGCGATGCGCAGTGATGTGCCGGTCATCGCGATCGCCGGCGGCGTCGCATTCGACGCGGTGAGTCTGCACGAACGCGGCTTCCACGCGCTCGCGTCGATCCTCAACAAGCCGATGAGCCTCGCCGACGCGATGGAGTCAACGCAGGCTGAGCAGATGATCGCATTCACAGCAGAGCAGATGGTGCGGTGCTTCCTCGCGGGGCGCCGCCAGAGCTGACACGCACACTCGGGAGATGACAGAGCATGCAGGTTGGATTGCTGACGGCGCGCCACCGCGGTGACACGATGGACACCATCCTCGACTTCGCGGTCGGGGCCGGCTTCGACGCGCTTGAGATTGATGTCCGCCCCGGCTGCGAGCACCTCAATGTGCAGATGGACGCCGGCGAGGCCGCCGACATCGTCGCACAGGTCCGCGACGCGGGCCTGAAGATCAGTCAGATGTCATGCTTCCTCGACATCAGCGACGCCGACGAGGCCGAGCGCGCGAAGAATCAGGACGCGCTGCGGGCGGCCGTCGAACTCGCGTCGGCCAGCGGCGTGCAGAACGTGGGCTGCCTCGCAGGCAAGCCCTGCGGCGGCATGTCGCGCGAGGAGACCATCGACGAAATCGCGGCGCCGTTTTACAACGAACTGTGCCCGGAGGCGGCGGACAAGGGCGTCCGCTTCGCGATGGAGAACTGGTTTGCCACCAACATCATGCACCTCGGCCAGTGGGAGCGCATCTTCGAGGCCGTCCCGCATGACAACTTCGGCCTTAACTTCGACCCCTCGCACCTCTACCATCAGCAGATCGACTACCTGCGCGCGGTCGAGGTCTTCGCGGAGAAGATCTTCCACTCCCACGCAAAGGACACCGAGATCAACGCGCACAAGCTCGCCTGGCTCGGCAATCGCGACGAGCGGACGTGGTGGCGTTACGTCATCCCGGGCTTCGGCGAGATCGACTGGGGCGTATACATCGCGCGCCTGCGTGACAACGGCTTCGATGGCACACTGAGCATCGAACACGAGGATCGAGCATTCAGCACGGAGGAAGGCTTTGAAAAGGGACTCAATTACCTGCGAGTGTTCGTGTAACGCGGGGAATACGAAATGGCAACCATCACAAACGGGGAACGAGGATGAGGAGGAGACATTCAAATGCCGGTTCCGATCAAGATCACTGCTGGTGACGTTCAAGTGCAGGGTGAACTCAACGACACCGATTGCGCCCGGATGATCGCCGAGGCGCTTCCGATCGAGGCCGAAGCGAGCACCTGGGGTGAGGAGATTTACTTCAGCATCGACGTGGACTGCCCCGGAGAGGACATGCAGGCGGCCGTCGAGATGGGCGACCTCGGCTACTGGCCGCCAGGCTCGGCATTCTGCATGTTCTTTGGCATGACGCCGATGAGCACCGCCGAGGAGATTCGCCCGGCCAGTCCGGTGATGGTCATCGGGAGCATGGAGGGCGACCTCGACGCGCTCAAGGCGGTCGGGGCAGGCGCTCCCGTCACCGTCGAGCTGGCGTAGACACCCGCAACGTTCAGGAGGGCACAGATGGGCTACCTGCTGGGGATAGACGTTGGCACAACAAGCACGCGGGCGCTGCTTGTAAGCGAAGACGGCGAAGTCATCGCCAGCCACGCGACCGAGTACCCGCTGTCCACCCCCAGGCCGAACTGGGCGGAGCAGGATCCGGAGCACTGGTGGGAGGCCGCGTGTGAAAGCACGCGTGCCGCCCTCAGTGAGGCTGCGATCGACGGCGCCGAGGTCGCCGGCGTCGGCCTCTCCGGGCAGATGCACGGGTCGGTCTTTCTCGACGAGAGCGACGAGGTCATCCGCCCGGCGATCCTCTGGTGTGACCAGCGCACCGCCCGCCAGTGCGACTTCATCACCGAGACCGTCGGCGAGGATGACGTCATCGCCGAGACGCTCAACCCGGTCCTCACCGGCTTCACCGCGCCGAAGATCATCTGGCTGCGCGACGAGGAGCCTGACAGCTACGCCCGCGTGCGCCGGGTCCTCCTGCCGAAGGACTACCTGCGCCTGCGCCTCACGGGCGACTACGCCACCGAGGTCTCCGACGCCTCGGGCACCTCGCTGCTCAATGTTCGCGAGCGTCGCTGGTCGGACGTGATGCTCGACAGGCTGGAGATCCCGCGCGAGTGGATGCCGAAGGTCTACGAGTCGCCGGAGGTCACCGGCACGCTGACCGACGAGGCCGCCGCCGCGACGGGTCTCGCCGCCGGCACGCCCGTGGTGGGTGGCGGCGGCGATCAGGCGGCGGGGGCGGTCGGCAACGGCATCGTCCGCAGCGGCGTGGTCTCAGTGACCACCGGCACCTCCGGCGTCGTCTTCGCGCACCTCGATGAACCGGCGATGGATGAGAAGCTGCGCACGCACACGTTCTGCCACGCGGTGCCGGGCAAGTGGCACGTGATGGGCGTGATGCTCTCGGCGGGCGGCTCGCTGCGCTGGATGCGCGATGAACTGTGCGCCGCCGAGATGGAGGTCGCCGCCAACATGGGCGTGGACCCCTACGCGCTGATGACCGACGAGGCCGCGCAGGCTCCGGTCGGCAGCGAGGGCCTGGTCTTTTTGCCCTACCTCACCGGCGAGCGCGTGCCCCACGCGAACCCCAACGCGCGAGGCGTCTTCTTCGGCCTGAGCCTCCGCCACGGTAAGCCGCACATGATCCGCGCGGTTCTCGAAGGCGTTGCCTTCGGACTGCTCGATTCGCTTCAGATCATCGAGGAGATGGGCGTGGATATCAGCGAAGTTCGGGCCTCCGGCGGCGGGGCGCGCAGCGAACTGTGGCGGCAGATACAAACCGATGTGAGCGGACACCCGCACAGCATCATCAACGTCGATGAGGGGCCCGCCTGGGGCGTCGCACTGCTGGCGGCGGTCGCCACCGGCGCCTACGACAGCGTCGACGAGGCCTGCTCGTTTGCGATCCGGACCGTTGACACGCCTCGCGTCAATGAAGAGAACCATCGGCTCTATCAGTCCTGCCACGGCATCTACCGGGACCTCTACGAGCAACTGGAGGATCAATTCGACGATGTGGCGGACCTCGTGGAGGGAAACGCCGGATGATGCGCGAACGGAGTGAGGGCAGGCGGCCTCATTGCCGGACAACACGTTCGCGCGCAGTTTGACAGGACACAAGTCCTCTTGTATAATCGCCGCACACTGGATTTATGTCTCAAAGCCCGCGTGGAGCGTCCTGTGCGGCAAACCGACGCATCCGGGACGCATTACAAACCCGCGGAGGGAGCGGCTGTAGATGGCGAAGAAGATTCTGGTAGTCGATGACGAGCGCCACATCGTTCGACTCGTTGAGGTGAATCTGTCACGGGCCGGCTACGAAGTCGAAACGGCCTACGACGGGGTCGAGGCGCTTGAAAAGGTCAAGGAAACCGATCCGGACATGATCGTCCTCGACGTGATGATGCCGCGGATGGACGGCTTTGAGGTGCTCAAGCGCCTCCAGGCGGACTCGGACACACAGGACATCCCGGTCATCATGCTCACGGCGAAGGCCCAGGACGCGGACATCTTCCGCGGCTGGTCATCCGGCGTAAGCTCCTATCTGACGAAGCCGTTTAACCCTCGCGAGTTGCTGACGTTCGTCGAGCGCATCTTCCAGAGCGAGGAAGGCGGCCTCGGCGGGGCTGATGATGAGGGCGAGACCGTCTGGGAGGTCTAAACTCCCGCATTTCGCACAAAAAAGTGCAGAGCCCGCGGCTATCAAGCCGCGGGCTCTTTTCATCTGTGCCCCACGGGCTCAGAAACGTATTGCCATCGCCCGGGGCGGACAGACGGGCACACAGATGCCACATGCGACGCATTTGTCCGCGTCGAAGCTGACCTCCCGCGTCTGAAGGTCCATCGCAAGAGCGTTCGTCGGGCATACCACCACACACGCGCCGCAGTCGGTGCAGCGCTCATCATCGCGTGTCACGTCATGCTCCAGCGGCTGGATGCGCACGCCCTGCTCTCGCATCCACTCCACGGCCACGTCGATGCGCTCCTGCTCGCCCTCAAGCCCGAGGACCATCAGGCCCTCCTGATCCTGCGTGATATTCGCGCGCAGGATGTTGAAGTGAAGCCCGTACTTCCGAACCGCCGTCGAGATGACGGGCTGATCGAGCAGCTTCTTCGGGAAGTGCAGTACGATCCTGCTCTCGGCCATCGGTCACTCACCGCCCTCTTCTTCGAACGGTCGGTAGTTAAGCGACTTGAACCCCGGACTGTCATCCGGCCCGGGCAGTGACTGGACGGGCTCGGTCAGGGTAAACTGCCCCGCCTGCACCCAGTCCTTGAGCTTCTCCGCGATCTCTCGAGCGCGCACGTAGCTCGAAAGCGGGGTCGTCGGCACCCGCTTCCCCTCGATCTCCACCTCGCCGGTTTTCAGTTCCGCATAGGAGATGTGCCCGTAGGGCTCCCCCTCATTAAGGCCGTAATTGCGGCTGTAATCGATGATCGGCGCCACGATCTCCGCGTCGCTGACCCCGGTCTGCGCCGCCATCTCCTCATCGAGGATCGGAATCGCCGTCCCAAGGCCAATCGCCATCGAGACGCCGTAGCCGAGAAAGCTCACGCCGACGACGTAGCGCGGGTCCATCTGCTTGAGGTCGCCGACGGTCCCGAGAGTGCCGGCGCCGCCGGTGGGCACGCCGCCATCGGTCCGCTCGCCGGTCGGGTCGTGCTGTGTGCCCTGCCAGTACACAAAGCCCTGAGCGCCGCCGAGGAAGATCCGCGAGCCGATCCCGGTGGTGCGGTAGTAAGGATCGTTCAGCAGCGGACTGAGCTGGCCGGCCGAGCAGTAGTTCGCGCTCCCGAGGTCTTTCTTCACCACGCCCATGTAGGTGTATATGTCCCGGTCGGCGTGCGTGTTCACCGCGACGTTGTAATTCTGATAGGCATTGCGCGGGTTGAGCATGTACGCCTCGTTGAGGTCGTCCATGTTCAGCCACGTGTCAAGCTCGCGGCGCGGATAGCAGTCGGTCCCGTATGCCTCCGCGCGCAGGCGCACATCGCGGCCCGCGACGAGGTCCTCGATCACATGCGCGCCGCCGTAGTTGAAGCGCCCGGGGTGGTTGCGGTTGAGCGAACTGCCCTCCGCCACGTTGGTCGCGCCGATGTAGATGTCCACCGCCGCGAGGCCGCACTCGACGCGCACCTCGTTGAGCCACGCCTTCGAGATCTTCATCCGCGGCGTGCTGTGCCCGGTGTTGATGATCGCGCCCGATGAGCACATCGGGCCGAAGGTCCCGGTGGTGACCACGTCGATCTTCTTCGCGGCCTCCTTCGGACCGATATCATCGACGACATCGACCATCTCCTCGGCGGTGACGACTACAACATCCCCGCTGCGTATTTTCGCGTTGATCTCATCGTAGGTTTTCGCCACTTAGCTCACTCTCTCCGAAGGGCGCCCTTGCCGGTGAAACGGCGGCCGGACGCGCCTGTGTGATGATAGGCTGCTCGGGCATGGCTGCTTCTGCGCCCCGTGATGGGACGCTGCGGCATAGCCATGCACATCACCACCGCGGCTGCAGTATTCGTGGCCCATCCGTACATCGCCGTTCCTCCTCTCCAGCATTCCCAGGCCTGGTTATGCTTCGAAAAGATCTGTCGAAAGGTAGCGCTCGCCGGTGTCGGGGATGATGGTCACGATGAGGCGATCGCGCATCTCGTCCCGCTCCGCCAGTCGAAGTGCGGCGTGGACGGCGGCGCCCGATGATATGCCCGCGAGGATCCCCTCCTCGGAGGCGAGCCGTCTGCCGGTGGCCTTCGCCTCGTCGGTAGAGACCGTGATGACCTCGTCGAGTATCTCTGTGTCGAGCACCTCCGGGACGAAGCCCGCGCCCATCCCCTGGATGCCGTGTGGGCCCGGCTCACCGCCGGACAGCACCGCCGATTCCTCCGGCTCAACTCCGATCATGCGAAGCTCGGGTTTGCGCGGTTTCAATGCGTGGGCGATGCCGGTGATTGTGCCTCCGGTGCCGATCGCCGCGACGACCGCATCCACGGTGCCGTCGGTGTCCGCCCAGATCTCCTCCGCGGTCGTCTTTTCGTGGGCCGCAGCGTTCGCGGGGTTCTCAAACTGCATCGGGATCCACGCGCCATCGATCCCCTCGGCCATCTCTCGCGCACGGTCGATCGACGGCTGCATTCCGCCATCGACCAGTTCCAGCTCAGCGCCGAATGCCGCGAGAAGTTTCCGCCGCTCCACGCTCATCGACTCGGGCATGCAGAGCACAACGCGGTAGCCCCGCGCCGCCCCGACCATCGCCAGGCCGACGCCGGTGTTGCCGCTGGTGGGCTCGATGATCGTGGTGCGGCCGGGTTCGATCAGGCCGTCGCGCTCGGCGGCGAGAATCATCTCGAGACCGATCCGCTCTTTCACGCAGCCTGCCGGGTTGAAGAATTCGAGCTTCCCCACGATGCGGCCGGGAAGGTCCGCGTCAAGCTTCCCAAGCCGCACCAGCGGAGTGTCGCCGATCGTCCCGGTGACGTCATCGTGTACGCGCAATGTGCTCGCCTCCACCACTCACGTTCTTTGCATGCAGACGCGCTCGAGTGCCGTGTACATGATCAAAGGCCCCGGTGCCCGGAGCAGTGCGACTCGCCGCGGCCGGGCGGGGGCCTCTCAGAACTGCGACATCATGGCCCTCGATCGCCCTGCGCGGGCGACCGTCAGGCTACTGACTTGTGTTCCGCTTCGGCTGCATCGGGCCATCGTGACCGTCTCTCCGCCCACGGTCGGTGGCGTCGGCGCGCCCGGTCGCCTTGGTCTCATCGCTGCGACGGAACCTTAGCACAGGGGACACGCACTGTCAACGAACGCGCAAACGCACCGGGGATGCCCCCCTTAAATGATTCGGCGGGGGATTTGGATGCTGGCGGGGACAGCATCCTCCTCCCCCACCAATCCTGCAAAAGCGTGTGTTTCGGGATGAAGACGGCGGGGGATTTGAGTGCTGGCGGGGACAGCACTCTCCTCCCCCACCAAATCTGCACATCTGTGTCGATCCTTCTCGTCTTACTTCGCATACAATGACGCGCGGGCAATCGGCCATGTTCATCTGCGGGCGAGGATTTCCCGACTTTTTTCATGTACATAAGAACGGTCGGGGCGAACTGCGCCCCGACCGTTCCTGAGAATCGTCTGCCTTGAAGTTACTACTCGTCGCCCTCAGAGGGCAGAGGTGCCATCTCCCCGGCTCTGCCCAGTTCGGCGGCCTTCCGCAGACGCTCGACGACCGTCTCCTGGGGCAGTAGCTCCAGCAGGTGGAAAAGACTCGGGCCGATCGTCTGGCCGGTGACGGCCGCACGGCATGGGTGGATGACCTTCGCCGCGCTGAGGTCAAGGTCATCGGCAAGCCCGCGAATCACCTGCTCGATCGTGTCAACATCCCACTCCTCGGCCTCCTCGAGGCGATCGGCAAGGGCGTCGAGGCGGTCCGGGACATCGTCGCGATTCAGCCACTTCTTCCTGGCCTTGCTGTCGTAGGGGAACTCATCGGTGAAGAAGTAGCGCCCCCAGGTGACGAAGTCCGTCAGCAGCCGCGTGCGTTCCTTCATCAGATCGACGACATCGATCAGCCACTGCATCCTCTCCTCGCTCGGGTCCTTTTCAAAGAGACCCTCGTCGCGAAGCATCGGCAGCAGCAGATCGGCGAGATGCTCCGCATC
>JBNJEK010000115.1:0-12808 GCA_051745855.1 Armatimonadota bacterium
GGTCCTTCGGGTCACCGGACGCCGGCAGAAGCTCGTACATATCCTCATGCGCGGCCGATGGGGCGACGGAGTTGGCATCGATCGAGGTGATCTCCCCGCCGCGACCGTCCCGTACAACGGCGCAGAGCACGTAGCCGGTGATGCCCGTCGATTGCGGCTGCAGCAGACAGGACGCCAGTGCTGACGCAGCGGCCGCGTCGAACGCGTTCCCGCCCTGCTCCATGATCCGCGCGCCGACCTGTGCGGCCTGCTTCGGCTGCGCGGCGATTGCGCCGATGCGCGAGGTGACTTCATTGCCTTCGATCATGCGAGTGACCTCCCGTCGCGGCCGGGGAGCCGGAGATGCCCCGGCTCCCCGACGGATCATGCAAACGACATCCCGGCGAGGTCACCGGGGACGCAACGAACGCGACTTACCGCTTCGCGAGCATCAGCTTCGTCTGATCCTCGCCGCCGTTGATGACGTAGAGCAGTGGCTGCGGGCGGTCGGTGCCCTCGATGAAGCCGGGCCGCGCCTCCCACGGCGTGGCCGAAAGCACGTTCGTCAGGTCCATCCAGTACTGCAGACGCGCGGGCGTCAGGCCCCACGTCATGTGGAAGTGATTCGCGGGCGCGAACTGCTTGTACTCGACCATGCTCGCATACTTCGGCGTGACGAACGTGTGCGGCCAGGTGACGTTCGAGGTATTGCAGACCGCATCCGACAGCGTCTCGGGCAGGTCCACCGTCTGCGCCTCGTCCCAGATCATCGAGAACGCGTTGCTCAGAGCGCTGTAGGCAAGTCGCCCCGCGATCCCCTCAATGCCTCCGGGTGAGACGAATGTCACCGAGTTGCCGCCACCCGGGAAGTAGCCCGGGTCAGCCAGCGGCATCGACACTCGTGACATCAGCGTGTCCGGGTCCTCGCCGGGCATGCCCGCCCAGTCGAAGGACGCGCTGCCGGAGTTGTCGCCGTCCACGAAGCCCTGCGTGGCCCAGATCTCGTCGGCGTAGTCCACGCCCATGTCATCGGCGAGGCGCTGGATCTCCCACGGCTCCCAGACCTTGCGGAAGTCCATGAAGAGCGGCGGGTTCCCGCCTGTCAGATAGGTGAAGGGCAGCATCGTCAGCAGTCCCTGAACGTCCGCCTCGGTGGCGTAGGGGGTCGGCGCCTTCGGCCCGTTGTGATCGAAGCTCGAGTTGAAGAGCGACTCCATCGCGTCGGCCACCGGAAGGGGCAGACCTCGCGGGTCCGAGCCCCACTCAAGCTGGCTCATGAAGCCGCCGCCGATCGCCCCGAGGTCGTCCATCAGGTCGCGCACAATCAGATACATCGAGAGTGACTGGTTAAAGCGTACGCTGTCTGCCTCATCGCTCAGTTCCAGCCGATCGCCGACCTTCTCATCGACCCACGCTCGCAGGGCCTCAAGCTCGTCCTCGTCGCAGGCCCCTTTCTTCACCATGTCCGCGAGCAGCTTCATGTCGAGACGCGTGATCTCCAGGCCGAATACATCCCGCGTCGGGATGACATGCTGCAGCGCGGTCTCCATGCCCATTGAGTCGTGGCCGAAGATAACCACGCGCCGGCCTTTCATCGCCTGCCGCGCGACCGCCGCGTAGGTCCAGTCTACGAGGTCGTCGGCCGTCTGCTCGGTCATCTGCGGCTTGAGGCCCTCATCAGGCCAGCTTCCGACGTTAATGTGCACGAGGCGGCCGTACTGTGAGATCGCGCCGGAGGCGGCGTGCACGAACACCACGCCGGGCTTGGGGCCGGAGTTTCCGCAGGTGAGGTTCAGCGGCGTGTCGTCCGGGAACTGCTGGATCAGCGAAATAAGCGAAAGCTGCGGGAACGCCCATGTGTCCGGCACACAGACGATGATGTTCACGCCCGCGTCCTTGAACTGCCGCGCGACTGTGTCTGCCTGCGGCTCGCCATCGATCAGCATATCGGAATACACCACCGGAACTTGCGTGCCGTCTGGCATCTGCACGCGGTCGGCGAGCATATCCGCCGTGATCTCGATGATGTTCTGCGCGCGTGTGCGGCTCTCCTCGTCAATGCGTGGATCGCCCGTCGCGCATACTCCGATCACCGGGATTGAGCTGTCCACCAGATCGTCTGAGCCAAGCTTTCTTGCTTCAGCCATTGTCCGGTTCTCCCTTCCGTCAAAGCGGATTGATCCGCCACTTGCGTGCGTTTCATTCGCGGTCGTTCTTTCGCGCGACGAGGGGGCGGGACCTGCTTCCATCCTGCTGTTCAGGAGAGGCCGGACCCAGCTCCGGTCTCATTCGACACCGACCGTGTCCAAAGCCGTTAAGGAGGGGCGGCCCGAGCGTCCGGTGTCGTTTACCGGCGCGAGGGTTCGGCGCCCCCGGCGCCGAAGCTTCCTTGCCCGCCCGCTGTTGTCGTTCGGATTCCCGCTACATTGTCGGCCAACCGTTCCTCGCGGTGAAGGCCCAATCTCGCGGCTCGTCGCAAAGGCCGTGATGAACGGGGTTACGCGCGATGTACCACTCAACACTGACGTAGTCCTCGTGCCCTCTCACATGGCGATCCCAAAAGTCTCGTATCCAGGCAGGCTTCTGCACCCCACTCTCATGCAGACGCCGTGCCGAGTACTGCTTGAAGCTCTTGATCGCTTTGAGGATGTGTCCGTCGTCATCCAGCACGCACATCAGGAAATGCACGTGGTCCGGCAACAAGCAGTGAGCGATGACAGCGCAGTGCTTCAGTTCGGCCGCAGCATAGAGAGCATCGAGCACGAGCGAAGGACGCCCACCCGTTACGAGACTCGGCGTGGATGGCCTCGCGCGTACTGTGACCCCGACAGCTTGCCCGAGCGTGCAGTAGGCCTCATCAGGCAGGCGGCGGGGTTTGCTGCGACCTTGCGTGTCACCTTCGGGTAGCATGCGTAAATCCTCCATGTGATCGGGAGGCCGGACGGCAACGGCGGGCGGGCAGGGAAGCTTCGTCGTGGCTCGCAAACGACGCGAGCCACTCCTCCCCCTCGTCCCGTCCCGCCCGGGGGCGGGAACGCGGGACGAGGGCCGCCCCTCCTTAACGACCTACGATTCGCGCGCCGTACGCGTGCTGCCGCCCCTCCCCAAGGGCGCGTGAGCCGCTCATCGTTTGTCGTTGTCCTCGCCGTTCCTTTTTCCCTCTTCCCCCTTCACTTTTCCCTCCCGTTCACCTCGGCGCCCAGTCCGGCCAGTCGAGCACCTTCCGGTACAATCCAAGCGCCTGCAGCTTTGCGGCGATCTCTGGCTTCGCGGCCTTGCCCGGCCACGCGCTCTGCAGGTCGCCGAACTCGTTACGCGGGATGCTCAGCAGATAGTCGAGCATCATCTGCTGAAGCTCGTCCGCGCGCGCCTGATTCTCCTCGATGAGGTTTTTGCGATTCCACGGGTCCTCATCCACGCGATAGTACTCATCCCGCCCATCCGAGCGCCAGACGTATTTCTCGGTGGTCGAGCGCCAGGTCTTGAGGTGGTAGTTGTACTTCCGCACATCGAAGTCCGGGTAGCGGCGCAGGATGCGCTCCATCACCTGCACCGGCTTGTATGCCTCGGCAAGCGCGAACTCGCGAAGATTCTGCCCGTGCGCGGCGTCGATGATGCTCCGCGACTGCTCGCGGGCGGGCGACGGCACTTCGGCGTCCGCGATCTCGCAGCAGGTGGCGAAGATGTCGTGCGTTTGCGTGATACCGGAGATACGCGTGCCCGGTTCGATCGCATCAGGGTAGCGCATCACCAGCGGCACGTGAATAAGCGAGTCGCAGATCTCGGCCATGTGCCCCCACCACGGCGGGCGGTCGCCCATCACGTCACCGTGATCGGACGTCAGGATGATGACGGTGTCGTCGAAAAGCCCACGCTCCTTGAGGTGGTCGATGCACTTGCGGAATTTCTCATCTGCGCTGCGCACGCAGGCGTCGTTGAGCGCGTAGAGGATCTCCCACTGCCGCTCATCGAACATGACGTCCTCCGCGTGCATCGCGATGACATCCTGCTCCTCAAGCACAGTCCGCAGTTCCTCCTCGGTCACATCGTCGGGCAGGAACTGCTCGCGGAAATGCTCCGGCGGATTGTACGTCGCGTGCGGATCGCCGAAGACGGTGAAGAGGAAGAACGGTCGGTCTTCGTCACGATCATCAAGCCAGCGTCCGAGCGTCTCGATGCGCCCCTCATCGCCACCGATCTCGTCCTCAGGCAGGTCCCATCCGCGTGTCGGTGGCTCATTGCGGCTCAGTCCCCAGTCCACGTAAACCTCGAAGCCTTTATCCAGCCCCACCGTCCCTGAGCCCCACGCGTTCGGCATCAGCCCGCATGTCTGATAGCCCGCCTCGCCGAGCACTTCAGCCAGCGTCGGAAGGCTTCTGTGCACATACTCGTAGTCGGCGTCACCTCGGTGCGTCGCCACATGAACGCCGGTGAACATTGAGCCGTAGCCCGGCAGGCTCCAGATCCCGGGTGATATGTTTTGCTCGCAGACAACGCCCTCCGCCGCGATGGCGTCCCATGTCGGCGAGGTCTCCTTCGGGTAGCCGTAGCAGTGCAGGTTCTGCGCCCTCTGCGTGTCAGCCACCATCATCAGTATGTTCGGTCGTCGATCGGCCATGTGTGGTCCCTCCGTCGTGCATCTCTACTCTCGTCCTGATGCGACACGCAGGTTCTCAGCCCATACGCGAGCCAGATCCTCAGGTCGGCTGTTATTCGCTCTGGCGGTTTCCTCGTCCACCACGGCCACGGTCTCTCCATTGAGCAGCACCGTGGGCTGGCCTTCTCCAGTATGATCGATCGTCACAACGGCAGTCGCATCTCTATCTTCGAGGAAATCCTGTATCACGTTGGCGGCATCACGTGCACGCTGCGCGGGAGACCGCTCGTGATGGCTCGACCGGAAGACGATCACGGACGTGCTGCCAACCCACACTGAGGCGCGCCCCGGGTCGTCCTCGTCGGAAAACGAAAAGGCCATGCTCGGAAGAGGATCCTGGTAGTAATCCGGCGGCTCCGGTCCCCGCGCGGTTTCTTTCGCAAGCCTGTACCAGCCATAGATGGTCTGATAGCCCACCACGAAAGCGGACAGGATGACGATTACCATCCACCACTTCTTTAAGAAGCTATCGCGGGCCACGTGGTTCGCCCCCTCTCCGCGCAGTAGATTACATGCAGGTGGCGAGAGACCTCCATGCATGCCATCGCGCAAAAACGACAGGCGACCCGGCCGGGTCGCCCATGATCATATCCACGCAAAAGACACAATCGCTCAGAACGTCTGGCCCTCTTCCTCGGGGCGCGGATTGAGTTCGCCCGTCTCCACCATCCCGTTCAGCGGGTTGTCATCGGCTTCGATCGGCACATCCACTCGCGCGCGCTGGCGAGCCGATTCCCAGCACGCGAAGATCGCTTCGGTGCCGTGAATCGCATTGTGCGCATCCATCATCGCCATGCCGTCATTGCGGAAGGCATCCACCGCGTCGGCAATCGCGCGGTTGATGTACTCCTGCGAGTGCATGCCCTCTCCACCGGTGTCCACGTTCTCCCAGTCACCCTCGCCGAAGGTCCGGACCCGCAGCGCGCCCGCGCCCTCTGCGTGGCTGCCAAGTTCGATCAGACCCTCGCTGCCCACCAGTCGGTTGTGGCAGCCGATCGCGCCCTGCACGTCGCCGGTCGCGACGAGGCCACACACGTCGTTCTCATACTCGATCAGCCCGAGGCACGCGTTCTCGTTGTGCGCGCCGAACCAGAAGCTCTCGGTGTGGTAGTCAACCTGCGCCATCACCGACGCTGGGGGCGTTTCATTGTTGAAGAACTGGGCCATGTCGAAGTTATGAGAGCCGTAGTCGTAGATATTCGCGCCGCCCCACTCGATCCGCTGCAACTCGCCGATCCTTCCCTCATCGAGCATCTGCTTCGCGATCTGGAACGGAGCGCCGTAGCGCCGCTGGTGGTTGAAGCAGAGCATCGTACCCTCTTCATCGCAGACTTCGAGCATCCGCCGGGCCCCGCCGATGGTGTCCGCCATCGGCTTTTCACAGTACACAAGGCCCACGCCCGCCCGGGCGCAGTCCACCGTCATCTGCTCGTGCAGGTGCGGCCAGGTGCAGATGCTGACGATGTCCGGCTCAACCTCGGCGAGCATCTCGTTGTAATCCTCGAAGATCGCGTCGATCTCCCACGTATCCGCGAATGCCTGCACGTTCTCCGGCACAAGGTCGCATGCGGCGACCATCTCGAGGTCATCCAGCGCCTCATAGCCCTGCGCGTGGGTGTATGCCATCGCATATCCGCTCAGCGACGCTTTCTCTTCCTTCTTGCCGGTCCCGATGAAAGCCACCGTCAGTGCCATGGTCAAGCCTCCGTGTATGCTGATGCAATACCGCTGGTCGCCCGACTGCCTCTCGTCAGGTCATACTTCGCGCTCTGGCCCCGCACTCCTCCGTCAGCCGCGCACGAGGTATCAACCGTGCTGGTCGCGAATGATCAGTCGCATTGATTCACCTGCGATGATGCCGACGGAGACGCTGGTGATGGTGACAATGTGGAGGTCGAAGGCACACGCTGCAAACCCGTGTTCCACTCGGACGTCACCCAATGATCCCCGTCACCCACGATCTCGGCCTATTGTTCCTCCAGCAGCCAGTCTCGCACCGGCGGCAGGTTCGTCCCCGGGATCAGGTTCTCGCCGTCGGACATCGCCGTGTCGCCACGCTCGGCGAGTATCTTCGCGAGGCGGCCTCGCCACAGCGCCACACGATCCGCATACGCAGGGTCATCCGAGCGGTCGTGCAACTCCTGCGGATCCTCCTCGAGATTGAAGAAGAGTTCGCGGCCGCTGTCGGTGAGCCAGATGAACTTCTCGCGGCCGTCGGTCACGAACTGATTCCCCTGGTCATTGAAGCCGGAGTGCTCGCCATGGAGGAACTCGCGCCATGAGGCGTCTTCACCGGCCATCAGTGGCTCCAGCGACTCGCCGTCGATCTCCTCTGTGACCTCAAGCCCCGCCTGCCCCAGCACCGTCGGCATCACGTCGAAGTGCGAGATCGGCTCATCGCGGCGGATGCCCCGCGGGCCCTCAAACGACCCTGGTGGTCGCACGATGAACGGCACCTTCGCCGAACCCTCCAGCGCGACGACCTTGCGGAAGTGGTTGTGGTCGCCGAGAAGCTCCCCGTGATCCGAGGTGAAGATGACCCAGGTATTCTCAAGCCCGCCCATCCGGCCCAGACGATGCAGAATCCGTCCGATCTGGTAGTCGAGGTGAGTGATCTGCGCGTAGTAGGCCCAGCGGCTGCGGTTGAGGACATGCTCGGGGAGCGTGCCGGTTGAGGAGTCCACGCGGCGAACCGACTCTCCGAATTCCTCGGCCCAGTCGCCGACCGGCACAGGCGGCATCTCGCGGCCCTCGTACTGGCGGAAGTACTCGACGGGAGGGTCAAGCGGCGGATGGGGGCGGTGGAAGCCCACCTGCAGGAAGAACGGCCGCGTCGGATCCTGGCGGTCAAGCATGTTGAGCGCGGTCTGGGCGGTCCAGGAGTTCGGGTGCAGGTACTCCGGGTGCACCCACGGACGGGCCATCCACGAGTTGGAGGTGATCTCCCTGGCCGTGTCCTCGATCAGACCGTCGCTTTCGCGCTCAAGCCACATGTGGTAGTCGCTGTTGAATCCCGGGTCGCGGCGAATGACGTCGTACAGCCAATTCTCCTCAAAGCCCATGTGCAGGCGCTGCGGATAGAAGTGCGTCTTCCCCACGTTGATCGTCTGATAGCCCGAATCGCGCAGGCGATGGTACATGGTGTCCTCGTAGCGCCACGGCACGCCGTCGCGGTAGCCGATGCGGCCGACGTCATCGGGCTTCTGACCGGTCGCGAGCACCGCGCGGGTGGCGATGCACGACGGACAGGCCGAGTATGCGCTGGTGAAGGTCACACCCTCGTTTGCCATCTGGTCGAGAAAGGGCGTTTCAATGACGGGATGATCGTATGCGCCTCCGACGCAATCGCCGCGCCACTGGTCGGGGAAAATCAACAGGATGTTCGGTCTCTCGGGCATGGTCGCTCCCTCTCTCAGAATCGGCTCGTCGCGTTCAGTGGTAAAGATGTGGTCTGCGCTCCGCCCACGTGCTGTCGCGGAAGGTCGAGCCACGGAAGGTCCGCAACTCCTCGCCGAGATTACACTCGGCCACGATGATGCGCTGACGACCATCGTTCCACGCGAGGATGTCGCCGCTCGGTGAGATGATGCAGCTTCCCTCGCAGTTGTTGCGCGCGATCACCATCCAGATGTGATTCTCGATCGCTCGCGCGCGCATGATCGTCTTCCATCGATCCGGTGAAAACTTGCCGGGCGCCCACTGCCACTCAACCGCGCGGTGGTCACCCATGATCGACAGCAGCATCATCTCGATCCCGCGTTCGGCAGGGACGCGCGTGGCGTCGTAGAGCGAACTGTCCTTGCAGATGGTGCAGCCGACCCGCCCCAGGGGCGTGTCGATGACGGGAAGCCCATCGCCCGGAGTGACACCCTCCCAGCCCTCGTTGATCGCAAGGTGTGTTTTGCGGTAGTTGCCGACGATCTCCCCATCCGGGCCGAAGAGGATCATGGTGTTGTAATAAAGGTCGCCATCTTTCTCCTCGCTGGAGAAGGCGATCATCATGTCGTGCTCATCCGCGACCTCCGCGAAAACGTCGGTCTCAGGGCCCGGAATGCTGATCGCGTGTTGATACGCCGGCCTCGGAAGACCCCACTGCAGGATGATCTCGGGCATCAGTACGAGGTCGGGCTTGAAGTCGGCCGCATCGCCGGCAAGTTGCGCGTACTGCCGCACATTGTCCATGACGCTCTCGGGGCTCTTCGGCTTCTCGGCGGCCACCGCAATCCGGTGAACGCGCGAGGGTCGCGGAGCGGTCGGCGAGAGAGCCGGCAGCCTGAACTCCGCGCAACCGGTGGCCGTCCACCGGATCCCCACGCGCAAAACACAACGCGTTGCGTCATCGGGACAGCGGAAGGCACGCTCCGCGCGACCCTCGGCCGGGGCTTCGTGGATCAGGAGATAGTCGTAGTCCACCCGCTCGCCCTCGTCATCCTCCCAGAAGACGAAGAGCGGCATGCCGTCGAGGACGCTTCGCAGCATCTGAGTGCGATAGGCCACTCCGACCTCGTACCACCGCCCTCGCTCCGCCGGGAAGACCACGTCCCAGCCACCGAAGCAGCCGGGGTTGCCGGAGCTTGCTGCGACGAGCGTGTCGCCCTCGCGGGAAAGTTGCGCCTCGAGGCCTTCGCGCGCGGTCCAGGTGCGTAATCCACTCGGCTCGATCTCTCCCGCCGACTCAATCTGTGCATCTTCGAGGGTCTCGATTACGATCATTGGCGTGCCCTCCACGGTGGTGGAAACGTGGTTCGGGTCGTGCTGACGCATTCTCACTTCCGCAGGACTATGCATTCTCCTCCATCGATCCGCTGGCCCTCGACCACCGAGGCAGGTTCACGGCGGACGGCGGCGAACGTTGTTCACTGCCGCCGAAGGCGAACCCGGGGAGCGATGCATGGAGGAGTCACCTGTCGAGCGGGCGGGCAATCTACCGAAGATCAAGCTGCACCACCTCGTGTGGGTGTTCCTGATCTACTGCGCCGTCGTCTCGGCCATCTATCCGCGCCGGACGTACGATATCTGGTGGCATATTGCCGCGGGCGAGTGGATGGTGCACAGCCGGCAGATCCCGCACGAGGACCCGTTCACCTGGACGCGCGAGGGGGAACCGTGGACCGCGCATGAGTGGGCGTGGGAGTTACCGATGTACGCGCTTTACTCCCGCTGGGGCCACGACGGCCTGATGGTGCTGCGCGTACTCGTCGCCGGGGCGGCCGGGGCCCTGCTCGCATGGCTGTGCCTCCGGCGTGGAGCACCGCCGCTGGCCGTGATAGCGGTGGGGGCACTGGCCATCTTTGCGGCGAGACCGCTCTTCAACGACAGGCCGCAGATCGCGACGACGGCGTTGTTCGTGGCGATGCTCTGCCTCATCCAGCAGGCCGAGGACGGCAAAGAGCGCTGGCTGCTGATCGGCGCGCCGCTGCTGATGATCCCCTGGGTGAACATTCACGGGGGCTTCATCTACGGACCGGCGTTGATCGGTCTATATGCGCTGTGCAAGGTCCCGGCATGGCTCCGACAGTGGAAGGGCGGAACGCTCACGCCCCGCCCGCGCTATGTCCTCGGGGCGCTCGGCCTCGCGGCGGTGGCATGTCTGGCGAACCCCAACGGGATCGAGGGCGCAGTCTACCCGCTCGAGTACGTCGCGGGCGGACACACGTGGCATCAGTCTGTCATTACCGAGTACGAATCGCCCAACTTTTCAGGCAGAACCTTCGCGATCCTCGGCTATCTGATCGTCGCCACGATGGCGACACTTGCGGCATCAGGGCGACGCAGCACGCTGTGGGATGTCGCGCTGACGGCGATCTTCCTTTACACGGCGCTCAAGTGGCAGCGCAACGCGGCGCTCTTTGCGTTCGCCGTCGCCCCGGTGCTCGCGCTGCACGCCGGCGATCTGCTGGATAGGGTGAGTTCCTCCGCAAGACGACCGGCGACCGACCGAGAGCCCTCTCGCCTGGTTGCATGGACGATCCTGGCGGCGCTGGTGGTGTCCATGGCCGT
Organism: Armatimonadota bacterium; assembly: GCA_051745855.1. Classification (GTDB taxonomy): domain Bacteria; phylum Armatimonadota; class Zipacnadia; order Zipacnadales; family UBA5352; genus UBA5352. The sequence continues at coordinate 10,637 of JBNJEK010000115.1, forward strand.
GTCGGTTCCATCGGCGGCACGGAGGGCCGATGAAGTGTTCCGGGGGGACATGCCTGTCGAGTGTGTGCAGTACATCAAAGACAATGGCATCGAGGGCCGCATGTTCAACACGTACCGCTGGGGAGGTTACCTCACGTGGCACCTGTGGCCGGAGCAGCAGGTGATGGTTGACGGACGCGCCGATGTGCTCGGTCGTGAGCTTGTCATGGACTGGCAGCGGGCGCACCAACTCGACGAGGGCTGGGAGCAGGTGCTCGACGACTACGAGATCGACTGGGCGATCATCTCGGCCGGGGCGCCTCTGGCCCGCGCTCTTGACCTGCATCCGAAGTGGCGGCTTGCGTGTGAGGAGGAGACCGCGCGTCTCTTCGTGCGGGCGGATTCGGTCGCCGACCGGACCGCCGGGCCTCGCGGCACACAGACCGACTGATACACGAGGGATCACGCGTTCGCGTGGAGGCGGAATGTGCTTCTTTTCCCGATCGGCACCGAGAGACAGCGCGCTGGCTTCCCCTGGGCGACTGTGGCACTGCTCGTCGCGAACGTATTCGTGTACTTCTTTCTGCAGACGGGGCCGGCGAGCGCGAACTTCTCGCTCGTCTACGGGCGATTCGAATGGTGGATGCCCGTCACTTATATGTTCGCGCACGGGGGCTTTGCACACCTTGCGGGTAATATGCTCTTTCTGTGGGTGTTCGGGCCCCACGCCGAAGACGCTCTCGGCCGCGGGCGCTTCATGCTCGTGTATTTCAGCGCCGGATTCGCGTCAGCGGCCCTGCATGTGCTCTCATCAATAGCGCTTTATCCCGAGGATCTCGGGATCGGGCTCGTCGGGGCGTCCGGGGCGATCATGGGCATCGTCGCGCTCTTCGTGCTGCGCTTTCATGGGGTCCGCGTGCGCTTTTTCATCTGGTTCATCATCCCCTACGTGTTCTATGTTCGCGCGCTCTGGGTCGGCATCGCATTCGTGGGATGGGACCTGGCCTGGGCGCTGATGGCGGTGGGCCAGGAGGGCGGCGGGGTGGCGCACTGGGCGCACATCGGCGGTTTCGTGGCCGGCGGCGCCTGGGCGTGGGCGCTGAAGCTCACGCGCGAGGGAACGCATGAGATCAAGCATGATGAGGCGCGCGAACTGATCGCGGCAGGCGCCTGGCTTGCGGCGGCGAGACGGCTCGACCAGCAGATTGCGCAGCGGCCCGGTGACCACGAACTGCACGCCGAGGCGGCCTCATGCTACGAGATGGTGGCCGGGAAGCACGATGAGGCCGCACATCACTGGAACATGCACTTGAGGCTGCTGCTGCTGGCAGGCGAGGTGGACGAGGCCAGGGAGCGCTTCGACGCGCTCATCGACCGCTTCACGCCGGCGGATTTCGATCCTGCCGTGCTCATGCGGATAGGTGTGGCTGCCGACGGCGCCGGTGATGACGAGATGGCCCTTCCCGCGCTTATGGCGGTTGTAGAAACTCACTCGCAGAGCGAGCAGGCCCCGACGGCCGCACTCCGCGCGGCAGAGATAGTAAGGAGGCATGGGAACACCGCACGGTCAATAGAGATATTGAAGGGCATACAATCGCGCTGGCCCGATTCGGAGGCCGCGTTGACCGCGGCGACCCGGCTGCGCGAGTTGCAGTAGAAGATCATGGATGCAAATCGCCGGGCGTGGTATCCTGACGCAGTGAGTAGATCATTCTGACGATGCCCGAAGGGGGCGGTGAGCGTGTTCCGAAGTCCGCACAAGCGACAGGGTTCCGCCGCAGGTGCAGTACTCGTGGTCATCCTGCTGGCATTGGCGGCCGGCGGCGCGTGGTACTTTGTGTTCCGGTCCACCCCGGAGAAGACGGTCGCGGCCATGCTCGAAGCGGTGCGAGTCGGCGATCAGCGGACGACCGCCGAATATCTCACCGACGTGACCGCCACTGAGGGTAACATTGTCATGGGCCTCACCCGCCGACTCGCAGCGGACGCGACTGGTGAGCCGGAGTACGTGATCGGAGAGCCGGAAATCGTTGACGACCGGGCGACGGTGCCGGTGCAGTTCCCGGTCGGCGGCACATTCCGCACGCTCACCGGGATGGAGTCGGTCACCATCCCCTACGTCCTCCATCGCCAGGGTCGAATCTGGCTGGTTGACGTTTCGGACACGCAGGAGGAGATCGGGCAGAGAATCAC
>JBNJEK010000116.1:0-12701 GCA_051745855.1 Armatimonadota bacterium
CATCCGTCACTCACGCCCGTCTACTGGCTGAGACCGTCAGTGAAGATCGTCACGTCCGTGAACTGCGGGTTGGCCTTCGCGTGCCCGTCTCCGTAGATGACATTCATCATGCCATTGTGGCGATAGCGCATATTCCCGGCGCTCCCGTCCTCGCCCATCTCGACGGGATTGTTATCAGAGTCAAAGCCCGTGTGTCCCGGTGTCATCAGCCATGCGCCGCTTGATTCCACTGCCACGATGACGTCCGCCGGGCGGATCATACTCGCGAGAGATCGGCCTCCGTCATCACTGGGATGGAGCCAGACTGTGTTTCCACCAAAGTTCGGATAGCCCGCACCCGACCAACTGAAGGTGTAAACGATCCCGTAGCCGGCCACCATCCAGCGATGATAGAAGCCCTCACCGGACGCAAGCTCATCGCGAGCGTAATCGTAGCGGAAGTGGCCAGAGGGGCAAACGTACATCTGCTCGTTCTTCGTGTACGGACCGCAGCAGTCGTAGAAGCCCGATACACGCTGCTCACCCGATCCCGCGTACGCCGGCGGGAATCTCTCATCGTAGTCCTGCGCATACATCAGTATGCCAAGTCCTATCTGCTTCTGATTCGACAGACACGAAGTCTGGCGGGCCTTCTCACGGGCTCTGGCGAAAACGGGGAAGAGAATTGCCGCCAGAATCGCGATGATCGCGATCACGACCAGCAACTCGATCAAGGTGAAACCTCTCCTGCGCATCATTGTACGATCCTCCTCACGAGCTTTAGTGCGTCGCGCTTGCAACAAAGCGTCACTCGGCCGACAGCCTCGCACTGCTCACCTCCAGTTTACCCACGGATGCGGTCGAAGCACGTTCGATCAGTCGGTAGTCAACGATCTCGCGCCGCCACGGCCCGTCATCATCGTCAAGACGGGCCCGTAGAAGCCTCGTCGTCGCCTCCCTGAACTCATCCAGGGGATGCTCGATCGTCGTAAGCGGCACCGGCAAGAAGCCGCTGAAAGTGTCGTTGTCAAAGCCCACCACCGCGACGTCGTCGGGGATGCGCAACCCCAACTCCCTCACCATTTCCATCGCGGCCAGCGCCAGCACATCCGAACTGCAAAAGAGCGCGGTGATCTGCGGGTTCTCCTCCAGCAGATCCCGCGTCTGCTCCCGCGCACACTCAGTCAGCGCCACGTCGTTTTCGTAGGGAATATCCGGATCGAGAGGGGCGATGTAACGCTCCGTGATGCCGTGCCTGTCCAGCACCTGCTCATAGCCCTCAAGCCGGCCGGTGATCTGCAGAAGACTGATCAGACCGATGTGCCGATGGCCGCGCTCCACGAGGTGCTCGACGGCAAGCGCCGCTCCCTGCGTGCGGTCCGCCCGGATCGTGTCACAGGGGAGGGCCCGGTCCAGCGGCCACGACGAATCGACGACGAGGCAGTGTACGCCACGCTCATGCAGCGTCGTCACCACCGGCTCCATCTGATAGGGCCGCCAGCCGCCAGATACAAGAACGCATGCCATGGGGAGATGCGACAGGAGAACGCGGATTCCGTCTCGACCGTGCGACAGGCCATCGAGCGTCACTACCGGACAGCCCGTGTCGGAAGCAGCCTGCCGAATAGCGCGCGCGCGATGCGCGGAGTGATGCGTCATCGCTACCCACGTACAAACACTGATATGAGAGCCGCGTCCGAGGGCGAGTCCGCGCGCGTAATGATTCGGATGATAGCGGAGCCTCTCAGCCGTCGCAATGATCCGCTCGCGCACCTCATCGGTCACGCGTGCGTCCGGGCTCCCGTTCAACACACGGGAGACAGTGGATACCGCTACCCCGACCTCGTCGGCAATGTCTCGCAACGTGGCCATCGGTTCGCTCCGCGATCGATGCCATCGCTTGCACCAGGCGTTTCTGAACCCCAGAGTACATCCCGCCCAGCCTGCAGCAGAGGAAATACGTGCGCAAGCGATTGCGCATAACAATACACGCTGCGCAAGCGCTTGTCAAGGCCCGGACGTATTTCATTAACAGTTGTCCGCGGAGCCCGGTCGAACACAAACGACCGACGGGCAGCCCGGACGGTCAGCCGCCAGCCGCGAGGAGGAAGGTTCGTATCAACGGTTAAGGATTCGGAGACCGCGGCAACGACTCTCCAGGCGAGGGCGCCTGGAGTCCGGAATCGCAAGACCGATCGGAGTCCGGGCGCCTCGCCCGGACGTCGTTTCCCGCCACCCGGAACCACCTGCGTGGCGTGACACGCCTTTCCTGACCCTATCCTTAACCGTTGACACGAAGCCGCGAGGAGGGCACAGCCACCGTCGCGTCGAAGGCCCTCGCAGTCCGCTCGCGCCAACTCTGTCCGGGGAGGTTCGTCATGCCAGCAACGTTGCCGGCGTTTTCGGTCAACGCTCCTGAGCCGCGCTACGTCTTCACGGCGGGCACCGTCGAGGTCGCCATCTACGACAGCCCGCAGGAGATGGGCCTCGCAAGCGCCCTCGCCATTGCCGACGAACAGTGCCGTCTCGTGGCAGAGCGGGGAGAGACCAGTCTGCAACTGATGGCCGCCCCCTCCGCATTCGAATTCTACGAGGCCTACGTCCGGCTCGCTCACCTGTCGGATGAGCTGCAGCAGGCCATCGGGCAGACGCATTTCTTCCAGTTCGACGACTACCTGCTGCCCGCGCACCACCAGGCATCCTTCCGCTTTCTGCTCACCCACCATCTCTTCGGCCCGCTCGCGGCGTGGTACGACGCCGACAGGGTGCACTTCTTCGAGCCGGACATCGGCGACCCGTCCGACGCCTGCGAGGAGTACACCGCCCTGCTGCTCGAGCACGGGCCGGACCTGATGCTCAAGGGCCAGGGTGAGGACGGTCACTGGGGCTTCCATCAGCCCGGCATCCCCATCGACGGCGAGCCCGACTTCATCACCGTCGAAATGAACGAGATGAACGTCGCCCAGCAGATGCGCGACCACCCGACGCTCTTCCGCGAACCCGAAGACGTGCCGGATGAGGCGTACACCGCCAACGTTCCGCTCTTCATGCGCACGCGCGAGCTGATCGAGGACAACGTCCCGCAGGCCTCCAAGGCCTACGCGATCGTCGCATCCTACGGCAATGACGCGATCGACTCCTGCTGCCCGTCAAGCGCGCTGAAGAAGCATCCGGCCGCCGTCGCCCGCACCACGATGGCCGCGGGCTGGGCGCTCGTGCAGTACCGTGAGCAGGGGCGGCTGTCGGCTGAGGCGATGGCGAGTCTCGATGAGATCTGGGAGACGCCCGGCGACCCGGAGGCGACTGCGGTGAAGCGCAGCTTCATGCGCGAGTCGTTCGACACCCTGGGCATCGTATACGACTGACCCGCGTGCGATCTCGGGTCGTTTGCAGGAGCCGGAAATCGCGAGATGGCCGTCGCTTACCCAACTCCACGCGCCACCGGCCCGGCCGTTGGCACGCGCGCACACCGAAGGAGAGATCGCTCGTATGACTGCCGGATACGCCGATGAACTGCGCGCCTCGCTCGACAGGCACGCCGAACTGCCCGCCATCAGCTTCCCCGAGGAGAACCTCACGTATGCCGGCCTCGCCCGGCGCCTCGGTGGCGTTGCACAGGTGCTCACCGACGCGGGCCTCAAGCCCGGCGAGGTGCTCGCGCTTTACACCGCCGACAAGCGCGCGCTGCTGCTCGCCGATCTCGCCGCGATGCTCCTCGGCGCCATCGCGCTGCCGCTCAACCACCGCTTCACCGAACCTGAGATGGAGTACTATCTTGATGACTCCGGCGCCGCGCTGGCACTGACCGACGACGCGAACCGCGCCACGCTCGAGGCAGCCGGCGCCGATCAGCCCTCCCTGCGCGGGATCATCGACATCTCGCAGGTGCTCGACGCGGGCGAGGCGCCGCTTCCCGACCAGGAGATCGCGCCGACCGACCCGGCCTTCATACTTTACTCATCAGGCACCACCGGCCGGCCCAAGGGCGTCCTGCACTGCCATGACAACCTCGCCGCGGCCGTCACCGCCCTCCGCGACGCCTGGGAGATCGGCCCCGACGACCGCCTGCTCAACTGCCTGCCCTTCTTTCACATCCACGGACTCTCATTCTGCTCGCACATGATGCTGCTCTCCGGCGCCGAGATGGTCGTGCAGCCCCGCTTCCACCCGCGCAGGACGCTCGAAGCGCTCCGCGACTGCACCGTCCTCTTCGCCATCCCGACCTTCTACTACTCGTGGCTCGACCACGACTTCTTCCGCGAGATGGCGCCCGAGCTTTCCGGCGTCCGCCTCTTCACCTGCGGCTCCGCGCCGATCCGCCCCGAGGTGCTGCCCGAGCTTGAGGGCATCCTCGGCAGGCCGATCACGAACCGCTACGGCATGACCGAATCGCACGTTATCACCAGCCTCCCACTCGGCGTCTCCTCGCTGGAGGGCTCCTGCGGCGTGCCGCTGCCGGGGATCGAGATGCGCATCGCCGATGATGACGACGAGGACGTGCCCGACGGTGAGGTCGGGCAGATCCTCATCAAGGGGCCGAACCTCTTCCGCGAGTACCGCGGCCGCCCCGAAGCCACCGCCGAAGCCTTCGAGGGCGGGTGGTTTCACACCGGCGATCTCGGCCGCGTCGATGACGAGGGCTACCTCCACCACGCCGGCCGCTGCCAGGAACTCGTCATCACCAGCGGGCACAACGTCTACCCGCCGATGGTCGAGAAAGTCCTCAACGCGCTGGAGGGAGTGCGCGAATCGGCGATCATCGGCCTCCCCGACGACAAGCGCGGGGAGATCGTCGCCGCGGCGGTAGTCCGGGACAGCGATGACCTGTCCGAGAGGCATATCCGGGACTGGTGCGCCGACCGCCTCGTTGACTACTGCGTGCCGGCCCGCGTGATCTTCGTGGATGAACTGCCGCGCAACACGATGGGCAAGATACTCAAACGCGAACTGTGCGACCGCTGGGGGTAAGCTGCGCACGAGCCTCAATCAATCGGAGGGACCGAACATGTTCATCGACATTCACATTCACATCGCACAAATCTCCGACATCGGCTGGCGCGAGGGCGAGGACGGCCCCGCCTCACCCGAGCAGTTCATCGAGATGTACGACGAGGTCGGCATCGACATGGGCGTGATGCTGCCGCTGACGATCCCCGAGTGCAACGCGCTCACGCAGAGCAATGAGGACATACTGATGATTGCCGAGCAGTACCCGGACCGCTTCATCCCCTTCTGCAACATCGACCCGCGGCTGAGCAACAACTCCCCGGACTTCGACTTCGCCTGGGTGATGGAGCATTACAAAGAGAAGGGCTGCCGCGGGATCGGCGAGATGACCGCGAACCTCTGGTGGGACGATCCACGTGTGACGAACCTCTTCGACCACGCCGAGCGCGTCGGCCTGCCCGTGACCTTCCACGTCGCCACCCGCGAGGGCGGCTGCTACGGCCTGATCGACGAGTTCGGCCTGCCGCGACTCGAGCAGCAGGTCGCCGACCACCCCGACCTGATCTTCCTCGCGCACTCCAACCCGTGGTGGTCGTACATCAGCGGCGACGTCACCGAGGAGACGTGGGGCGGCTACCCGAAGGGCCCCGTCACCGAGGGCGGCCGCATCCCCGAGCTTATGCGCCGCTACCCGAACCTTCACGGCGACATGTCCGCAGGCAGCGGCTTCAACGCGATCAGCCGCGACCCCGAGTTCGGCTACGCGTTCCTCGATGAGTTTCAGGACCAGCTTCTCTGGGGCACCGACGTCTGCCGGCCGAGCAACAGGGACGATGTGCTCATCAACCTCAAGAACTTCCTCGAGGCCGGGCTGGCGGATGGGAACATCTCGCAGGAGGTCTTCGACAACATCACACACCTCAACGCTCAGCGCATCCTCGGACCTGGCGACTGAGGCGAATCGCAAAACGCGTCTGAGCCGAGAAGATCCGGCTCAGACGCGCTTTTTTCGGCAGATCATCCCGCCTGCCTCACGCGATGCACTGCTGCATCACAACGGCAGTTCCACCACGCGGTTGGACGCCGCGGAGATCTGGGCGGCCTGCGCGATCTCAGTATTCCGCAGCCCCTCGGTGCCGGGGATGGTCACCTCGGTGTCGTCGAGCACCGCTTCGATGAATTCGCGAACCTCCCGCTGCACGCCCGGCTCGTAGCCCTTGCCGGCCTTCTCGTAACTGATCGTCTGCGGCTTTTCGCCCTCGACCACCCAGCGGACCTCGCGCTGCTGGTTGCTGAACATGATCGTGCCCTCGGTGAGGAATATCTTGCCGTCGTACGACCCCATCTTCGCCGAGTGGCCAGCCAGCAGCGCCCCTTTGCCACCCGACTGGAAGTTTACGATCATCTGCACGAAGTCCTCGTAGTCCACCTCGGGCGTAACGTAGTTGTCCATCGCCGCATAGACCGTCTCCGCCTCGCCCATCACCTGTCGCATGAAGTCGATCTCATGCGCGTTGATCTCAAAGAGCGGCCCGCCGCAGGTCTCCTTCTCCAGCCGCCACGGTGCGTGGTATTTGCCTCCCCAGCCGCCACCGATCCGCGTGACCTGCATCCCGAAGGGCTCGCCCAACTCGCCCGAGCGGACCTGGTCGATCATCCACACGAAAGGCGCGTTGTACCGCAGCACCTGCCCGATCATCAGCTTCACGCCCGCCGACTCGCAGGCATCGATCATCGCGCGCGCATCGGCCACTTTCAGCGCCATCGGCTTCTCGCAGAACACGTGTTTGCCCGCCTCGGCCGCGCGCATGGTCATCTCCGGGTGAAGGTAGTTCGGCACCGCCACGATCACCGCCCGGATCTCGTCCTCCGCGAGCATCTCCGAAACGCTCGTGAACGTCGCGACATCGCCCTCCCCGATCTCCTCGGCCGCCGCTTCCGCAACACCCTCCACCGGGTCGGCCACCGCCGCGATCCGACCGTCCTCACACTCAGCCACCCCGCGCGCCAGTGATTTGCCCATGTTTCCGCCGCCGATGAGTCCTATCTGAAGCTGGTCCATCGTGTACCCTCCATTGCACGCTCGTCCGCCCCCGACGCAGACGACTCTCCGGGGGTGGCGCGTGTCGTCTCTGTCAGTATGCGCTCTGCCGCTCCGAGGCGGCTACTCCGAACTCTGCTTCGGGCGCCGCATCAGCACGTTCACAAAGTCGTTCCCGCTCATGAAAAGCGGCTCCCAGCCCTCCTCGGTGTCCGAGTTGAGCCGCTCATTCATCACCGAGATGCTCGTCGTCGGCAGGTGCAGGATGCGGTATTCGTACTCGTCGGCACTCATTGTTATTCTCACTCCTCACACACATAAGCTCCCGGAAATTGCGCGCGTCTCTCCACTTCGGACTAACGCCCCAGGATCGCGTCCATCGACCTGCTCGTCGCCTCGATCAGCCGCTCCGGATGGTGCGGGTAGGGCGGCATCATCTCAGCGGTCACCGCACCGTCGTAGCCGATCTCCTCGAGCGCATCCATCACCGCCGCCCACGGCACATCACCCTCAAGCAGGTCCACAAAGCCGTCGAAGGTGCCGGTGCCGATGCTCTCGCGGAAGTCCTTGAAATGCACCGCCTTTATCCGGTCGCCAAGGATCCGGATCCACTGGTCCGGGAAGCCGTTCGGGATCACGTTGCCCACGTCGAAATACGCCTGCACGTAGTCCGAGCTGATCTCGTCGATGATCCCCGCGAACTCCAGCGGCGAGAGCAGGAACTTGTTCCAGACGTACTCCAGACCGATGTACACCCCGGCCTCCTCGGCGTCCGAGGCAAGCTCGCTGAAGACCTCGACGCAGTCCTCGTACGCTTCGTCGTAGGCGTAGTCGGCGGTGACGGTACCGGGCACCACCAGGAACGTCTCCGCGCCCAGCGCCGCGCTGAGCTTCAGCGAGGTGCCGATGATGTCGATGCCCTTCGCGCAGACCTCCGGATCAGGGCCGATCGCCGGGTACTGCCAGCCAAGGCCCGTGGCCACGGTGGGCAGTTGCAGGCCGATCTCGTCGGCCATCTCCACGAACTTTTGCATATCCTCCGGGCTGCTCTCGGGTGTGATCTCACCCTCGGCCTCCACTGTCAGTTCGATCGCCTCGTAGCCGTATTCCTTCGCCATCTTCATGCGATCTTCGATCGACATGCCCTCTGCAAACGACCAGAAGCTGATGGACTTGATCATCGGTATCCCTCCGACCTGGCGTCGCACGTTCGCACATAAAGCGGCATCTCTCGCCGCTGAGCGGCCCTTTCCCGGCCCACCGACTCGATTCCTGCATCGCAGTCGCACTTCACGCAGCATCCCCCACCATGCAGTTGCCTTTCCCGGCCGTGGCATCCCGCCCCAGGGCGGGACCCGTACGCCGTTTGTCGTTGGTCGTTGCTGTCGCTGTCGTTGCTTTTGTCGCTGCCGTTGCTTTCGTTGCTGCCGTACGCCGTTTGTCGTTGGTCGTTGCCGTAGCTGTCGTTGCTTTTGTCGCTGCCGTTACTGTCGTTGCTGCCGTACGCCGTCGGAGGGGCCGGCCCGAAGGGCTGAGTTCCGCCTGCGGAACTCAGTCGCCTGACCGGCCCGTCGTTCTTGCCGCCCTTGCGAGCCCGCTGCGCCACGCCTCTCATTGGCCTGGTACGACGTGCGGAGGAGGGCCTCCGCACCACGGAAACAACGACGGGCGTCGCGCCCGTGCGCCGTTTGTCGTTGGAGAGGCTGGCCCCCGCGCCAGCCTGTGCCGTTGCCTTTGTCGTTGGACAGGCGGGTCCCCGCTCCCGTCGTTACCTTTGCCGTCTCTGCCGCCCCTTTTACACTCGTAAAGCCTTCGCAAAGCCGTTCAGCCCGCCCCAATGCCCGCCGATGATGAAGACAGTCAGACCAGGGGTCATGCGAGGTGCCGCGCGCTCAACACGCGACGACCGCCTCGCGCAATGAAGTCGAGGTGCGCACAAAATGAGTCATCCCATGGAACAACATTGGGAGGAGGACCTGCTTACTCCTCAGGAGGCCGAAGACGTGGTGGAGCGCCTGGCACAGGCCACCGACGTGCTGGACCTTCTGCGGCGCACCGATGAGGTCACTCCTCCTGAGATCGACCTGTGGAGCGCGCTGATACTCGGCAGTCCCGAGGCATCCGCGCAACTCTACGTGCACAGTCCCGCACCCGTCACACCCGCCCTCGCACTCGCGCTGGCCGAGTCGATGCACGCCGAACTTGCGTCATGTTGCGACTCGGTCCCGGAGCTTTGCGGGGTGCGCCAGGCGGGGACATCCTGCGCCGATCTCGGAGCGGAGGTGATACATCGATTCTGCGACGCATTCCACGACAGGCTCACGCAGCGACAGTCACAGCCGATCGGCATTACACGTGCTGGAGCCTCCAACACGCGCGGACTCACCCTCCAGCGCTGGCAGGAGGCCGACAGCGCGCTCGAGATCGCCGCATGGATGCTCGGCGCGCTCACCGACGACGACCGTGACTCCGGCGGCGTGATCGACCCGATCAGCGGGCAGTACTCGAGTGCATTCTTCCGGCACACCCTGCACAACGAACTCGCCCGCCACCAGCGCAGCGCATCCGAACTGAGCGTCGTCCTTCTGCAGCTTCGACGCTCCGTGAAGATGCTGGCCGATGACAGCCCGTCGCCGCTGCTGCTCGCAACCGCCGGTGCAGTGATGCAACGCGAGCTACGCGACGCCGACATCATCGCGAGGCTTGACTGCCGCCGACTCGCCGCACTGCTGCCGTGCACCAGCCCCCGCGACGGCCTGATCGCCGCCAGCCGGCTCGGCGAGGCCCTGCAGGACGACCAGGCGCTTGAGGGCTGGAGCATCGACATCGGCGTCAGTGGGCTGGGCATGGAGACCGTGGGGGCGTCGGAACTGCTCGATCAGGCGACACATGCGATGCTCGCCGCCTGCAGAGGCTCGACCGGCTACCCCTTCGTGTACGTGTAGCTGTCAGGCCACTTACGCACGCCGCGCGCCCGGTCATCTCCGGGCGCGCGGCAATCGTACGATGCCGGCGAAGCCTGCCTGCCGTGCCGTTCCGGAGAGCCCGGACCCCGCTCCGGCCTGTGCCGTTCGCCGCTTGCTGATATCTGCCCGCTGGCCGCTCAGTCGTACACGATCCGGTAGATCGCCCCGGCCTTGTCATCCGAGACGAGCATCGAACCATCCGCCATCAACTGCACGTCCACCGGCCGCCCCCAGTCATCCTCGCCCTGCAGCCAGCCTTCGGCGAAGGGTTCGTACGAGACCGCCTCATCGCCCTCCACCTGCACGCGCGTCACACGGTAGCCGATCTTCTCGCTGCGGTCCCACGAGCCGTGCTCGGCGATGAAGATGTCACCGTGGTACTGCTCGGGGAACATCTCGCCGGTGTAAAACCTCATCCCGAGCGCGGCCACGTGCGGCCCAAGCTCCGCCTCCGGGAGTGTGAACTCCTCGCATGAGCGCCCCTCGCCGAACTGCGGATCGAGCACATCGCGGCCATGGCAGTAGGGGTAGCCGAAGTGCTCGCCGATCTCGCTGAGGCGGTTCAACTCGTCAGGCGGCAGGTTGTCACCCATCGAGTCCCGACCGTTGTCGGTAAACCACAGTTCGCCGGTCTCGGGGTGCCAGTCGAAGCCGACCGTGTTGCGCACGCCGTGGGCGATGATCTCGAGATCCGAGCCATCCGGATCCATCCGCGTGATCGACGCGTAGATCTCCTCGTCCGGTTCACAGATGTTGCACGGCGCGCCGACCGGCACGTAGAGCCTCTCATCAGGCCCGAACGCGATGAACTTCCAGCCGTGTGCCCGGTCGGTCGGGTAGCCGTCGTAAACGACCACCGGCTCCGGCGGATCGTCGATCCGATTGTCGATGTCATCGTAACGCAGGACGCGGTTGACCTCCGCCACGTAGAGCGATCCGTCTCTCCACGCAACGCCGTTGGGCAGGTTCATGCCACTGTCGATCGTGACCACGCGCTCGGCGCGGCTGTCGCTGTTGGCGTCGATGACCGCGTAGATATTCCCCTCTCGGCGCGTCCCGACGTAGAGAATCCCACCCGGGCTCAGCGTCATCGAGCGAGCGCCCGGCACGTCGGAGGCGTAGTAGTGAATCCGAAAGCCATCCGGCAGTTCGATCTGATCCAGCGGCGGCGCCGGGGCGGGCGCGGCGCCCTCCGGCCCGGCGTCTCCCGCCTCACCGTCAGGGTTCTGCGCGATGACCGGGTCGGCTTCCGCGTCGGCAACCGCCCCGCTGTCCGGGCCTGTCGTACATCCGGTCAGCAGAAGAAATGCTGCAGCAGCAACGAACACCGTCGTCCTCATCATCCAACCCCTCCTCGCTGCACCTGCGCGTCACGTCAGTGTCAGGAGGTACTTCGGGGGACGCGGGAAGCTCCCTGCCGTGCCGAGGCAGGAAACTCGCCGCTCACGGCAAAGTCCTGAGTAGAGGCTTGATGGCGGAGACACGGCAGACGGAGGGAGCGCGGACCCATGGGTGAAGTAAACATCGTCTCGACAGAATCAAAGGCGTTTCAGGACAGGATCGAAGCCGGAAAGGCGCTGGCCGAGGAGCTTTCCGACCTCAAGGGTACGAACCCGCTCATCATCGGCGTACCGCGTGGCGCGGTCCCGATGGCCGCAGTCATCGCGGATGAACTCGACGGCGAACTCGACGTGGTGATAGTACGCAAGCTGGGCGCTCCGGGCAACCCCGAGCTTGCCATCGGCTCGGTCACCGAGGAGGGTGAGGCAATCGTCAACGAGGACTTCGCGCGGCGAACCGGCGCCTCCGACGAGTACATCAAGCAGGAGACAGAGCGGCAGATGCAGAGGATCGAGGAGCGCAAGCGCGCCTACCGCGAAACGCGCCCGAAAGTCTCGATGGAGGGCCGCACCGTGGTGGTCGTGGACGACGGCTTTGCCACCGGCGCGACGATGAAGGCCGCGCTGGAGAGCGCGCGCTCGGAGAATCCCGAGAAGCTCATCGCTGCGGCGCCGGTCGGCGCTCAGGACACCTGCCGGCAGATGGGCGACTACGCCGACGAGGTCATCTGCCTGCGCGCACCGGCGTACTTCGGCGCGGTCGGTGCATTCTACCGCGACTTCGGACAGGTCAGCGACGACGAGGTGCTGGAGATACTCGAGCAGCGGATGGAGTAAAGCCTCCGACCCGCTCATCGGGCGTCCGGGCCCCCGGCCGGACGCCCCTCCTTCTCCCCCTGGATTGCCCGACGCCCAACAAGGTCTTCGTCAACACCATCGCGAATCACCCCTCGTCACGATGGCCGCGAGCCGACCACGCTCCATCAGTTGGCGAAGAGGGGTTGTGCGATGACAGGGCAGTACATCGTCTTCGAAGCAATCGGCGAGGCCGCGCTGAAGCCCTTCGACGTGCCGAACCCGGGGCCCGGTGAAGTGCTTCTTGAGATGCAGTACTCGGTCATCAGCGCCGGAACCGAGCGCGCCAACCTGCTCAACCTCCCGAACACCTCCGGCGGCTTCCCCTACCGCCCCGGCTACTGCGGCATCGCGCGGGTCGTCGCCATCGGCGACGGCGTTGACAGCGTCTCGGTCGGCCACCGCGTCCTCGCCGATTTCTGCGGACACCGCTCGCATGCGCTGCAGAAAGCAGACGACCTCACCGTGGTCGGCGACGACATCGAATCACTCGACGCCGCATTCGTGGTCATCGCCGCGATGGGCCTGCAGGGCGTCCGCAAGCTCAAGCTCGAACTCGGCGAATCGGCGATG
>JBNJEK010000117.1:0-12663 GCA_051745855.1 Armatimonadota bacterium
TTCGCGAGTCGACGGGAGCCGACGAAAGCCGCCAGGCCGCCCTTGAAGAGCATATTCGAGAGGTACGCGATGACGATGACGTCTGTCGCCTGCGCGGCCTCGATACGCTCTTCCGCGACAAGGCGCGCCGTGCTGAGCGTGATCGCGTCCACGTCCGTCAGCCCCGAGATGAAGCTCACCGCGTAGGTCCCGGCCTCTCCGTAGTAGTGCTCGGCGGCCGTGAGCCCCAGCGTCACGACGCCGTAGAGAAGCCCGAAGATCAGCGCGGAGCCGATCTGCACCGGGTTCCTGACCTCCGGCGCCTCACCCTCCGATCGGCCCTCCGAGGTGAACCACAGGACCACGAAGGGGGCCGTCGAGGCGGCGAAGATGATCAGAAGTGGAAGCCACGCGTCCGTGAGAAACGACGAGTTGACCACGCCGATCTCCACCGCCATGCGCGGAACGGCCACCGCCGACGCGAGGATAATTGCCAGCGCGGCCGGGAAACTGAAACCCTCCGCATCGTGCGCCCGTCGGGAGAAGCTGAAGGTGGTCGCGGTGCTCGAAACCATCCCGCCGAGAAGGCCGGAGATGACGCCACCGTAGCGCGATCCGATCAACTTCAGCGCCACATAGCCGACAAGGTTGATCCCGGAGACGAGGACGACCATCAGCCAGACGTTGTGCGGATTGAGGACGTCGAAGGGACCGTAGGTCTCGTTGGGCAGCACCGGCAGGATGACGAATGCCACCAGGCCGAACTGCAGCATCGCGAAGATGTCCTTGCTGCCCGTTCGGTCGGCTATTGCGTGAAGCTGTGGCTTGAAGTGCAGGATCGCGGCCGTGGTCACGCCGAGCGCCACCGCAAGCTCCAGCGGCCCGGTGATGACCATCGCGCCGATGCCGAAGGTCATCACGGCCGCAAGCTCGGTGGTCAGGCCGCGGCGGCCCTCCTGCATGTAGCCGACGTGGCCGATGAGGATCAGCGAGCCGATGACGAGAAATGCCGCCGGCAGGACCCAGACCATGCCGGTCTGCTCGGCGATCTGTGCCGCGACCGCGCCTGAGCCCGCGATGAACGTGAAGCTGCGGATCCCCAGGGGTCGCATCTCGGCCCGCTCGCGCTCGAGGCCGATGAACGCACCGAGCACCAGTGCCACCGCGAAGAGTTTGAAAAGCTCCAGCAGTTCCGCGTAGTTCAACGACGCCCATCTCCCCGGATGATCGTCTTCGCCGATGAGCCGTCGCGGCGGCTCACACGAGATACTTCGTGGGCTGGGGCGGATTATCCTCGCGGGGCCCCCCGCGCCCTGACAATGCTGATGAAGGTTGCGGCGCGGCAATCGCTGCCCTCAGGTGCTAAACATGGGCGCGTCGGTCGGCTCAGGAATGCCGAAGACCTCGCGCTTGGTGCGCAGGTAGTAGAGGTAGTCATCGTAGCTGACATCCGGCGGCACGCGGTGATCGACGTGCGGGATAAAGCCGCCCTCGTCCACGAGTGGCTTGAGCCGCGCGAGTTCCTCGTCGATGGCGTCCCTGCCGGCGGCCAGCGCGCGCTTGTTTACGCCGCCCATCATCAGCGCCTCGCGGCCCCACTGCTCGCGGATCGCCAGCGGATCGGAGCCGGCGGCGACCTCGACCGGGAACATGCACGTGACGCCGCCGGCCAGCCAGCCGTCGAGCACATCGGTGATATTGCCATCCGAGTCCACGTAGCAGGTGACCGCGCCCATCTCATACATCAGGTCGGTGATCCGCTGGTAGCGCGGCGTCAGCCACTCGTGGAAGAATTTCGGCGAGATGATGCAGCCCTGCTTGAAGTTGATGTCCTCCCAGAACGCGCCGCAGTCCACCTCGCACCCGGCCTCAACTGCCGGTTGGATGACCGCACAGGCAAGCTGGCACATGTGCTCGATCATCTCGACGAGCAGTTCCGGGTCGTCGTAGCACATGATGGCGATCTGCTCGAAGCCGATCCAGTTGCGCAGGCGGCCGAAGAGGCTGCCTCCGTTGATCTGCACCGGAATCTCGGACGTGCGCGTGCGCTCCGCGATCTCCTCCCAGTCATCGCGGTAGCGCGCCGGGTCGTCGATGCGGAGGCGCTCCTTGAACTGCTCCCACGAGGCACGGTCCTTGATGGGGAATTCGAGGTAGCGCGGGATCGTGCTCGCGCCGTCGGTGTATATGATCTTCTTCACACCCTCGGAGTCCTGCACGATCCTGTGCTCGTCGGTCTCCTCGAGTATCTTGCCCTCGAATGAGGGCAGCATGCCCACGGCCGCGGGCACCGTCATGCGGCTCTCAAAGCCGAAAAACGGATCGGCGACGGTGTTGTTGTTGATCTCCTCGGGCAGCCCCTCCTCATGCCAGCGAGTGAACGTGTCATCCCAGTAGCCGAACTCGCGGTCAGGCACGTGATCGACCGGCTCGAACTTCATGCACGCCACAAAGCGCTCTCGCTGATTCATCATCAGTTCCCCTCGACTTCGGCAATCTGTGCGCGGAGAAAGTCCACGACCTGGCCCATCTTCTCCTCGTTGGCATACTCGATGATCAGGGGAATGTCTCCAAGCCCCATGAGCCTCTCGATGAACACCGGCCAGTCGACCTCGCCCTCACCGGCGGCCGGGAACTTCGGCATCCCTTTCTCATCGACGGTGCAGTCCTTTGCGTGCGCGAGGACGATCTGCTCGCCCAGCACGTCGAAGGGCCGCGAAGTGTCGTCGTAGCAGAGGATATTCGCCGGATCGAGCAGGACCTTGAGGTTCGGGCTGCCAACCTCCTCGATCAGCCCGCGCATGGTCCACGAGTTCGGCACCGTCTGCGCGTAGGAGGGTTCGACGCAGATGGTGATGCCCGCCTCCTCCGCCAGCGGCATGAACTCCCCGAATGCGTCGAGGCAGCGCTCGAAGCCGCCGACTCCGCGGCGCCCCGACTCGGTGACGATTGTATCACACCCGAAGCGTGGCGCCGCTTCGATTGCGCCCTTCATCGCGGCGATCGCGGCTGTGCGGATCTCCGGGTCTGGCGAACTGATGTTGTTGTACGAGTCGACGACCCATGTGGCGAGGCCCGCGTCCCTGAAGGCGCCCACGATGTGCTCCGCTGCGTCCTCGGGGTAGGCGTCCGGATTCATCGCCGGATGGCGGGTCGCGTAGTCGGGGTACTCGTGGTAGATCGTCGGCACGGCCACGCCGTCGAGGCCGTAGGCCGCGATGCGGCGGGCGGCCTCTTCGACGGCGTAGTTACGCGTGAAGTATATTGCGCGTACGCCAAGTCTCACAGTGCCTCACCTCGGTCGCGTCACTTCGATTCAGCGGGCATGTTCATCGTCGGCGCGAGAGCCGTTGAGACGCGCGCCGACCGCCTCAGCAAGGGCGGGCAGGGTCGCGCCGGCGGGGCCCTGCAATGAGACCTCGGCCATCGCGGTCAGCGGCGTCGGCTCGAAGTTCGCCTCGATCAGCGTGGCTCCCGACCGCAACGCGATCACCGGCAGCGAAGCGGCGGGTTGGACGGTCGCCGATGTGCCCACCACCAGCATCACGCGAGCAGCCTCGGCGAGGCGCTCCGCCTCCGCCATCGCGTCACGCGGAAGCTGCTCGCCGAACCAGACGACATCCGGCCGAAGCAGCGCGCCGCACTCGCAGGTCGGTGGCAGCGCGTCGAACTGCTCCGGCATCTCATCGGTGATGAACTCGCATTCGGTGCACCTCATCCGATGGCAGCTTCCATGCAACTCAAGCACATGGCTGCTGCCGGCGGCCTGGTGCAACCCGTCGATGTTCTGAGTGATGACGGGGACCGGCGACCGGACACCCGTCGCCGCGTCGATCCACGTAAGCGCAAGGTGAGCTGTGTTCGGCTTTGCCTGCCGACATATGTCACGCAGGGCCTCGTGGAAGCGCCAGCACAGAGCTGGGTCCGCGACGAAACCCTCGTACGTCGCGACCGCCTCAGGATCGTAGCGCTGCCAGATTCCATCCGCGCCTCGGAATGTCGGGATGCCGCTCTCCTGAGAGATGCCGGCGCCGGTGAATGCGACGATCCGCCCGCCGGACAGTGCGGTCTCCGCAAGCACCTCGGCTGCCTGCTCGATGTCAGTCATTCCGCGCCTGACTCACCGACGAGTACGCGCCACAGCCCGATGCCGCCCCGCCAGATCGCCAGCGCGCCGAAGAGCTTGAGGATGTCGCCGGGGATGAAGGGGAGTACTCCCAGCGTTATCGCCTCGTGCACAGACAGGCCCGCGACGGTGCACAGCCATGCGGCGCCGGATGCCAGTATCACCGCGCTGGCGGCGGCCATGGCGGCCGCGACCGCTGCGACGCTGTGAGTCCTGTGTGCGACGGCGCCGACGATGCAGGCGGCAAGCACGAAGCCGATGAGATAGCCACCGGTGAGGCCGGTCAATGCTCCACCTGCAAAGACCGTGAGCCCCGTGGCTCCGAGTGCGAGGAAAAGCCCCTGGCTGACGGAACCCGCGATGGGTCCGAGAAATGCGCCGGCCAGGAGAACCGCCATCGTTTGCCCGGTCACGGGGACAGGCGAGAAAGGCAGCGGGATGCGGACATAGGTCGCAAGTGCCGTGAGAACTGCTGCACCGACTGTTCCTGCGATGAGAAGCAGGTGCCGGCGCGACAGAGCGGGAACCTTCAAATGCGCCGTGATCGTCTCGATGCGAAGCATTATGCAGGCATCCTTCCTGAATACGCCCCGGCAGTGGAGGCCGCGGCGTCGAAACGTCGAACTCTGAGGCGACAGTATAAGCAGATTTCGCGCGCGCCGCAAGGATAGCAGACCGATTGGCACGATCGCAAAGGGGCGGTAGCCATGCCACGCGCTCACTTCATATTCCACGGAACGACAAGGCGACCTTCCTGCCACTGTGCCTCAATCACCGAGCGCCCGCAGGGTGGGCTGCTCGCGACCTGGTACGCCGGATCGCGGGAAGGTGCTGCGGACGTCGCGGTGATGAGCGCCATCCACGGGGGCGACCGCTGGGAAGAGCCCCGGGTGCTCTTCGATCCGCCCGGAAGGCCGGGCGGCAACACGGTCGTGAGCACGCACGGCGATGAACTGTGGCACTTCGTGGATGTTATCGAGGGCGAGGGCTGGGATTCGGCCGCCCTTTATCTGCTGCGCTCCCACGACGGCGGGGAAAGCTGGACCGAGGCGCAGATATTCGACGATGAGCCCGGCATGATGGTGCGCCACCGGCCGCTGGAGTTGTCCAGCGGCAGGCTGGTACTGCCCGCATACGACGAGAAGACGTGGCAGGGCCTCTGCTACCTCACCGATGATGGTGGCGCCACCTGGCGTCGCTCAGAGCGGATGGTGGCCGACTCGGGTTGCATTCAGCCGGCGATCATCGAGCGGGAGGACGGCACGTTGCACGCGTTGCTGCGCTCCGACGGACGGACCTCGCACGCGTGGGAGTGCGCCTCACTCGACGGAGGCGAACGCTGGACGCCATGTGCGCCGTCCGAGTTGTTGAACCCGAACTCCGGCGCAGACATGATCAAACTCGACAGCGGTGAGACCATCGCGTGCTTCAACGACTCACCCAACCAGCGCACCCCTCTGACGCTGGCGATTTCTCACGACGAGGGGCGGACCTGGGCTGCGCGTCGGGACATCGAGAATACGCCGGGCGAGTACTCGTATCCCACCTTGATGGCAGGCTCCGATGGGTGCATACACCTCGTGTACACCTGGCGCCGCGAACGCATCCGCTGGATGAGCGTCGAGCCGGAGTGGGTATTGGAGGAGAGCGGGCTTTGATGCGCACCGTCATGGGGCGTTTCCCTCAGCGTGCGCTTCGCTGCCTCAGCCTTGCCGTCCGCTGCCGGCCCTGATATACTAACGCGCAGAATTGCGGCACTGTGGCGGCAACTTCAGCAGTTGAGGGACGGGCATGATTGCGGCAGAGGCTGATGGTGTGCGCGGTTGGTTCGGAGAGCTGCTCCAGGTTGCGCTGGCGTTCGCGGCCGTCTGGGTGGCGCTGGCCGCGCTGGATATTGCAATGTACGAGCGGCTGGCCAACCACGACCCGGCCGTCTCCGCCGCATCCCTCGCCTGCGTCATATCCGCTCCGTTTGCCCAACGCGTGCAGGCCGGACGGCTTGAAGCGCCGCCGGCCGCTCCGGCTGCGGACGAAGCGCCTGCCGGCACGGGCGAGCTTGCCACCGAGCTCGCAAGAGTAAAAACGGAGACCGGGGGGCTGGCCGGCGGAGTCCGCGAGGATGACGTCTTCTACGTGGACGTCGCGAGTATTGCGGAGCTGGTCGGGGCGGACCTGCGCCAGGCGTCCTCCGGCGCGCCCGCGCGCCTGATCTCACCCTCCGGGATCGTGGAAGTGCTGCCCTTCAGCCGGACCGTCAGGAGCAATTTCCAGCCGACCGACCTCCCGCACCCGACGCGTGTGATCAATGCCAGCCTCCACCTGCCCGTGCGCGGGCTCGAGACGGCACTGCCGATCGAAGCCACCTGGGACGAGGAGACACGCGCGTGGACACTCGTCTCCGGCAATCGGAGGATGAGGGTCGCGGTCGCGGAGGACCTCTTTGAAATCATCATCGACCGCTCCGACCGCGTCCTGACGGTTCATTACGCAGGCCGCCAACTCGTGCGCTGGCGCTGCTGCACCGGCAAGGGCAACAACAGCCCGGTCGGGCAGTGGCGCGTGCAGAACAAGGCCGTCTGGCCCGCGTGGATCTCGTACGAGGGCGATTACATCTCCGGGGGCAGCCCGCGGAACCCCCTCGGCGCGCGCTGGCTCGGCACCACCGCCCGCGGCCATGCAACCGGCCGAGCAATCGGGATCCACGGCACGAATCAACCGTCATCGATCGGCAGACGGATATCAGGCGGCTGCATACGCCTGACCAACGCGCACGCCATCGAGATGTTCAACACGATCCCCATCGGCACCCGCGTCATTATCAAGGAATAACGCAACCGGACAGGCGAGTTTCGGCTGATCCGGAGAGAGCCGAACTGCCCAGTCGGCGCGGGGTTCCGGCCCGCGGCCGTCGTTCGAGAGTAACCCACCGACCTGACAGACAGGAGCAGTGAATGATCCTCGGGATTGGCACGGATATGGTCGCAACCGCACGTCTCGACCGGATGGTCGAGGCGTACGGCGAACGTTTCCTCTCTCGTGTCTTCACACGGCGCGAGGTGGAGACCGCCCGGCAGCGAGCCACGCTGTCCGAACGGCTCGGGACGCGTTTCGCGGCAAAGGAAGCCTGCATGAAGGCGCTCGGGACCGGCTGGCGTGGCGGCGTGCAGTTCACGAACATCGAGGTGCGCAAGCACCCATCAGGTATGCCCGAACTGCTACTCACAGGCGTCGCGGAGGAGCGTGCAAAGACCCTCGGAGTCGAACGTATCCACGTTTCCCTCTCACACGAATCCGAGATGGCGATGGCCGTGGTGATCCTCGAAGGCGCCGGCTGACCGGAGCGCGGCGCCCCCGCCATGCGAATTCTCGACCGCTACCTCTTGAGCCGGATCATCCTGCCGTTCATCGTCGGCGTGATGCTCTTCGTGCTCGTTCTGCTCGGTGAGGTCGCATACAACATCAGCTCGACGATCGTCGGCGGGCGCGTCGCGCCGGAGCTTATCATACGCTACCTGCTGCTTCGCGCCCCACGCGCGCTGGTCTGGTCGCTGCCCTTCGGCACGCTGCTCGGGGTGGCGATGTCGATGACCACCCTCGCTCACCACGGTGAAATCACCGCGATGCGCGCGGGCGGCGTTTCGTTCACCAGAATCTGCGCAGCGCTCGTCTTCGCCGGCGCGGTTGCCTCCGGAGCGGGGCTCGCACTCAATCAGTACGTGGTTCCCGGCACCATGGAGGCGGCCCAGCGGGCACTCGCGGACATGATGATGACCCAGCCGGTCGTGCGGGAGGCGCACAACCAGTTCTTCCGCGACGAGCAGGGCAGGTTCTTTTATGTCCGCGACATGATGCCGGGCGAGAACCTTCTGCGCGAAGTGACAATCTGGTCGCGCGACGGGCAGGACCGCGTGCGCTCGATCACAGTCGCCGAGCGAGCCGACCTTGACGGCGCCGTGTGGACCCTGCACGATGGTGCAGAGGTCGCGCTTGATGAGCGCGGCGCTGTCGTCGGGGCAATTCAGCACTTTGATACGAGGACGGTCCGCCTCAGGCGCGCGCTGCAACAGTACTACGCCGAACGGCGCTCGGCCTCGGAGATGGCGCCCTACGAGCTTCGGGAGTTGATCGACGTCCGCAGGGGGACAGGGGGAAGCACGCAGCAGCTTGAGGTCTATCTGCACTTCAAGTACTCGATCCCGGTCGCCTGCCTGGTCTTTGCGATCATCGCCGCCCCGCTCGGCCATCGATACGCGCGACACGGCACCTACGTCGGCATCGTCGTCGCGCTGCTGGTGGTCTTCCTTTACAACGGAGTGCGCTCGTGGACGCTGGCCTTCGGACTCGCGGGCGCGCTTGACCCCATGATCGCAGGCTGGGCGCCGGATGCCGTGTTCGGCATCCTTGGCGTCATTCTCCTCGCGCGCGAAAGGTGAATCGGCCGATGTGTCACGCGAAGGGACGCGGCGAGTCTTCGGCGAACGTGGCATGGGAAAGGCAATGCGCACATCGGGGGATGTGAAGCGATGCACGAGACAGTCTCCGTCGGTGATCTCACGGCGGTGATCGGCGACAACGAGGCCCGCGAGGGGCAGCGCGCCGGATACAACGGCGTGCAGTCGCTTGTCAGCGCACATCATCCCGGCGAGAGTCTCTTCGTGCCGGGCATAGCGGGCCTCAACCTCGAGCATCTTCTCGACGGGCGCGACATGCCGGATGACGATCAGTACTTCGAGCCGCGGCGGCAGCCGATGGAGGTTGAGAAGGTCGATGCGCAGACGGTGATGCTCCACCAGAGCGCCACGCCCACGCTCGGTGTGCAGTCGCTGGCGACATTCAGCCTGCGCGTGCCGCATTATCTCGACATGGACCTGCGCATCGTGCTGCGGCGGGATACGCTCATGCACGACTACCTGCTCGCGTTCTACGCAAGTTACATCAACGTGCCCGAGCATGGTGGAATGCACTTCGTCGGTCGTGGGCGGGACGAGCCGGTCGGAGAGGCGTGGCAGGAACTTGACACGCCCCGCCACTACGAGGGCAGCACCGTCTGCCATGTGGACGCCGAGCCCGAGCTTCCGCACGAGATGTCGTTCGACACGCTCGCTTTCAGCTACTCGGATCTCGCGTTCATCCGTCCTTTCTTTTACGGCCGCTGGCGCAACATGGTCTTTGCGCTGATGTTCGAGCCGGGGCACGATCTGCGCCTCACGCATTCGCCCAGCGGCGGTGGCGAGGGCAATCCGGCGTGGGATTTTCAGTGGGTGCTTCATGAGCCGAAGGTTGACGAGGAGCATCACCTGCGCGCCCGCGCGGTCTTCAAACCGTGGGAGAGCGAGCGCGACATCTGGCGCGAATACGAACGCTGGGACCCGCTGCTGAGTTAAGCCGCCGCCAATTCGTTTCCGTGGTGCGGACGCCCTCGTCCGCACGTCGTGCTCGTCTGACGCGAAATGGAGGGATCTCGCATGGAAGGCCACTGGATCCGCCTGAACCGCCTGTTCTCAGATGGCAAGCGCGCGATCATCGTCGCTGCCGATCACGGCTTGTTCGTCGGTCCGACCGCGGGCGCGATCGACCTGCCCAACGCCATCGAAGCATGGCGGGAGGCCGACGGCATACTGCTCTCGCCGGGGATGTTGCGATCATGCGGCCACGCTTTCAGCTACCGCGGCGCGCCCACGGCGGTCGTGCGGCTGGACTGGAGCACGGTGTTCGGCAGCCGCTGGGGCTTTACAGGCGCGCACCCGGCGCAGGTGCTTGATCCCGCGAAGGCCCTTGCCATGGGCGCGGATATGGGCATGGCGACCTTCACGCTGACGATGGAGCAGGAGGGCGTGGATCGGGAGAACATCGAGCATTTCGCCCGCCTCGTGGAGGCCAAGCGCGAGTGCGGGCTGCCGCTGATCGGTGAGCTTTTCCCAATCGCGCCGAATGAACTGACCGCGGAGGAGCTTCACCGGCAGGTGCACACGGGCTGCCGAATCCTCGCGGAGCTTGGCGCGGACATCATCAAGACGTACTTCACCGGCGAGCGCTTCGCGGAGACGGTGGAGGCGACGCCGGTACCGATCCTGGTGCTGGGCGCGGAGAAGCTGCCACACGCGATCGACGCGCTGGAGCTTGCGCAGCGGGCGACGAGGGCCGGCGCGCGCGGCGTGGTCTTCGGGCGCAACGTCATCCAGTCCGACGACCCGGCGGCAATGATCTCAGCCCTGCGCATGGTCGTCAAGGAGGACGCCGCCCCGAACGAGGCGGCGGGCGAGATGGGGCTGGTGTAGCTTCTGGCAAGAGAAACTCCGGGGGGGGGCTGTCTAAGTTCTCGTGAGCTTAACGCAGAACCGAGGGGTACCGCCATGCGACTCGCGAGACTCATCTATGTTTCCACAGTAGTGGTCCTCGGCGCATCCGTAATATCGGCGCAGACGACCACAGTCACAGGGATGGTCTTTGAGCCCGACGGTACGACTCCGGCAGCCGGCGCCGAAATCCACGGACTGCTGAATCTGCTTGCAGGGACACTGCCGCTGGAGGCCACTGCTGCTGAGGACGGCACTTTCGAGCTTTCTGTTGACGCCAGCCGACTTCACCAGGGCCTTATCATCGTCGCGGACGCCGAGGGTTACGGCTTCACGTGGCAGGGCATCCGGGGAGAGGACCTGCATCGACCGCTCACGCTGGTGCTCGCGCCCGAGAAGAGCGTGACGGGTCAAGTGCTGGCGCAGGATGGCGCGCCCATTCCGGACGCTAAGGTCTACCTGAAGCACCTGCTCACAGCCAATGGGTTGGCGCCGCCTCCGATCCAGGTGGCCGCACATACCGGGCCTGATGGGACCTTCAGGCTGGACGGCATCCCGGTGACCGATGCCCTGGTCCATCTCGTGGCCGAGAAGCCGGGCTACGCGTCTGCGGAAGAGCGCGCGGTGCGGCTGCGGCACTTTGCGCAGCCGCGATTCATGCTCCGCCCGGGTTGCACCATCTCAGGACGCGTAGTCGGGCCGCCGGAGGCTGTCGCCGGACTGACTGTCTATGCGAGGAGCGGGAATCCGTGGCTTGCCAGAGGTCGCACGGAGACCGATGAGCAGGGCCGCTGGGAGATAAGGACCATCGGCGCAGGGGCGTACTCAGTCACAGTCGATGCTCCCGAAGGCTGGACCTCCGAGGCGGTTGACGACGTGCGAATCTCGACGATAGCGCCCGCTCGCGACGTCGATATCCCGCTCATCCGGGGCGGCGTCATCAGCGGAACAGTGCGAGACGCAACGACCGGTGAGCTGCTCCCGAGCGCTCCCGTGTTCGCTTCGAGATCCCGAGGGGGCAGGAATCACTCAACGAGGACGAATGCCGAAGGCCACTATCAACTGCGTGTGCCTGCGGGATCATACGAGGTGAACGCAGGGAAGCTGCAGGTCGAAGTGCAGGATGGCTCAGAGACAGTCGCCAGCGACTTTGACCTCGAGCCGCCAGCCTGGACTAACTACGTGATAACCGTGGTTGATCCTGATGGCGCGTCGGTGGCGGGCGCTAACGTCGAAGTCGGCCCGTCAGAGTTCGGCAAGACCGACAGGGATGGCCGCTGGGCGTTCACCGGCCGGAAGGGTATGCCACTCCCAGTGGTGGCGCGAGAGGCCGCGCGTGGCCTGGTCGGGCACGGCAGCATCGGGGCGGGCGAGCAGGAGGTCGTGATGGCTCTGAAGCCCGGCGGGTGGGCGACGTTGCGACTGGTTGATCCGTCGGGCGCGCCTGTCGTGGGTGAGCGACTGGCCTGTGGTATGGACGCCTGGACGGACGAACAGGGCGTGGCCCGCTTCGGGCCGCTCGCAGCCGACGGGGACCACTGGCCCACGCTCTTCGAAGTCGAGCAGTACGTTGTCGATGGAGCGCTCCCGGAGAAGATCTCAGTTGCAGCCGGGGAGACAGTGGATCTCGGCACCATTGTGGTTGATCGGGCGGGAACATCGATCGACGGGCATGTCGCCGACGGGCAGGGACATCCGGTCGCCGGGTGCCTCGTGGTAGATGTGCTCAGCGGCGCCGAGGCCCTCACCGACGAAGAGGGGCGCTACGAGTTGATGGCGCTGCCTCACAGAGCGAATGTGGGCGGGCCATACTTTCCACTGCTCGTCGCTGCTCATCCGGAGAGAGACCTCTTCGGCGGCGGCATGGATGCTTCGGTTGGCGAACAGGCCGACCTGGTGCTGGGCGAGCCGGGCTCCATCGCAGGCCGAGTAGTGGGGGCGGATGGGCGTCCGTTTCCGGAGGCGACGGTCGCGGCATCGCCCTGCTATCTGGACAAAGATGCCGCCAACTACGCAGATGAATTCGGCGGACCGGCGACGATCTATGCCGAGACCGTAACCGACGGCGAAGGTCGCTTCTGGCTGGACGGACTGGCACCGCACGTCCAGTACGCGCTGTGGCTCGTCACTGCGGATGGTCGGCGTCGCATCATAGACCTGGCGACTGCCGAACCCGCAAACATCGTGGACATGGGAGACGTCCGACCGAACTGAAAGCACAGACCAATCATCGAGGTGGCGCAGTGACACGCAGCACACTCT
>JBNJEK010000118.1:0-12662 GCA_051745855.1 Armatimonadota bacterium
TGACCGAACCGGACGCGGTCATCACAGACTGCCGACGTATCGCGCAGGAGCTTGAGCAGATACGACTCCAACTCGTCAACGGCGACGGTGGTGGGATCCCCGTCGTTCCCGAAGATTGAACCAGACAGGTTCGCCGGGTTGAATGCGCGCGCACGGTGAGGAGATATCATGATTCTGAGCAAGGGCATAGGGATCGACCTGGGCACGACCAACAGCGCGGTGGCGGTGATGGATCCGACGAACTCGGAGGTGATAGTGCATACGGACAGGGTGGGGCGATCGACCACCCCGTCTTGCGTGTGGCGCGCGCCGGACAGTGATGATTTCGTGGTGGGCCATCACGCGTATCAGCGCCGGGGGGCGCTGCCCGAGCCAGTACGTTCGGTCAAGCGCAACATGGGCAGTAACGTGACCTCGGATCTGTCGGGGATGGAGGCGAGTCCAACGAAGGTCTCCTCGATCATCCTCAAGGAACTGAGGTCACAGGCGGCCGAGGAAGTGGCGGCCTTCGGGGATGATGGTGTGCGGTACACCGTTGATCGCGCCATCATCACGGTCCCCGCTTACTTCGAACTGCCGGCCATCGAGGCCACGCGGCAGGCGGGGCAGATGGCGGGCCTTGAGGTCCTCGAACTCCTCAACGAGCCCACCGCTGGTGCGATCCACTACTGCTGGAAGCACGACATCGAAGAAGGGCTCTTTCTCGTCTACGATCTCGGCGGCGGCACCTTCGACGTGTCCTTGCTACAGCGCATCGCCAATGAATTCAGTGTGCTCGCGATCTCCGGGAACAACTTCCTTGGAGGAGACAACTTCGACATCGCGCTCGGGAAGCTGATCGCCGAGAAGCTCGCCGCGGACGGCTACGCGATCGATCCCGATGCCACCGGCGGTCCTGAACAGCGGCTCGCTTTCACCCAATTGCTGCGGCTCGCCGAGCAGGTGAAGATCGCGCTCTCCGGCGAGGAGAGCTACCTGCTCCGCGATCAGAGCATGGCGGATGCAGACGGGAACCGAGTGATCGCGGAGATGGTGATCGAGAGGGCGGAGTTCGAGGAACTCATCCGGGAGGACGTCGAGGAGACCATCGAGCACGCCCGGGACGCGATCTCCAAGGCCAAGGAGCAAGCCGGGATCACCCTCGGGGACATCGACCACGTGATCCTCGTCGGCGGCTCCACGCACATTCCGCTGGTGCAGAGCATGGTCGCGGACGCGCTCTGCTCAGACGAGAACGGAGCCGGTGCGCAGTGTCCGGAGCCATCGCTTGATGATCCGGAGCTGGCGGTCGCGATGGGCGCTGCAATCAGGGCCGCATCGCTTGGGATCGCCATCACCGACGATGAGGAGACCGCCTGCGTGTCCTTCAGAGGGCTCACCGCGACCGACGGTCCGGTGCGGACCATCGCCGGGAGGGTAAAGTCCATCGACGACAGGTGCCAGGTGGCAGGCGGATCGATCTGCCTCACGGCCCCGGGGACCGATCTGTTCCTCGAGACAAAACTCGATGAGCACGGGAGCTTCTGCTTCGAATCCGTTCCGGTCGGTGAGAGCGAGATGAACGAATTCACGGTCACAGTGACCGACGCCAACAACCAGCGTGTGAGCACCTTCGAGTACAAAACCGGCCATGGCGAGGCCCAGCGGCGCCTCGGGAGCGAGGATTTTGGCACAGCGGTGCTTCCGATGCCGCTTCTGCTGGAGGGGCGCGAGGGGGGACAGCTTACCCAGCGGGTGCTGCTGCCCGAGGGCGAGACCCTTCCGGCCCAGGCCACCTTCACGTTCTACCTCTCCGACGCCTCGGGGATGGTGCGGCTGCCGATCTACCAGGGAAACCGCGTGATCAAGGAGATCATCGCTGAGGTGCCGCCTACGCTCAGCGTCGGTGAGCCGGTGCTCTTTCAGATCGAGTGTGATCGGCAGGCGCGGATCACGGTGGACGGCCGGGTCGGCGGTGAGAGCTTCGGCGGCAGCATCGAGGCACCGTCGCCGGAGGCGCCTCCCACCGGCGACGAGATTGCGGCGACTCGCTCGCGCTTCGAGACGCTGCGCATCGACCTGGACTCGGAGCAGCAGGAGGAGTTCGCGGAGGAATTCGAGCGGCTCGTCGAGGAGGTCCAGCAGGCGGAGGGCGCCGGCGACAGCGCGATGGCGATCCAGCGCATGGCCGACGTTCAGGGGCTGCTCAAACGGATGGAGCTTGAACGGCCGCTCAGGCCGCCACTGGAGGAGACGTTGGCGATCATCGACCGCTGCGAGGAGTTGTGGGAGCAGGTGGAGGGGGACGTGGAGGGGATAGATGAGCCGCGCTTCCGCGAGTTCTGTGACAACACGCGCAGTGACCTCGCCGAGGCCTACCGCGGACGTGCTGAGCAGCAGTATCAGGAGCGTGTCGAGGCGGCCCAGGTGATGGCGCGGTATCTCACTGCCCTGATTGAGGACGATGAAGGGAGCGATCTCTCGGACGAAGAGCGGGCGGGGCGAGTACTGGGCGAGTTGTCCGAGCGTACGGCGGGGCTGACGCTGCTTGCGATGCTGTCATCCGACCCTGACGCGGGCCGGCAGATGGAGCGCGCCATGGAGACGCTCAGTGAGACGCGGCGGGAATGGGACGCCGGTGAGATCGAGGCGACGGAGGTGCTGCGGCGGTGCCAGGTGGTGCTCAATGACACCAACCGTGCCCTCGAACGCCTGAGACCCGATGCGGAAGACGACGGCACAGGGGGACTTGTGGACTTCCAAACGGGGAGCTTCGACGGTTCGACCGGCAATAACGATCTCCTTGGAGGCGGCTTTAAGGAAGGAATGGGGCGCCGTGAGAACAATAACCTGCCCTTTGCCTGAATGCCGAGCGCCGAATGATCCTGCGCAGGCGCGTTGCGATCGATGCGACGCGGACCTGCGGGCATTGCGGGCAGCCTGCGGGGCGGCGGACGAAGCGTGGAATGCCGGTGTCGACGCGGTTGCCAATGATCAGTGGTGCCGCGCACTCGCACACTTCGAGGCTGTGACGGCCCTGCGGCCCGACGACACCGAGGCGATCAAGGCGGCTGCGGCATGTCAGGCGCGGCTGGGGAAGCTCACCGACGCGATCCGGCGCTGGCAGTCTGTTCACGCCGCCGATCCCGACGATGAGCAGGCGAAGAAAGTGATGGCCGCCGTCCATTCAACGGCGAAGCCCGGCGTGGAGGAGCAGGCCCGCATACGCCTGCTCCTCGAGGCACCGCCAACCGACGACTGACGCCGGACGGTCGGCTCAGAGCAGATCGCGCACGCTCAGGGGCGCCTGCAGATCGGGAAGTTCCACGGCTATCGGCGGCACACGCTCACAGGCGGCCCGTGGCGGGTAGACGCCCGGGGCCGAGATGTCGGTCATCGGGCCGAGCTTGAAGGCATCGGCCGGCCACTCGTCAGGAGCACTGCGCGAGAGACCGCCGATGCTGAATGGACTGCGTCGGAATGCACGCTGGAAGCGCTCCCAGTCGCCCAGACCGTAGGTCGCGTCCGAGGGCTCAAGCAGCGTGTGAAATGCGCGCACGCGAGGGTGCTGCGTGAGCCTCTCCCGCGCCCTCACGATAGCCTGCTTTTCCTCATCGCTTGTGGCGATGGCGATCAATTCCCGGGCGCGTTCGGTAATCTCACGGGCGTTTGCGCGCGGCGATATGCCCAGCACGGCAAAGGGGTTTCTCCAAGCGTCCATCGCTCTCCCTCCCGGCGCGTGTCTGCTGATGTGAGCGCCCGGTGTCAGAAACTGCCGGGCAATTGCTCGATGATGCGATCCAGCGCGTCCAGTTGCTCCTTGATCTGACTGACGTTCGGCGCCTTCCTCTGAGCGTGCTGCAGCAGTTCACGGGCCTCGAGAAGTTCCGTCAACGCGGAGACATCGCCGGATGACAGTTGCTCGATGGCCCTGTTGGCCATGCTGACGCCCTTCTCAAAGTCATCCCTCGCGGCGCCCATCTCAGCGGCCATGGACAACTCGCGCTCACATCGCTCGACGACCTCCATGTTGTCAGAATCGACGTTGGCCCGCGCCTGCTCGACAAGGGACATTGCCCTGGTGAGTTCTCCCTCCCCCGCGAGTCGCATCGCCTCGGCAAGACAAGCCTGCCACATCAGGTGCCTGACCGCGTCTGACTGGCTGAAGCTTGTCGGAATGCTCTCCAGCAGCACGAGAGCACGCCCGAACTCCTCCCGCTGCATGTGTCCATGGGCCTTCTCAAGCGTGTCGAGGTGAGGCTTTTCCCTTTCGCGCCGGAACGCCTGCTCCGCCTGGTCGAGCAAGAGCGTCTTCTCTTCGCCGTCGGCGTAGTCGGCGGCGCGCCTGAGCAGTGTCCCGGCAGCGGGGAAGTCATCGCGTTCGAGAGCCTCGCAGGCCTGCGCGAAGAGATAGCCCGCGGTCGCGCGCAGGCAGGCATCTCGTTGTTCCTGGAAGATGGCCTCGCGCGGATCGAGTTCGACGACGGTGTCCATCAACGCCGAGGCCGCCTCGAACTGCTCCAGGTCATTCGCCCGCCGAATCGCCTCGCGGAACATACAGGCCGCGCGGAGGCGTCTGACCTCGCCGTAGCGCGAAAAGTCCGGGGCGATCGACTCGGTAAGCCGAACGGC
Organism: Armatimonadota bacterium; assembly: GCA_051745855.1. Taxonomy (GTDB): domain Bacteria; phylum Armatimonadota; class Zipacnadia; order Zipacnadales; family UBA5352; genus UBA5352. The sequence continues at coordinate 4,612 of JBNJEK010000118.1, forward strand.
TCGGACGATGTCGTTGTCCTCGAGGGCGTCACGGGCTGTCAGAAACGCCCGCAACTCGTCGGCCTCGCTGGCGAGTTCGCGGAACAGGTCGGCGCGCTCAACCACAACCTCCACATGCGGCACCAGTTCGCGCGCCTGCTCCATCTTCTCCGAGGCGGCTTTGAACCGGTACTCCGACGCGTCCTTCTCGGCCTGCTGGAAGAATACCTTCGCCCTGATCTGCTTGATGCCCTCGAGCGTCTCGCCTACGTCCGCCTCGAGAGCCGACAGCTTCTCTTCAGCCTCCTGGTAGCGCTCCTCCTCCACCAGGTCGTTGGCCTCATTCAGCTCCTCGCTGATCGAGAGATCCTTCGCCTGTTCCAGCAGTCGGGTGGCCTCGCGATCTCCCGGGTTCCAGTTCAGGGCCTCACGGAGGTAGTCGATCTTCTGCTCGGCATCGCAGCCGGTGAGGGCGGCGAAGACCAGCCGCTTGCACAGCGCGACATTGGCGGGGGCCCCGCCCTCGCCTCTCGCGGTGACCTCAGCGAGGAAGCTCGCCGGCTCCTCCGAATGGGCCACCACTTCCTCATAGAGGCCGTCCCTGTCCACGACGAAGGCATCCTCCGCCCACGTGTTGTACTGGCGGACGACGAAGAGGGTGCCCCGCTCATTGTCGGGGACCAGATCGAGGAACTCCATCATGTGATCGATGGCGTCGGGGTAGGCTCTTTTGATGCCAGAAGGCTGGTTGGCGATGCGGTTGGCATCGATGAGTATCTGCTCGGCTCGAAAGAGCCACTGGCTGGCCCAGTTGTCGAGTGCAGCGTTGAAGCTGCGCTGTACCTCGCCGACCAGTTCATCGTCTACGGGCAACACCGGCGTGACCCCGGTATCCTCCTGCGGCTCATCGAGGTCGAGGTTCGCCAGCATCCGCAGGCAGCCGGCGTGCAGCCGAGCCGCCTCCATGTTCGTCTGGCGGTACTGGTTGGCCCGGTCGAGGTGCTGGTCGATGATTCGTGTGCACATCTCGTTGCGGACCGCGGCGAGTTGCTCGGGGTCGGACATCTCGCCGTCGGTGGAGGCCAGTTCCCAGAAGTCCGGGCAGACCAGCAGGTGCCGCATCACCCCGGTGCTCAGCCGCCAGTAACGCGCGGCAATCTCCCAGTCACCATCCTCTCGCTCCTCGGCCTCAAGGGCCCACTCGCGATGGACCACCGCCAGGCCATGCCAGAAGCTGAGCGTCTGCGCGTGCTGCTTGCAGGTGCGGCGCCAGGCCCGGTTGACTCGGCTCTCCTCAAGCTGCCACTCGTCAACGCTTGCGGTCTCACCAAGTTCGGGTGCGATGGCGCGCCAGATGAAGTCGTATCTGCCCATTGGGGCGTCGGGTGGAAGCTCCTCGCGGCGCAGATGAAGGAGCACGCCGCGCAGCAGTGCCTCTCGGTCGAGGTACTCAAGCGCCGAGGATGCGACCGCCGAATCAAACCCCATAGTGTTCACCCTCCGTTGAACGCAAGTGCTTCAGACAGAAGAGGTGCCGCGTCCTGCCGCGTCTGCTCCCGCGCGACCATTACGGCCTGATGGCACAGGTACGCCTGATACTCCTCGACGGCCTCATCGACCCCCGCGTCGATCGCTCGTTCGAAAGCGGAGCGAGCGGCGGCGTCACGACCCATCGCCGCGGCAAGGTGCGCCAGGGGCCGAAGGCCGTCGGGTGGCAGATCGACCGCGGCCGCATCGCCGATGGCCCGGTGGAGGTCCTCGCGGTGCGACCGATCGTCGTTGTATGCCCGGGTCGCCGCAGCGACGAGGCGCGTCAGGTCCAGAGACCTCGTCAGCGCCCGCGGAAGCGCCGACAAATGCGTCAGCAGCGCGACCGCCGCGGCGTCATCCCCGTTCTCACGCAGATCGGCGAAGTGCAACATAGCGCCTGCCAGATCCGAGAGACGATCCTGGCCGTTGGCTGCAGAGGAGATGCTGGCGCGGTAGTGCCCAAAGTCGTCGGAATGCCACGCGATGATCGCGTCCAGGAATGCCCCAACCCGGGCCCATTCGCCGTTGTCCGGCACCGCCCGGCGCAGACGGGCCACCGCATCGATGTCGTCCTCGGCTGTGGCCATCGCGGCCAGCGCCATCGCGGCCCACGTGCTGTCGGCGACCTCGGGCTCCTGCTCGAGCCAGCCTCGTATCTCGTCACGTCTGCCGTCCGCGAAAGCCAGTCCGTGTGCCGGGTGCCGGGCCTCCTGATGCCAGCCGTCGCGGTCGATCGCCCGGCGCCAGATGTCCAGCCACGCGTTCTGCCGCCCCAGCAGGACTCCGGTGGCGGAAAGCGTGTGTCGCCATGTCGTGGGCGAGGTGATCTGCGCGAGTGTCAGCGTGGCGAGGCGGCTGAATGTGTTGCCCTGCTCACGGACCGGAGAGAGATGCTCATCGACAAGCTCCACGAGTCTCTCAAGAGCCTCGAACGATCGCTGCGGGTCCGGCTGGTGCGCCTCCGCCAGGGCGCGGTATATGCGGAAGCCGGGTTCATCGCGCCGACTCAGCGAGGCGGTCAGTTCCGGGATCTTGTCCCCCGGTATCTCCTTCCATGCCCAGTAGCGGGCGACGGCCATGAAAGGCGTCAGGTCCGCGCGGTTCGCGCCGTGACGGGTTGGCTGGTGTTGAGCGCGCCTGAGAGCGGTCACAAGCGCATGGGTGTCCTCTGCGGGCGGGGCAGCGGACGATCCGGCCACCGCGGCGGCCCTCCGGTGCCACAGGACCGCGGCATACGCCATTTCGCGAGCCTCCCGCAAGCGCGGTTCGTCGGCGACGGTGTCGAGAATCTTCTCCGCCTTTCGGTGGGAGCCGGCAAGTACGGCCGCGTGGCTCGCCATCAAAAGGCAGGCGGGGTGATCTTGATCGGTGGTGATCTCAGCAATCTCACGGGGCGTGGCTGCGGATCGGGCACGGACGGCGGCGCGTGCGGCGACGACCAGTGGGTTCTCCGGGATCAGCGCGTGCGCTTCCTCAAGATGCTCCTCGGCGAGGTCCAGTTCCCCCGAAAGCAGCGCGACCAGTCCGCGCAAATGCAGTACTTCGGCGTCCGGAAGCAGATCGAGCGACTCAGCTTCGAGCGCTGCCCGTGCCGCCTCTGAAGAGCCCCTGGCAAGAGCCGCCCTGACGCGAACTCGCGCCAGGGCGGCGCGCAGGTGCGCATCGAGTTGTCCGCTGTCGTCGGGTGGTGGTTCGGGGATATCCCGCGCTCCCGTCAGGATCGCCTCTTCGACCGCGATCAGGTCTGCGAGTACCTCGGCCTCCTCTCCGGGAAGATGCGACAGATCGAGAGACTCCGGAAGCTGGCCGAGCCGCAGATGTGCTTCCGCGAGGCGCAACAGCACTGGCGCGGGGATGTCCTTCCTGACGGCGAATGCGGGGTCGCTGGCCAGTTCCTCCCATTCGCCGCTGATCGCCATCGCGCAGGCTCTCATGCGCGCGCACTCGCCCCTCGTGTGCGGCCGCGCACGGGCGGCATCCCAGCCGAGGTGCAGCATGCTGAGGTAAATCGGCCGACTCCGCCCCGCCATCATCTCCGCCAACCGGCCGTAGTGAGAGGCGATGTCGATCTCCGCCGCGGCATTCTCGTGCCGTTCGTCCGCGGTGTCGAGGAGTTTCAGAAAAGGAAGAAGCTCATCAATCTTCTTCCTGGAGGGTCGCTCTTGCAGCAGGTCAATCCGTGCCTGCAGCGCCGCGTCAAAGACGGTGAACCAGCCCGCGTTGTGTTTCTTCTCGTCGCTCAGCGTCTCAAGCAGCGACGTGAGAATCTCCTCCGCGGCGTCGGGTTCGTTACGTTGCGCGACTTCGATTGCGTGACGTTGTCGTCTCCGGCGAGTGAGGAACCAGAAGATGCCCACTAGCTCTCAGCCTCCCGATCGTCGGTGACGAGCGACCTCGAACGCGCCCAATGCGCGGGGTCAAGGGCCCGCCGGTCTCCCTGGCGGATTGTGCGTACAGCGGTCAGTCCTCAAAATCCCGGGTCCGAGGCGGCCCGGATGCCTCGACGGCGGCCGTGTATGCACGCATTCTCTTCATCCACACCTCGGCCCGCTCATTGCTGCATCCGTTGCTCACGAGCCACTCCTTCAATGCAGCCCCGTCAACACCGTCCCTGCTCCTGCCGCCGGAGCGCGTCCGTGAGGGGCCAGTTTCACTCTGATCGATGGCAAGGAGAAACATCAGCCCTTCGGGGGTGCGTGCCGTTGCCCGCGTGGTGGGGCCGTGGTCCGGTGTTCTCCAGCGCGGATCGATCCCCTCGCGACGTTCGATCGGACGCTCCGAGGCAGCTGTCCTCTTCATATCCGCAGGAACGACCGAGGCCAGACCGGCCTCATCGAGGATGCCCGCGACCACCGGCCTGAGCGGCCTCGGCACGAGCGCGACCGGCCCCCCGCGGGCAAAGCCGTCTAGCGCTTCGTTTACCTCAGCGGTATTGCAGCCCAGTTCCCGGGCGATTCGCGAGGGTGTGCGCCCCTCGGCCCGCAGCAGGACGGACTGAATCGGCTGCTGAAGCTCATCCCCGTGGTCCTCAAACATCTCCTGCAGTATCTCAAGTGCGCGGCGCTGATCGCTGCTCATCTCAAATGACACATCCGCCACCTCCACGCGTATGTTGTATCTGAGACCGATCGGGTTTTCAACAGCCATGACAGTCGTGCAATTACACGCAGCGAGCATCCCGACGCAGTTCATACTGCGAGTTCGTGGTCGATGTTGACAGCACCTTCCCCGGGCTAATATGTCACCTGAGAAAGACGAGCCTGGCCCTCCCGCTGCTCGAACACGGTGGCCTTCGCGGGGAAGATCTGGGTCATGGTCGCCGGGCAGGTCGTTTTGCATGACCGCATGGATGATGGAGGGCTCCGATCGTGGCTGCAGGGAAGGTAGCGGCAATCGCAACAACGTGTGGCACTCCAGCGACGGGGCGTACTGGACGGAGCTTGCGGACACACCGTGGAAACCGCGCCACGCCGCGAGTCTTTTCGTGCACGATGATGCGCTGTGGATGGCTGGCAACAACATGGAGCCGGACGTATGGAAGCTGGTTCGGGCCTGGCAGGTATCGTGATGGACAATGGTCGCGGGAGGCCAACGATCGGGGGAGCGCAGTGGCCCCCACCATTTCGAAGGAGGGGCCCATCATTCCGGAGGAGAATGCACTGGCCCTGAGGCGCGGTGAAACGCTCGGTGCTGGCGGTTGAATGCCCTGCAGCGGATCGGGGCGCATTGAGAACCCAGACGTGCATCCGCTTTCGAGTAGCATGAACTGGAGTGTCTCGCATGGGAGAGGACTGCGATCTGCTGATGTGGACCGCGATCACGGTGCTGGTGGTGGCCTTCACGCTGTGCCACGCTGGAATCGGTTCGGCTGACCCTCCTGCGGAGGATTTCATCTTTCCCGACCGAGAAGCGTTCCTGAGGGAACTCAGGCCTGACGGCGTCGAACTCGCCGCGGTCAGGGGCGCTCTGGAACGCGGCGAGGTGGAGGAGGCCGGCGAGGTCTTCATCGCACACTTCAGGGGCAGGCCGCTCGATAGTCCATTCCTGAGGGACTGGGAGCAACTGCCACGCGACCTCGAGTACAACACGTCACGCGCCGACGGCCTGCTCGCAGGCGACTTCTTTGATGGCTACAGCACGTACACCGTGCCCGAGACCGGCATCGACTGGGACGGGGCGCCGCTCACCTGCCTGACGCGCTTTCCGGTACTCCCAACGCTCAACAACGCGTTCCATCACACCCGGGACCCGAAGTACCTGCGCTTCATCGTGGACCATGTCTTCGAGTACATGCAGGCATATCCGATCGAGCGCTTCGCGGATGTCGAAGTTGACAGCCGCGGCTTCCCGCAGGGCTGGCGCGGGAGCTTTCAGGTCGCGCTTCCGTGGCACTGGTCGATGGTAAGTCATCGCCTCTCGCACATGGCCAACAGCATTGCCCTGATCCGTGCGCACCCGCAGGTGAGTGATGATGAGTTGCTGCAGATGCTCCAGCGCCTCTACGAGGAGACGCGCTGGCTGCAGATCTACATCGGGGGCATGGTGGAGAGTCTGCACAACGGTGGGATGGGTGCGATGAACGCGATGGGGCCGGTCGCCGCGCTGCTGGTTGACTTCGAAAAGACCGAGCAGTGGGCCGCGCGCAACGTCGAACTGCTCAACACGTACATCGACGGCGCTTTCTACCCCGACGGCTCCTGCATCGAATTGACCACCGCGTATTCGATGAGCGTGGCCCGCTCCACGCAGGCGTCGGCTCACGCCATGCGCGAATACGCGGACTTCACGAGCGTTCGGCCCAGGCTCGCGGAGATCGTCACGAGTGTGCTCGCCCTGAGCGCGCCGACCGGCAGCCTGCCATCCTTCGGCGATCACTACGCCGGGCACTTCACCCGCGGTGTCCACGAGCCGCTGCTGGAGGAGATGGAGGAACTCGCATGGGCGCTGGCCATGGTGCGCGGGCAGACCGAGCCGCCGCCGCCGTTCACCGTCTGGCCCGTTCCCGGCCAGCAGCAGTGGAGCGGCTACTACAGCATGCGCAGCGACTGGACACCCGACGCGCTCTTCATGATGCTTGACGGTGGACCGTGGGGCACCTCGCACCGCCATGGCGACCGGCTCAGCTTCGTTGTAACCGCCCACGGCGCCGACTTCATCGTGGACCCCTCATCGACCAAGTATCACGACAACAGCCCGGATGCGTTCCTGTCAAAGCTCAACGCCGGGTTCCTGCACAATACCGTCACCGTTGACGGCGTGGACCAGTTTGAGTCGGCGCTGGGGGAGGACGGCGAGACGGTGCGGAAGGTACCCCGCCTCGCCACGGAGCCGCTGCAGAATACCTGGGAGCATGGTACCAGACACTCCCTGTGGATATCCGACTTCTCCTTCGCTCCTGTGCTCGATGCTCGGTGGGAGCGCCGGGTGATCTTCGCCGACAACTCCTACTGGCTGCTACAGGATGTGATTGTCGGCGAGGGCTTCGCCGGAGCCGGCGAGGCGGTTGCCCTGGAGCAGAATTTCCAGTTCGCGAGGGACATCGAGATCGAGTTCGATGGCCCCATCACGATTGCCACCGCGCCCAATGGAGCCCGACTGGTCCTGCTGCCGCTGGAGGGGACATTGAGGCCGACTCTGACGATCGGCGATGAGACGCCGCATCAGACCTGGTGGCCGGATGGTGTGCCGAGGACCGAGCAGTGGTTGTATATGAAGCCACCATACAGAGCACACGGGCGCGGCTGGACCGCGCGCTTCACCCATGACATGTTCCCGTCACCGGCGGTGACCCACGTCGGCGAGGCGGTGCTGCCGAAGACTCTCACGATGGCGATCATTCCCCTCGCGCCGGGGCAGGATCTCTCCGACCTTCCGGAGATCACCCACACCGTCACCGCCGCAGGAACCATCTGGCAGTTGCCGGTTGCGGGAGCCACGCTGGAAGTCACCACCACAGAAGAGGGCTGTGCGATCGCGCAATAGCGGGGGGCGCTTCCGGCCTGCCGGTGCAGGAGAAGGCCGCTTTTGATGTCGGGGAACTGGGAGTTCTACGCGACGGATGAGGCGATTGCCGAAGATCTGCGGGGCTTCATTCCGCCGCGGGTCTTCGACTTACACGCGCACCTGTATCGGGTGGCCGACCTCGCGCTGGAGCCGGAGAGCTTCCTGGGTCGCGGGCCCGCGGAGGTCACCGTCGAACAGTGGCAGAAACGAGTTGGGCGGCAGATGCCTGGAGCCGACCTGTCCGGCGGACTGTTCATCCCCGACCCGCTCGCCGCTCGGGGCAGGCTCAAGACCTATTATGGCCTTCGAGGCCCTCGTAAGTGGTTAGGCACCCCGGCCGTCAGCCCAGAGACTACATTGGGCCCACATCAGGCCCGCAGAGATGTATGGCAGGCCACCCGGTCATGCCCGTTCACCTGAGCATGTAGGGGATCGCGAGCAACAAGCACCGCAATCCGAGCCATCGCAGTTTCCGCGGCCGACGACACAGCCGATCACACCCGCGCCCCGGCGAAGTCACACGCCAGGGGAGAAAAGAT
>JBNJEK010000119.1:0-12657 GCA_051745855.1 Armatimonadota bacterium
TCGCGGCGGCCTCTGTTCGCCTGTCCCACGCGCAACTCGCGGCCACTAATCCACTGGCGGCCAGTGTCGCGAGCCCTGCTCCAGCGGCAGCGTGTCACTCGTCTCAAGCATCCAGCCAAGCAGGCGGTCGCGCAGTTGCGCCCGGACCTCCGAATACTCCGGCCGCTGCGCGACGTTCACCACCGCCATCGGGTCGCTTCGCAGGTCGAACAACTCGTCCACGTCATTCGTGGCGAAGGTGTACTGATGGTCGCGCGTGCGAATCATGGCGCAGCGGCTGAGAGAAGACTCGGGGTTCTGAGCGACCATATCCCGCCGCTTCGCATACCAGTTCTCAGGCGCAAGGCCCTGAATGCCCCAGTGCTCCTCCCCCGCCAGCCTGCCGCCTTCGGCGAAGACCGCGTCGCGCGTCAGATCCTCCTCTCCGCGGATCGCGGGAGCGAGGCTTGTCCCAAGCTGGTGATGCTTCGGCCTCAGGCCGACGAGGTCCATCAGCGTGGCATAGAGATCGTTCATCTCACAGAGGCCCCCGATCTCCTGTGACTCCGCGCCCGGGACGCGGAAGATCAGCGGGACGTGCAGCAGAGGGTCCTCGAACCCGTAGGGGCACTTCTCTACCATGCCGTAGTCGCCTGCGTAGTCGCCGTGATCGGAGAAGGCGGCCACGATCGTCCGCTCCTCAAGCCCGCGCTCGGTGAGCCTGTCGAGTATCTGTCCCAGTTGCGCATCGACACGACTGACCATCCCGTGGTAGACGGCTTTGATCTCCCTGCAGTCCGCCTCATCGACCCCGTTGGGGAATGCGAAATCCCGGTAGAGACTGCGATAGGCGCGCGTCGGGTCGCCGCCCGCGGGCGGGATCGGATCGGACAGCGCGTCACGATCGTGCATGGAGAAGTAAGGCTCCTCGACCACATACCACGGGTGCGCGAAACTCAGCGGCAGGAACAGGCACCACGGTTCATCGTGATCCTCATCGAGGAATTGCAGGGCGCTCTCGGTCCGCGCCCAGTCGGCATCGTGGCACTCGCCCTCCCGGAGGCCGTAGTACATGGCGGAGTTGAGCCGCTCGGATGCCTCTGACGGAACCCGGCCGACGGTCTCGGGCTCAGGCTCAACGCGCAGGCTCCACTCGTCGAAGCAGTCGGCGGCGAAGCTCTCGTCGATGACGTCGTTCTTGCCGAAGACGACATTCCGGTAGCCCGCCTCCTTCAGGTCCTGGAAGAAGTTGCGCTCGCCCGGCTGCAGGAGGTGCCAGATGGAGCGATGTCCATGGGTGTGCGGGTAAAGGCCGGTGAACATAGAGCACCGATTGGGCGTGCAGTAGGCCATCTGCGCATGGGCGTGAGTGAAGGTGACGCCCTCGGAGCGGAGACGGTCGAAGTTCGGCGTGACGGCCCCGGCTCCGGGAGCTTCATAGACGGCATCGGCGCGAAGGGTCTCGGGAAGGAACAATACGAGGTTCGGCTGCGTGCTCATGGTCTCGTCCTCCATCAGGATGGGGCCTGGTCGGCCGCTCAGCGCAGAAAGTACCCGGTGGACGTTGCGCGCGCGTCGGTCGTCATCGAGATTCCGAGCTTGCGCAGGCCGGTCTCGTCGCCGGTCCCCGGTTCGTGGGTAAGGTGCATCTGGGTGCCGCGCAGTTGCGGCAGCATCTCGATGCCCGCCTGGACCGCCGGGTTGGTCGCGGCGGTGATTCCCAGCGCGATCAGCACCTCCTGCACGTTCAGGCTCGGCGATGTCGAGTCGAGGTAGTTGGTCTTAAGATCGGTCAGATCACCGATCACGTCGGCGGGCAAAAGGTGGATGTGCGCGGGGATGCCCGCCAGTTTCTTGATACCTTTGATCAGCGCCGCCGAAGCCGAGTGCAGCAGCGCCGAATTGCTGCCCGCGAGGATGGTGCCGTCGTGAAGCTGCAGTGCGGCGCCGCAGTAGAAGCCATCATTGCCCTTCTGCCGCTCCTCGGCATCCTCAGCCGCCTCGCGCGCGGGCGTCACCACCGGGCGGTCGGTGGGGCTTACGCCGAGTCGCGCCATCAGCAGTTCAGTCCGCCGCACGGCCTGCGGGGGGCAGAGCCCCTGGCTCGCCTCGCGGCTGTGTCGGAAGAAGCGCCGGATGACCTCCTGTCGCGAGGCCTCCCGCACCTGCTCATCGTCGGTGATCCCGGAGCGGGCGCGATTCACCCCCATGTCGGTCGGTGACCGGTAAGGCGCTTTCTGTCCCGTGTCGGCGGCGATCCGGTCGATGATCGCTTTAAGGATCGGGAAGTTCTCGATGTCGCGGTTGTAATTGACCGCGGTCTCGCCGTAGGCGTCGAGGTGGAACGAATCTACCATCACGATGTCGCCGAGGTCGGCGGTGGCGGCCTCGTAGGCCACATTCACCGGATGCTCAACCGGAAGGTTCCAGATCGGAAACGTCTCGAACTTCGCGTAGCCCGAATTCCGACCGCGCCGATGGTCGTGGTAAAGCTGGCAGAGGCAGGTGGACATCTTCCCGCTCCCCGGCCCGGTGCCTGTGACCACGACGATCGGAGCCTCGGTCTCCACGTAGGGGTTCCGGCCGTAGCCCTCCTCTGAGACCACGAACTCGACGTCGTTGGGATAGCCGGGAATCTCCATGTGATGGTAAACGGAGATCTCCTTGGCCTGCATCTGTCGCTCGAGACGATCGGCCACCGGTCCGTCACCGTGGCGGGTGAGCACAAGCGCGGAGGTCGAGATGCCCCAGTCGCGCAGGTCATCGATCGCGCGCAGGGTCGCGAGGTCGTAGGTCATGCCGAAATCGCCGCGGATGCGCCCGCGCTCGAGGTCATCGGCGTAGACGCAGAACACCACTTCGATCTGATCGCGGAGACCCTGGAGCAGACGCATCTTCACATTCGGATCGTAGCCGGGCAGTACGCGGGAGGCGTGGAAGTCAAAGGTGAGCTTTCCGCCGAACTCGAGGTAGAGCTTGCCATCAAATTCGTCAACGCGGTCGAGGATCGCCGCGGTCTGTTCTTCAAGATACCGCTCGTTGTCGAAGGCCACACGGGGCATGGATACACCTCACTGGTTCGCTGGTTCCCGGGAGTGCGGTTCCGCCCGACATCGGCCACCACCTCCCCGGCGGCGAGTCACAATCCGCGAAGGCGCGGTCGGCAAAGCATCCGGCGACGTGGTGTTTCATGGTTGCGGGGTGATGTGCAGAATGATGCAGATCAGGGCAGCGTCAGCATCTCCTGGTACTCGCCCGGGTCGGACTGGCCGGCCACAATCTGCCCGTCCACGGTCAGCCAGGCGTGTGAGGCGATCTCTCCATCCTCAACGCGCACGCCGATGTGGATCACCGGCTCGTGGCCCGCTCTGCGGAGGAAGTGACAGGCGGCGAGGCTCCAGTAGAGACAGGGCTGCGGGAAGACGCGGGGCAGACGACGGATGATCGCACCGCAGAGGCGCGAGGCCGTCTGCGCGCGATCGGTGGACAGTGATCTCCGGGGGCTGCCGGATGTGACGGCGGCCGCCAGTCCGCGCATATCCCGGCGCGGGTGTAGCCACCTGAGGCGGGCAAGCAGCCGCAGTGCCGCGGGCAGCACCGCGAGCACATCACGCAGCGGCGGGCGCGGCGGCTTCATGACCCGAATGCCCTCTGCGCGAGTGAGCGGCCGCGCAGGGCCAGTCGCCAGGCCACGCCCGTCTTCGCCAGTTCGAAGCAGCGAAAGAGCACGCCGCACGGGTAGAGGACGCGAGCGGCGGTGCGAGACACGGGCAGCTTCTCCGACAGACGCGCCGATGGCGGGAGCAGATACTGCCGAAAGCGCGTGCGGCGCCGCTCGTTGCCGGTAACCCAGCTTGTGGACCACGGCCCGAATTTGAATGTGCGCGCCGTCGCAGCAATCGTCCATGCCTCCCGGGCCCTCTTCTCGACAGCGGCGGCGTCGATGCCGTCGCTCGTCAGGGCGAGCAGCTCGGCAGGGATGCGTCCGAGGTTCGCGATTGCGGCCGCGACCAGGACCGTGCCAGAGGCCTCACCCTCTTGAGCGGCCCGCCACACCGCCTCCCATTGTTCGCCGCACCAGTCCGCCGATCCGTGCAGAAGTGCGAGATCAGCGGCCATCCGCGGCCAGTAGTTCGGGGCATGGCCAATTCCGTGGCAGGCGGTGTGAAGCCAGAGATCGACTCTGTCCGGCATGATGAAGCTGGCGCCATCAACCGTGATGGGCCTCCCGTCTGCGAGCATTTCACCGCGCTGGGGCCACAGTTCCGCGTGTGAAGCGGAACCGTGAAGCTCGATCATCCCGCCCGCGCCGGGCATGATGATGGCGCCAAGGTGGTGGTGCTCGGCGCGCGGCTGGTCGACGTGCGCGGCACCTCTGCTCAGCAGATCCTGGGCGGTCTCAAGGGTCTCCTCCGGCACGAGCAGGTCGAGATCGGTGATCGCCCGCTGACCGGGGTCCTCCCAGGCGTTCAGAAGAACGGCTGCTCCCTTCAGCGGCGCCATCGGAATCCCGGCTTTACCGAGGGATGCCGCGGCGCTGCACAGCAGCTTGCGAGTCACCTCCCAGCGGAGGGCGTTCCCGAGATACAGGTCACGCAGCCGCTCGGCGACGTCTTCAGCAAGAAGATCGCGCTGGGGCGGCGTGAGGACCGCCCATAGCAAACCCGCAACCATGGTGCGGTCGGCGGCGGCCGCCAGCGCTTCGGCCTGTCCCGCCTCCACGACGGTTCGCAGCCAGTCATCGGGAATCGGCCTGTCGGAGCGCCCACAGATTCTCGCCAGAATCGCCGGGATGATGGCGCGGGGCCCGAGCTGCTCCGCGTCGACTGGACCGGGGGCGGCCTCGTCATTCGTGCTCATCCGAGCACCTCGGCAATCACTGATGGCAACTCATCCATGTCTTCGCCCAGCCTCAGACGAAAGCACGGTGTTTGCTCGATCAGTGTCGTCAGGTGCCGGAAGTGCAGGGCGGCGTGGGCAGGCACGACGGCCAGTCCGGTGGTGAAGAGCATGTCACTGAGGGCCTCGGCTCGCGGCAGGGGTTCAACGCGGTGCGGGCCATCACCGACGACTTCGGGGAAGAGCAGCGCGCCGCAACGGACCGACCCGGCCTCTGCGCGGCCGCCAACCTCAGCAACTTCGACAACGTGCTTTACCGCGCCGGCCGGGTCCCGTGCCATTCTTTCTTCGAGGTCCGGCCAGAGTTCGGCGGCGCCCGGTCGCAGGCTTACAGTTCCGCCCGGCCCCCAGACGAGAGCGCAGCCGTCGGGGGTGTGCACGAAGCACCTGTCATCGGCGCGCACCGTCCAGCCAGCGCGGGCAAGCGCCATGCAACTGGAACTCTTGCCGCGGGAACGCTCGCCACAGAACATGACGGCGGCGCCATCTCGGTCGACGAGGGAGGCGTGCACGGGGCTGAAGCCGAGTTCAGCGACTATCGTCAGCACGGCGTGGGCCGCCAGTGTCGCGGCAGGGAGGCCGCCCGGTTCGGTCAGAATCACCTCCGCCTCTTCTCCGTCCGCCGAGACGGTCGCCATGCCCTCTCCATCACAGATGAGCACCGAGGCATCCGGACCGACGAGCAGGTCAGCGTCGATGCCCATTTCCGGTGAAGCAGGAAGGTGCAACGGCGGCCCGCCTGCTGCTCTGACCGCGTCGGCGCGCCGTCGCAACTCGTCGGATGAGCAGGTGCTGACACGAAGAGTCGCCGAAGCATCAGAGGGCGCATGGGTCTCCTTCAGCGGCAGGGGAACGGCCTCGAGAGCCGATCGCAGGCTTGATTCAGGTGCGTTAACGACGATTGCGTGACGGTCGATCGGAAACCACACGTGAGCATCACCTCTGGAAGAAACGCGCGCCCACGATGTGTGCGTTCGCCGGGCGGGGGTGCGCCGTCGTGATACGACTGCGGAGGCCGTCTCGAAGACCTTAGCGCCCTCTGTGGCCAGCCTACTCTCATTCTTTCCCGCCTACCCGGCTAAGCAGGACCATCAGGCCCGTCGGGCACGAACTCTGTTATCGTCCCTCGGGTTATGTCCTTCAATTGCCCGACTTTGCGGAGCTTCGGCTTCTCATACCCCTTGCGCATCCTTTTGCATCCCTTTCCACATGTCAGTTAGCGTGCTGCAATATGGCCACACCGTCCGGTCCCGCGTTGGGCGGCGATGGCTCCGTCCTGGAACGGCACTGTCTTCTCAGCTTTGTCAGTCTCCAGGGAGGATGGTCTCTATGCCCCTGGTGACATCCTTCAGTTGCCCAACCCGGCGCAGTTTTGGCTTCTCGTACTGCCTTCGCATGTTTCGCTATCCCCTCTCGTTGTCTTCCAGCGGGCACCATCTAAGTGTATCGAACCCGCGGGTGATGTCCCTCAACTGGCCCACTCTGCGCAGCGTCGGCTTGTGGTACTTCTTGCGCACGGCTCTGACCTGCCTTCCGAGTGTTGCCCGACATGGCAGAGCCGTCTCTGTTCCACAGGTGTAACTGGACGTTCCGCGCCCCGGTCAGATAGAAAGACCCACGTCAGGGCCCGGTCAACGCCTTACTGCGGCGTTATTATGCTTTTGGTAACATCCTTCAACTGGCCCACTCTTCGCAAAGTCGGCTTCCGATACGACTTGCGCATGTCATTTCCACACCTTTCGTGCGTGTCAGAGGCCACCATTCGACATAATCAGGTCACGCGGCCAGTATAACATTCGACAGTCCATTTCATTGTTCCTCCTGTTGCCCCTCTCTTTTAACGCCCGCACCATCTACTAAGGCCAGCACCGATCGAAGTTGCTCCTCTCCTACGTCCAGTCCAATCGCGCCGTACTCATCAAGCAGTCCCAGCCCCTGCTGCTCCAGCGCCTCCAGGTCCCGCGATGCCAGCAGCACTCCAGGCGAGGCGACGGTGCCCACCGCCGGCCCGCCAGATATAAAGCACCTGGTGGCATCGAGGATGGCGAGATCAGGACGCACCGCCAGCGAGGTGTCGGCGATACGCTCGGTGAGATGGTCGCAGTGCAGTTCAACACGTTGCGCGGGGTGCATGAATCCGATCGTCATCTTCAGACCAAGGCTCACACCGGCCTGGTGATGGGTCTTGGCCGAGAGCAGGTAGATAATCCGGTCGAACTCCTGAACACAGGCAGGGATGATGATCTCGTGGAAATGCCGCCCCGGGACCTCACAGCGATGCCACTGTTCTTCATCAAAGTAGCGCAACTGCACGTCATGCGCGCGGGCCCACTCCGGCACGCCGGTCCGCCCAAGCACCTCGCGCGTGCGCCCCAGCGCGATCGCCGAGCACTCCCCCAGCGCGATCTGCGAGGCGCCGGCGCCCCGAAGCTCGCCGACGACGGCTGTGAGCATTTCAAGGCTCGTTGAGGCGGGCGGTGCGTGGTAGGAGTTGAAATTCGGCTTCAGCAGGACGCTCGCTCCGGGAGGGACTATCTGGGAGATACCGCCCAGTTGCTCCAGAAGCTCGGCGACGCCGTCGCGCAGGTCGCCGCCGGTCTCAACACGAGCAACCGTTGAGTCGCCGCCGTCCGGCCATCGCGCGGGCACGCGCTTGACGCTGCCGCCCGTGCTCGCGACGCATCGAAGTTCGGCCGGGGCGTCGCCACCGGCCGCCAGCACGCGCGCGCCATGGAGACGCAGCTCAGCGTGGCTCACGTCCGGCGATCCGCCGACGTGCAGTACGCAGTGCCAGCCCTTACGGGCCAGTTCGCAGTACGACGCGGCGACCAGGCGCACGGCGAGGCCACGACCGATCATCGGGATTCTTCCCGCCACCCGGACGAGATCGCGCATCCGGTTCACCAGCAGTGAGTCATACGGCGCGGCGGCATCGCTCTGAGCGTCCGCGGTTGGGGGAGTTCCGTGGAGAAGACGGCCCGCGGGACGCCACCACCGCGCGAGCCGCAGGGCGGCTCCTAACCGCCTGAGCGTGTTCCGCGAGAAGACGCTTCTAAGCCTCATCTGTGACGATGAGCCCCTCGTCCAAAAGAGCCTCCGTCAGTTCTATGAGGTCCTCGAGCGCCCTCTCCTCTTCGACATCATACTCCGCGCAGACGGCCTGCGCTATCTCGGTCAGCGTCGCCTCACCATCACACATCTCGACGAGTATGATACCGGCACCGTCGATCGTGTAGTATATGCCGCTGTTGACGTTCAGGAGGGCGGCCGTGCCTTCGATTGTGTGTGTCACCGCATGTGAAGCCAGGCGCGGCGTTGTCGCTGCAGAGATGCCCATCATCCCACTCCTTTGCCTGTGCGTCGTCCACTCCGCCACAATCATGCAGCGTTTTCCGTGAGGCGGCTCTACCCGCTCCTGCGCCTCCTCAGGCGTGTCAGCCTTCGCCTGGCCGTCCGTGCCAGACGATACCACCACGGCTCGCAGCCGGAGGCCACGTAAAGCCGGTCAGCCAGTTGCGCTCCCCGGCGGCGCAGTTCACGGAATGTCTCATCGCTCATCGCGCTGAAGTTCTGAACCGGTTGCCGCGTCTCCCGATCCCTCACATCCCAGAAATCAGCCGCTATCCGCCCCTCTGCGATCAGTTCTCTCGCGTACCTGGTGCCGGGTAGAAGCATAAAGGGGACGATGCTTGCACATTCGGGGTTCAGCGTCTCTACCAGCTCAAGTGAGGTCCGCAACTCCTCCTCAGTCTCGCCGGGGCTTCCGCAGATGATATTGACCTGGAGCCTGATCCCCGCTTCCTTGACCATCTCGGCCCCGGCCTGGTTCTGAGCGACCGTACACCCCTTGTTCATCCGTTTGAGTATCCGGTCAGAGCCTGACTCGATGCCGAGTTCGATATGCATGCAGCCGGCATCTTTCATCACATCAAGCAGTTCGGCATCCAGCGCATCGGCTCTGGCCTGGATCGCAAACTTTACCCGATCGGCGAGTCCCTCCTGCCGCCACAGTTGCATCAGGCGCATGACTCGCTCGCGGTCGGCGGTGAAGTTCTCATCGAGAAACATGAGCGCCTGCACGCGGTGTTGTGCAAGGATGCTCTTCGCTTCGTCGATGGTGTACTCCGGCGAATGACTGCGGTAGCCGCGGACGCTGTATGCCGGTTCGGAGCAGAAGGCGCAGCGATGGTGGCATCCGCGGCTGCTGAGCAGGGCCGTGCTCCGCAGGAAACTCCCCCGGATCGCCGCCCGGCTGTACCTGAGGTAGCGGCGCATCTCCAGAAGGTCGCGGGCCGGATGCGGAAGGCTGTCGAGAGCCCACCGCGGCGCCTCCCATGGGTTCATCTTCACCTCGCCCCCATGCCCGCGCCAGGCGACGCCCGGGAGGTCGCTTGCCGACATCCCGGCGGCGAGTTGTACGATGCGCTTTTCGCCCTCACCCATCACGAGGCAGTCAGCGGCGGGCATCCGCTCAAGCGTCTCACCCGGCAGAGTGCTGGCGTGTGGCCCACCCACGACAATCGTGGCCTCCGGCCTTGCTGTGCGGGCGATCCGCGCCACCTCCACCATGTCGCCCAACGCGGCGGTGACTCCGCTGATCCCGATCAGGTCCGGTGCCACCTTCTCTATGATCTGAGTGGTCGCCCGATCCACTTCAGAAAGGGAGAGCCCGTGCCAGACCTTGAGGTTGAGGCGATTGTGCAGATGAACCTCATGGCCGGCCTGGCGGAGCGAGGCGGCGAGATAGGCCACGCCAAGCGGTGCCCATCGGATGGACCGGCGGTGAAAATCTCCGGGAATTGTCGGGTCAATCAGTAACGCGCGCACGGGTTGAGTCGGCTCCTGTCATCGCTATTGAGCCCTCACGGGAGGCGCTGAAGGTTGCGCGCAGATCAACTGCTGTTGTCGACGTTCGCTCCAACCATCTCGAGGTCCTTTTCCGGTGGTGGCGGCATGCGACTGAAATCATACAGGTAGGCCGATGCGCCGACCATCTCAATAGCATCGAGTCGAACGCCGTGTCTGTCAAGCCACAGGAGCAGGAGCGCTTTGTCTCTCGCCCCTCCGATTGCATCCTCGGTGAAGATGAGCCAGACCCTCTCTTCACCGCGGAAGCGATCGACCTCGTCGAGATAGCTCTGCAGGTCCTCGCGGTGGTCATCTCCGGCCACGTACCGCCAATCCAGGTGCCGGTCTCGTTCAATGTAGTAGCGGAGGGCATACTGAGCCCTGTGGTAAACATAGATGACATCATCCGGTTCGCGATTGTTCTGCACCCACGCCACAACAGGGCGCAGTTCCTCCCGGAAGGGGTTCGCCGCCTGTTTCCCGGCCGCATACAGAAGAGGCAGCATGGCGATTCCCACCATGCACACCGCCAAAAGCCGATGCCGAGTGCCCGCTGCACGGAGCAGCAGCCCGACCCCCGCGCCGAGAAGCAGCGCGATCACGGGAAGTGCGAATACCAGCAGTCGTCCCCACGCCGGATACTTCTCGATCGCGGAGGCCAGAAGCAGCAGGCCGACTGGCAACAGGACAGTCAGGGATGAGAGACTGCGCGACCGCACAAATACCAGGAGGCCCACGATGAGAAAACCGCAGGCGACGCCCGGATAGACGAAACCTGTCGGGTTGATCAGCACCTGGAAGGGAAGATGGAAGAGCCACTTGAGGGCAGCCCCGCTCCATGGCGGAAAGGGGAGGAATGCGTGGTCCCAGAATGTCACCAGAAACTCGTCAGTAACCTGGATGGCCATCCAGATGCGATAGTGCACAAGGAAACTGACGCCCCAGAAAATGGCCACTACCAGCAGGTCTCGCCCCATTGTCCGACGGTCGGGCAGGCGCAACCATCCAACCAGCATGGCGGCGCCTGTCCCCCCGAGAACGAAGGCCGCCGGGTAGGAAAACCAGAGCGCGACGGCGCCAGCACCCGTCAGCACCATGAGCCGCCGGAATGAACGCGGATTGTCGAAATACCAGACAGCGGCCAGCAGGCAGGCAGTCGCGAACAACGCGTCACCTGCGTAGGGCTTCACGTCGGAACTGTAGTAGGCGAAGCGGGGTGAGAACGCGACGACCGCCAGCGCGAAGTGTGTGGCGTATCCGTCAAGCACCCTCCTCGCCAGCAGGTAGAACAGCGGGAGCGTCAGGACGCCGCACAGCAGTGGAAAGAGCCGCAGGGCGTACTCGCTCGTTCCCAGCGCCTGCGTCACCGCGACCTCCACCGCCACGAACCCAAGCGGCGCGGCCTGGTTGTTCGGCAGCGGCGTGAGAAGGTCGCTCCAGGACCTCGTTATGATGCCCTCAACAATGTAGGCCTCATCCAGCCAGAGCGACCTGTTGACCGTGTAAAGGTAAAGATGAAAGATGATACCGAGGCCGATGATCAACCACGCGAGACGGACATCGAGCTTTGACCGCTCCATCGACGCCGTCTCGTCCCTGAGGATCATGCCATTGTCCTTGACGGCATCCGACTCATTTTCAGAGCCAGTCAACGCCATTGTCTAATACACCCGCCCCCAAACCTGCCGTAATGCTCAGTTCGCCGAAGAACGATTCCCGCACCGGCTTACCCTGTCTGCTGCCGACGCGCCGAGGTGCTGCCTGGTCCAGACGAAGAAAGATCTGTGCTCCGTTGCCACGTTAACGGCAGGCCGAATGTTGTCCACGGACCCGACATTCACCTCCCTGCGACTGCATGCTGTCTTCTTTGCCATTCCCGGGAAGACGTCCCGCGGAGAACACGCCATCGGTGGAAGAACCTGCTCGTGCGGTGGTTTGCATTAAGTGGTCGGAACAACGAATGCGGTCACAAAAGTCGGGGGATCGGCGTCTGTGCGTACACGAAACTGCTCATGCCAATGACCGGCAGCGCTCCGAGATCGGCACTGGCGTAATTTCAGCCACGGGTTCCCGGCTCACACCGGCTTGCTTCCCCCATCGCATGTCGAGCCCCGGCGCATCCTCATTTTAACCTCAGGTTCTATTCTATTTTTCTCCACATCCATTCCCATTCATTGCCATAACAGCGCCCTGATATTCATCTTCTTGCGCAAACACGGGAGGCACTCCCGCTGCCGGGCCTCACGCCGTCATCTGCAAGACCGCCCTTCTTCGCGCCGCCGACCACACAATCCGACATTTCACCAGACAGCGCCCGATTGCCCCGCCATGTTCAGGCCGGCAGGTCTGCTTCCGGTCCCCGCATGCCTGTCACGCCCCCCTCTACAGGACCTGCACAGGCACTCTACGGCCATCATCGGCGATTCTCACTCTTTTTCTCGTGTTGTCACGCGCAGGCCAGGCCGCCAGATCGGCGCGCGACCAGGCGCGGAGAACACCCGAGCTATCCGGCAATTACGGCCACCGACAGGCTCCCGGTTCTCGCCTTCCCGGGCAGCCCGTGAAGAGCCCACGCACCTCGAGCTCCCCCGCGCCAACTCGCAATCAGCGTACCTCAAGAAATCTTGAGGTTTAGCGGTCAGAAAAGTCATTCGCACGATGCCGGTGCTCGCTTGACTGACAACGAGCGCGCTGTTTTCACCCTCTGCAAGTCGGTCTTCCGCACTGGTTCACTCAATCTAAAGGCCCCCTTACCATCCTGCCAGAGACCCTGATGCCGGAAATCGCTTTCAACCCCGGCATCGCCTGCCGCAAAACTGTCATATTGAACAGAGACGCGAAAACACGTGACCCCTGTCACCCCTATCGCGCGATGAATATTGTGATAATTTATTACCACACCCCATCGACCAGGGCGAGTTCACCCAAAAC
>JBNJEK010000120.1:0-12620 GCA_051745855.1 Armatimonadota bacterium
GCGCGGTCGCGGGTTAAGCGAGGTGGAGAAAGCCTGCTGGCGGCGGGAGGGTTTGGAGATGTCGAGCGTCCTGTGCAAGTCGTGGATCATGGTGGTATTGTTGCTTGCCACCGTGCCAGGGAGGTGCGACGTGATGGACACCGTGTCGCAGTGGAGCGTGTGGGAGGGCGATCTGGAGGGCGAGGTGGCGCATGACAGTCTGCCCTCGCAGGTGACTGTGTCGGTGCGGCTGATTGCGCCGAGTGGACAGGACCATCGGGTCGAAGCGTTCTGGGATGGCGGGAGATCGTGGCGGGTGCGGTTCGCGCCGGGAGAGATCGGCCGCTGGCGCTGGCGCAGCCGATGCGATGCCGACGCTGGCCTTGACGGCGCGGGCGGGGATTTCGAGTGTGTTGCGCCGGCGGATGAGGCGCTGGGCCGCGGGCCGCTGAGGATGGCCGAAGATCGAAGGCATTTCGAACACACGGACGGGACGCCGTTCTTCTGGCTGGCGGACACTGCGTGGAACGGCGCGCTGCGGGCCGATGAGTCGGATTGGGTGGAATACCTGTCTCTGCGCCGCGAACAGGGCTTCACCGCCGTGCAGTTCGTAACCACGCAGTGGCGCGGCTGGCCGGGAGCCGCGGTCTTTGATGATGCGGCGGGGCTTGATGTGAACGTCGCGGCTTTCCAGCGGCTCGATCGGATGCTTGCTGCGGTGAATGCGAGCGGGCTGGTGGCCGCGCCGGTTATGCTCTGGACGCTGACGGACAGCGATCCCGGTCAGACGCTGTCGGAAGCTGATGCGATCACGCTGTGCAGGTACATGGTTGCGCGGTGGGGCGCGCACAACGTGGTGTGGCTGCTCGGCGGCGACGGACGCTATCAGGACACCGTGGATCGCTGGAACCGGATCGGCCGCGCGGTCTTTGGCGATCAGAGCGATCGCCTCGTCACCATGCATCCGTGTGGAACAAGCTGGGTGGGCGAGTGGTTCGGAGATGAGCCGTGGTTCGACTTCCTCGGCTATCAGAGCGGCCACGGCCTGCCGGAGAAGACCTCACGCTGGATCACACAGGGGCCACCCGCTCAGAAGTGGCGGGATCTGGCGCTGCCGATCATCAACCTTGAGCCGAATTACGAGGGTTTCCCGGCCTATGGATCCGACCACCAGATCTCCGCACTGGACGTGCGGCGGGCGGCGTGGTTGAGCCTGCTGAGCACTCCGACGGCCGGTGTGAGCTACGGGACGAATCCGATCTGGGTCTGGGGCGAGGAGACTGGCGACGCGCCCGGGCACTCGGGCCTCAAGGACATTCCGCCGTGGCGGACGGGGCTGAAGACTGAGGGGATCGCGGGGATGAGCGCGCTGCGAGCCATCCTCGCCGAGGTGGAGTGGTGGAGACTGCGCCCCGCACAGGAGATGCTCGCGGAGCAGCCTGGCGAGGCCGACGCCCGCGAGTGGATCGCGGTCGCCTCGACTGACAATCGCGACCTGATCGTCGCCTGCGTGCCCGGTGGGGGAGAGGTCATCCTGACCGGTGAGCGGCCCTCGGGACGCGCTTTCTGGCGGGATCCGCGCGACGGCTCGAGCGTGGCGGCGGCGGGCAAGGACGGGCGCTTCGTAGCACCCGACGACAGGGACTGGGTGCTGGTAATCGCGGATTGAGGTGACGAACGACGGCGGGCAGGAATGCCGGACCCACGTGCGGCCGCCGGTCTTCACCCGCCGAACCAGCGTCGGTCGATCACCAGCAGGCCCTGGAGGAGTACGAGCACGACGAATGCGATGAGCCCTGCCCAGATCGTCGGGGGGCCCTCGCGTTCGGTCGGCTCGGTGGCGCGGTCGAGGATGGTGAACGGAGCCTCGATCTCGGTCCTCGCCTCTTCGTACTCCGCCATCCAGAGGGCGCGCTCGATTGAGGAGAGGCGGTCAGCGGCGAGTTGCTCGGCGCGCTGAATCTCGACGTAGTCGCGAGCGGCGGCCGGCATCTCGGCCATGCCCCTGCGCGCTTCGGAAAGGAGCGCGTTGGTCTGTGAGCGCTGTGCCTCGGCCCCGGCAAGTTCGACCCTCAGTTGCACCACGCGCTGGATCGTCTCATCATGCAGGGGGTTGGGCTGCTCGCCGATCTGATTGAGGACGGTCTCCTCAAGCTCGCAAAGCTGCGCTTCCACGGTGTTGATGGCGCTCTGCAGTTGGACGACATCCCGGTGTTGCTCAGTCTTGCCGGACGCAAGCTCGCTGGCGACGTCGGTGTTGAGGGTGACGAGTTCCTCCTGCAGGCTTGCGATGAGCGGATTGCGGGTCGCAACCTCGGATGAGATGCGAGTGGCCTCGATGTCACTGAGTTCGCCTTCCGCGGTGCTGAGCGAACTGCGCGCCGCATCGGCCTGGGCGGCGGCATCCGCGCGAGCCTGCTCAAGGTTCCGGATGCGCTCCCCGAGGCGTGCGGCTTTCGAGTCAGGGTCGAGCAGTTCGTACTGCGCGCGCAGGCTTTCGAGGCGCTCCTGGCTGCTCTCCAGCTCCTGCTGAAGCTCATTGCGTCGTTGCTGGAGGAATTCACGGGTATCGCGGGCGCCGCTACGGGTGCTCTCGCGCAAATAAGCGCCCAACTCCTCGATGTAAAGGTTGGCAGCCTCGGCGCTGAACTCCCGCGCTTCATCCATCGACAGGTGGTATCCCGGTCGCGGCAGGTCAGGCGCGAAGTAGCCGGGCATCCTCACGGTGACCGACAGTCCGTCCTCGCCGATGGCCTTGATGGCCGACATCTCAGTTAGCGCCTCGAGGGTCTCGTCGTGATCGACGCCGAGGGCGTCACTGAGCGAAAGCCGCTCGATGATGCGGTCGCGGATCTCGCGACTGACGAGGATGGCCTGCAGGCGCTCAAGTGAGGGACGGTCAGCGGCGGCGCCGTCGGCTGATGCGAGGGAGCCAAGGATATCCGGCCGGTCGTTGAGCAGCAGCGAACTGCTGGCGGTGAACTTTCCCGGCAGCATAAAATGCGCCCCGGCGGCGATGAGCCCCGCCCCGATCAAGCTGAAGAAGAAGACATGCAACCAGTTGTAACGTTCGATAAACCTCATTACGCGTCGAATCCTCCGCCGGAACGGAAGCGGGTGGCGTTAGAATACCAGGGCGGCAGTCGCGAGTGGTACGATGGTCCGCAGCCACATCTGCAGATCGCTCTCGGTCTTGACGTGGCGCACGATGTGGCGCGTGGGCACCACGACGACATCACCGGGGTTCAACTCCGTCTGCGGCTTGATCGGCTCGACTGCGCCGTTCGCGTGGACGACGATCATCCGGTTCTTCGCCGAATCCTCTCGGAAGCCGCCGGACTCATTGATGTAGTACTCCGCCGGGCGGTCGCCCGCGAACGGTACCGCGCCTGACCGTGGCACAGCGCCGAGTACCATGACGGTGTTCGTCCGCTTTGGCACGACGACGGTGTCTCCCGGCTCGATCTCAAGGTCGCCCTCCGCGCCACGGGAGGCAACAAGCTGCTCACCGTCGATCGGGATCGCGGCCACCCAGTCCTCCTCCTGGACGGGATGTGGCGGGAGGACGATGCTCACACCCGACGGGGTGGTGAGCACCTGGCGAAGCTGGTTGGAGACGGCCTGCTGCATCGCCTGCGCCTGCTCGGTCTCGGAGACCTGCACTGCCTCCTGCTGGCGCGCCTCGCGGTTCACCGACTGCAGAACGCGGCTGAGGTCCTCCTCCTGCGCATCTCCCATCGCGGCGGCGCGCCTGCGGTAGACGACGATGCCGCGGCGGTTGGCGTCATCGAGGAGGCCGCCGCCGTCATTAATCAGGTCCCAGACCGTGTACGTGTCACCATCGGAGCCGGCAACGATCGGATACGCTCCAGGCTGCTGCACGCGGCCGTCAAGATGGACCACGTCCGCCCGACGCCGGTACTCGCCACGGCCCATCACCGTCACGCTGTCGTCGGCGGTGAGCAGCAGGTCAGGTTCGATGGCGAAGTCGCCGGGGCCACCGGTCATAAGCAGGCGGACCGGCTCGGCCTCACCCTCGTAATGCCCGCGGACGACGTCCAGCGTGGGCCCGGCCCCCGGCACAAGACCGCCCGCGGCGAAGATCAGGTCGCTCACGCGCATCCCGTCGCGAAGGGGGTAGTCACCCTCGTCGCGTACAAATCCGGCGATGTGCACCTCGGCATCGCGGCCGACCTCCGCCCGGGTCTTCACCTCAAGCCGGTCGCCGCGCTTGAGCACGCGGTCGGCCTGCGCATCGCCCGCCAGCGCTGCCTGGAGGTTGACGGGGATGACCTCCCACGTCTGATCCTCGGTGACGCGGAGCAGATCGGCGCGATCCAGCCATGCCCCTGGCTCCACGCCGCCGGCTCGCATGATCAGCTGGCTCACACGCAGGTTCGCCGCCCACTGATAGCTCCCCGGGCGCCGGACGGCCCCCGTCACCTCGACCACGAAGCGCGGCTCGACCTCGTGCTGCGCGTAGACCGTGACGTAGTCCTTCGGCTGAAGACGGAGATTGTGCTCGGGGACGCGATCGAGCGCCTCAGCGACTTGGAATGTGACGATCTCGAAATGTCGCTCCTCGTTGAGGCGGCTGATGACGCCCCGCCCAACGTGAGCATCGAAGTCAAGGCCCTCGGCGGCTTCGATGAGATCCGCAACTGTCGGGTACTCATCGATCGGGTAGTAGCCCGGTCGCTCGACCGCGCCGAGGATGCGCACCGTGTTGCCGACGCTGTCGCGGATCGAGCGGGCGATGAGCAGGTCGCCGTCTTCGACAGTGCGGCCGAGGTCGTCGGATGATGCGTCGGTTGTGTCGATGCTGAACATTCGCCACCGCTCGCGCCCGTCGGTGCGCCACAGGTGCAGCGATCGGTGTGCCTGCGAGGTGAGGCCGCCGGACATCTCCAGGATGTCCGCGACCGTCGTTTCGCCATCAAGCTCGTAGCGGGCGGGGCGTCGCACCTCACCCGCGACACCCACCTCGGAGCCCGCCGCCGGGACGAAGATCGTGTCACCGGAATTGAGCAGCATATCTCCCTCGCGGCTGCCGGTGAGCAGGTAGTCGTAAAGGTCGATCTCCTCGGTGGCCTCGCCCACGCGGGAGAGGCGGATGCTGCGGTAGGAGCCGATCTCCGAAGGGCCTCCGGCGCGGTAGAGCGCGTCGAGCACCGTGGCCATCCCGATCTGCACATAACGACCGGGATCGGCCACGTCGCCGGTGACGTAGACGTCGATGGCCCGCTGCGAGGAGATGGCAAGGGTCACGGTCGGGCCGGCGAATATTCGTGCGTAGCGTTGCTGCAGCGTGTCGCGAAGGTCCGTGACAGTCCGTCCGGCCGCCGACATCCGACCAAGCTGATCGGGGAAGATGAAGCCCTCGGGGCTGATGGTCATCTCCTGGACGATCTGCTCCCAGTCGCCCGCGTGAACCTGCAGCGAGAGCACATCGCCGGTGCCGAGAGTGTACGTTGGCGGCACGGGCGCGGTCGTGCCCGACTGCTCGGACTGATCGTCGCCATCCTCGCGGTCGTCGAAGAGCGTGGCGCCAAAGCGCGGCAGCGCGCGGAACGTCCGCGCCGGCGACATATCCTCCGCATCGTCGGAGGCTCCGGGCAGGATGGTCTCCTGGACAGGTTCGGGCGCCGCAGACTCATCCGGCGCCGCAGCGGCCTCATCCTGTGCCCGGCCGAGGGGGGCAATGAGCAAAAGCGCGGCGAGCACGAGGGCTGCCACGCGGATAGTCTGCGCACAGGGACTGACCGTCAACCTTCGGTGCGTCAACATTTTATCATCGCCAGCCCGCGTGGCGCGGGCTCAATCTGACTGCGGGCGTCCCGGACGGGCTCGCCCGACGAACGCTGTGTGGGAGAAGTTGCATGGTTCTTCAACACTCCCGCCGCGAATCCTCCTGCGGTCAGGGGCTGTCGGTCGGAAATGCCGGGCGCGAGTCTAACGTACCCGCAGATGGGTTGCAAGCTCAATCCAGGCGCCCCAGCGGATGGAGGTGGAGCGTCGAGACCGGTCCGCCCTCAATCGGCGCCACGCGGATCGCGTGATTGTTGGTGTCGGCGATCCACAGCCGCCCGCCGGCGCATGAGAGGTCGCGAGGCTCGTTGAACGTCGCAGCGTGACCATCCTCGCAGCCCGCTGTGCCGGTGCCAAGCATCGTCTCGATCTCTGAGATGCGCGAGGTGAGCCGCTTGATCTTGTTGTTGTATGTGTCCGCGACGTAGAGGTCGCCGGCGTGGTGCTCCAGCCCCAGCGGGAACTGCAGCAGGGCTCGGCGCGCCGGGCCATCGCGGTCGCCGTATTCGAAGAGGCCCTGTCCAACTCGGGTGCCGAGTTGGGAGCCGGGTGGCAGGTAGACCCAGCGGATCGAACTCGATCCCGCATCAGTGAAGAAGAGTCTCACACCGTCTGAGGCCAGTCCGCTGGGTTGGGCAAGCATCGCGTGCCCGCGCGAACCATCGACCAGCCCCGGCGAGCCCGCACCAGCGTAGGGCTCGATCTCACCCGACCGCAGATCGAGCCGCCAGATCTGATGTGCGCCGGCCATCGTGACGTAGAGGCGATGATGCACGATCTCGAGGTCCCACGGCGAGTTGAGTGCCCGCTTCATCGCATTCCCGGGCTCGATCGGGGCGAAGGCAACATGTCCCACGCCGGCGATAGTCCGGACGGTTTGCTGCTCGAAATCAACGGCGCGAATCGCGTGGTTGTGCCGATCTGCCACGTAAAGCACGTGGCCGTCGAGAGCCAGCCCCAGCGGATGGTGAAGGCGGGCCTCGTCGAATGCGCCATCCTCAAAGCCGCCGCGTCCCGTGCCGACCACCTCGATGACTTCGCCGTCGAAATCCGCCGCGACGACGCGGTTGTTGTTCGTGTCTGAGATGAAAAGCCGCTCCGCGCGGTCGTCAGCGAGGATGCCGGCGGGAAATGACAGGGGCCGGTCCCGCATAGACGCCCTCTCATCCCTGCAGGAGATCGCAGTTCGATCGGCCCTGCCGCTCCGGGTGACCGACTGGATCTCCGCACGGATGCTCTCCTCGAGGGTTGCGCCGACACTTTCGCCTGTGCGCCGCGCAATGAGTCTCCCGTCGGGACCGATCAGGATGCTGGTGGGCCAAGCATTTATCTGCCAGGCGTCCCAGACGCGCATGTCGCGGTCATTGAGCACTGGATACGTGATCTCATGACGCTGGATCGCGGCCCGGAGACGCTCGCGATCGCGCTCAGCCGAACACTTCGCGGCATGCACACCGATCGCGACGAACTCCGGAGCGTAATCACACATGAGGGCGTTGAGTTCGGGGATGACGTGCATGCAGTTGATACAACATGACGTCCAGAAGTTCACAAGGACGACCTTCCCCCGCAGGCCGCGAAGTGAGAGCGGTCGATCGACGTTCAGCCACTCGACGTCCTCGGGGAACTCCGGGACGTCAACGGGTTGGGACCTGCGGCGGCGCATCGCCATCTCTCCTCGGGTCAGAAAGTGACATCGGCCGGCGCCGCGCCGGCCTCAGTCGCTGTCGAATGCGACTATCCGCGCGATCTCGAGGCGGAACTGACCCTCCTGCTCGTCGGCGATGAGGAAGCCGACAGAACGCACCTCGGAGGTGTCCAGCCCCGGGTGCTCCTCAAGCACCCGTCCGTGATAGGTCGCCTCGAAGTCAGCAAAGAGCGCGTGGACGGTCTGCCACTGGTCGCCGGTGACCGGCAGCGGATGATGATGCCCGACCGTGTCCCTCCCCGGCTCGTCCCGCGCGGTGAGGGTGAACGCGCGCTCGCCGGTCCGGATCGTCACCGCCAGACCATCGAAGTCAGACAGATCCCAGCCGGGTGACTTCGACCTGACCGAGCAGAAGCCTCCATCGTTCTGCAGCGAGAGCTCTCCGTCGAAGACGAGCACGTCGTCGGCGATCTTGACGGCACTGTGCGAGCGGCCGCCCATGACCGTGTCATCGACGGTCTGCCAGTCGTCCGCATCCTCGCTCTGCTGAAAGTCAAAAAGGGTGCGTGCATCTCTCTCTTCGCTCATTGTAACACATCCTCGCTGGTGGCGCTGAGTGGCTTTTGCGCGTCATCAAGTAGTTCGCCGTGCCGGCGCAATATTCCCGCTCGCAGGGAACCGCGTTGCCCGCGACGAAGAGTCCGCGCGCAGAGCAGACAGACCGGTGAGGACCGTGATGCAAGGTGGAACTGTGGGACTGCAACTGCTGGTTCGGAAGACCGAAGTCTCCGCCGCTTGCCCCCGCGGAGACAATCGAGGCGCTGGCGGGGGAGATGGAGCGCGCCGGAATCGACCGCGCGCTGGTGCGGAACGCCGCGCTGTGGGAGGAGAGCCCCGAGGTGGGGAATGCGCTCGTCTCAGAAAGCTGCGACGGTGATGACCGACTGCTGCCGTCGTGGGCGATCCTCCCCCCACACACCGGCGAACTCGGGACGGTGGACGAGTTCGTTAAGGCCCTTCGCGAAGCGGGAGTGCGCACGCTTTGGGCCTATCCCGAGAAACATCGCTACGTGCTCAACGCGACGACGATGGGCGGGCTGCTGGAGGAGTTGAGCGACCGCGCGATTCCTCTGTTCATCGAGCGGCGTGAGGTCGCCGGCGGCGGACTCTACGCACTCGCCGACAGCGTGCTGCAGGACTTTCCGAAGCTGCACCTGTGCGTCGTCGGGCACGGAAGCTGGGGCGAGGATCGTTACTTCCGACCGCTGATGGAGCGCTATCCGAACTTCCGGGTTGATACGTCGCGCTACGAGCTTGACGGCGGCATCGAGGAGATCTGTCGAGTGTTCGGCGCCCGACGGCTGCTCTTCGGCACGAAGTTCCCCGACACACCGATGGGCGGATCGATCCTGACTTTGCTGCACGCGGATATCTCCGACGAGGACCGCGAGGCGATCGCCGGCGGCAACCTGCGCCGGATGTTCGAGGAGGTCCGGCTGTGATAGGCGAGGGACGCGTCACACGAGAGTTCGTGGAGCACGGGCGGGTGGAAGACTGCCCGGTGATCGACACACACGCGCATTTCGGTCCCTTCCAGGCGATCTACTTCCCGCGCCATCGCCCCGGCCAGGTCATCGACACGATGGATCGCTGCGGGGTGCAGTGGATGTTCATCTCGGGGCACCAGGCGCTGGTGGACACCGAGCGAGGGAACGCGGAGGTGGCTGCGGTGGTGGCCGAGCATCCCGACCGCTTCCGCGGCTGGTGGGTGCTCAACCCGAACTACCCCGAGCGCATGGAGGCTGAGCTTGATGGCTTTGAAGCAACTGAGGGATTCGTTGGCTTCAAGCTGCACCCGAACATGCATGAGACAGCGCTGACGGATGACGGGTACACGCCCGTGTACGAGTACGCCGACGCGCGGGGACTGCCGATCCTGTCACACACATGGGCGGGCAAAGGGATGAGCAGCTACCGCGAGGTGGCCGCGGTGGCGGAGGAATACCCGAACATCCGCTTTCTGATGGGCCACGCGGGCTACGGCGACTGGGAGGAGTCGGCGAAAGTCGCGCGTGACCACGAGCACGTGTACCTCGAACTGACGGCCGCGTACTCGGTGCGTGGATCGCTGGAGGTCATGTGCGAGTACGCGGGCAGTCGGAAGATCACCTTCGGCACCGACCACCCGTGGTTCGATCCGCACTACGGGATCGGCTGCATCCTGTCGGCGTACATGACCGATGAGGACCGACGCAATATCCTCTACCGCAACGCGCAAAGGCTTTTCGATCTGCCGCTCGACGGAATCGGCGCACAGGGAGATGATCACTGATGGACAGGCGGAAGCTCGGACGTAGCGGGATTGAGATCAGTCCGATGGGCCTCGGAACGTGGGCGATGGGTGGACCGACGACACACGGCGGCCTGCAGTCGGGCTGGGGCGAGGTCGATGACAATCAGTCGATGGCCGCCCTCGACCGCGGGATGGAGCTTGGGATCAACTTCATAGATACCGCCGACGTCTACGGCACCGGTCACTCCGAGCGGCTTGTCGGAGAGGTGATCGCCGGGCGGCGTGATGAGGTCATCGTGGCCACGAAGTTCGGCTTCGAGTACGACGAGGCGAAGCGCGAGATCTGGGGCGGCCGGGGCGATCGTGACTACGTCATGCAGGCGTGCGACCGGAGCCTTGAGCGACTTGGCATCGACACGATCGACCTTTACCAGTTCCACCTCGGTGGATACGACGGTGATGCCGAAGAGACGCGCGATGCGCTGGAGGAACTGGTCGCGGATGGCAGGATCCGCTTCTACGGCTGGAGCACCGACAACCCCGAGAACGCTCGCATCTTCGCCGACGGCGAGCACTGCTGCGCCGTGCAGCAGAGCCTGTCGGTGCTGGGCGGCAACTGGGAAACGCTGCGAGTCTGCCACGAGGAGGACCTCGCGTCGATCAACCGAGGTCCGCTGGTGAAGGGCCTGCTGACGGGGAAGTTCGATCACGAGTCGACCTTCGGCGACCGCGACAACCGCCGACGCTGGGATCTGAAGGCCGGATCGCAGGCCGAGCAGCTTGAGATGTTCGAGCAGGTGCGCGGTGTGCTCACCTCCGGCGAGCGGACGCCGGCGCAGGGCGCGCTGTGCTGGATCTGGGGGCTGAGCGAACGCACGATCCCGATCCCCGGAGTGAAGACACCCGAGCAGGCGGAGGAGAACGCGCTCGCGATGGAGCATGGGCCGCTGTCGGAGGAGCAGATGGCGCGAATCGACGAGATACTTGGCCGCGACAGCGGCTACCGCTCATGGCCTGAGTGAGGTCGCGGCAACACACAGCACGGCATCAGTAACATGCGCAGCAGCCTCTCAGCCAACGCAGGGAGGGATCGCGATGAAATCCGACTCCGTCGTGGATGTGCTGATCCTTCAGATGGGCTTTGCGGACGGCGCGGCAACCCGGCGCGCCGGCGTCGAGGAGATGGCCGAGACGCGGCCGGACCTCGTGGAGAAGCTGGCGGAGGCGCTCCCGTCTCTCAGCGGCCACGACGCCGCGACGGCCTGCCGCGCACTCGCGATCCTCGGGCCCGCCGCACGGGAGGCGCTGCCGGTGCTGGAGGAAGTCGCGGGGCGGCGCTCCATGCTGCTGGTCAGGTCTGTCGAGGCGGAGGCGGCCGACCGCGCAATCGTCGCCATCCGCTCCGATGATCCGGACTTCATCTTCGAAGCGCTTGGCTCAGGACGATCAACTGATCAGTTGGGCGCCGTGGACGCCATCGCGAGCGGCGCCGTCGATCTGTCCCACGAGCAGGCCGCAGCGGCGGCCGAGATCCTCGCGGGGATGCTCGACACACATGACGCAGGCGCCGCCGGGCCGGCCCTGCAGGCGATCTGCGCACTCGGACGACGGGCCGCACCGGCGCTCCCGCGGATCATCGAGCTTGCCTCCGCCTCGGGGCCCGCAGGGTCCATCGTGGACACATTCCGCCTGGGGTTCGTGCAGGCGCTGCATGTGCTCGGAGAGGCCGGACTGCCGACCGGCCCCGCGCTGGCCGCGCTGCTCGTCGATCCGAACGAGATGGTTCGTCGCATGGCCGTTGGCGCAATTCGGAAGATCGGCCCGCAATCAGAAGAGGCAATACCTGCGCTGGTCAGGGCGTTGAAGTTCGAGTCGCCTCCCGTCATGGTGGAGGGACTGTCGTCCGAGGTCATCCAGGCCGACGGCGACCTGCCGGAGGCGGCGGAGGCGGCGCGCCTCATGCATCAGATCAACGTGCGCGCAACCGCCGCGTGGGCGCTGGGCGAGCTTGGCGAGGCGGACGAACACGCGCTTTCCGCGCTGGCACAGGCGACCCGATCGACTGCCGCTCATCTGCGCTGGCACGCGGTCAGCGCGCTCGGGCGCATCGGCGTTGCGGATGCGGAGGTCGCGGAGTCGCTTGAGCGCTCACTGTCGGTGGATCGTGCGCCTCACGTGCGGCGCGCGGCGGCACGCGCAATCGGCCTGATTGGCCGCCCCGGACCTCAGCGGGTTTCGGCGCTGGTGCAGGCGCTGGAGGATGTCGAGACGCGCAAGTCGGCCGCGTGGGCCTTCAAGCAGGGAGGCGGGGCGGTCGCAGAAGCTACGCCGGCGCTCATCGCTGCGTTTGACGCGAATGATCGCCGGCGCATGGTCGTGGCGAGGGCGCTCGCGGCGATTGGCCCGGAGGTCATGCACGATCTGCGCCAGGGCCTGCACCGCGACGGGCGCTGGCAAAGGATCGGCTGCGCCGA
Source organism: Armatimonadota bacterium (assembly GCA_051745855.1). Taxonomy (GTDB): domain Bacteria; phylum Armatimonadota; class Zipacnadia; order Zipacnadales; family UBA5352; genus UBA5352. The sequence goes on from JBNJEK010000120.1 coordinate 12,203, forward strand.
GGCGGTGGCCGTCTTGGGCGTGGAGGCGCGGGGGATGGAGGCGACGCTCCGCGAACTGCTTTTCGACCGCCGGGAGGACGTGCGGGAGGCCGCGCAGGAGGCGCTTGAGGCGATCTCGGGAGACGACGTTGCGCATGCAAACGAGGGAGACAGCGATGAGTGACACAGAGGTCCGCTGGACGATGTTGACGCCTGATGAACTTGACGCCGCCATCGAGCGGCTGCCGCTTGCGATCGTGCCCGCCGGGTCGCTGGAGTGGCACGGTCCGCACATGACCGCGGGCTCGGATTACATCCGCGGCGACGCGATCTGCCGGGGCGTGGCCGAGCGCCTCCGCGGGGGTGTGGTGCTGCCCGCGACGTGGGTGGGCGCGCCGGGCTTTTGCAACTGGCGCGGGACGATCAGCTTCACGCCCGC
>JBNJEK010000121.1:0-12577 GCA_051745855.1 Armatimonadota bacterium
CGAGGCGGCCCGCGCGGGGCTGCAGGAGGCCCGGGAGGAGCTTGCCTCAGGCCGCTGGGACGTGGTCATCCTCGACGAGGCGAGCATCGCCACGTACTTCGAGCTTTTCTCGGTGGAGGATCTGCTGGCGGTAATCGCGGAGAGGCCGGAGGACGTGGAGCTTGTGATCACAGGCCGCCGGGCCGATCCGCGCGTACTCGAGGCCGCAGACCTGGTGACGGAGATGCGCGAGGTCAAGCACTACTACGCGGCAGGCGTGCCGTGTCGCAGAGGAATTGAGCACTGAATGCCCCTGCGCGCTGCGCTTGCGGACAGAGCAGTGCGGAGATAGGGTGGGAGGTCCACTCAGATGCCGTGGAAGCTCACCGATGGCGACCGGACCACACTCCGCGACCTCGCGAAGCGCGTGGCTGAAGTCGCAGCCGACCCGGTGCAGGATCGGCGCCGTGAAGTGTGGTACGCGCAGAATGCTCTGAAGCCGATCCGGCCGCCGGTCTTCGTCTCACCGGATGGCGCCTGGGAGGAACTGATCCCGCCCGCGTCACTTGAGAGCGAGGCAGAGCGCGCGAGAGAGATCGAGCTTGCGCTCCGCAAGCGCATCTACGCTCACGAGCACTTCGCCGATGACCAGGTCGTGGACACGAACTGGGACGTCAGTTACGCGGTCAGCCGCACCGGCTGGGGAATCGGCCCTGCCATCCGTCATTCCGAGGAGGATCGCGGCTCATACGCGTGGGATGCGCCGATCGAGACACGGGATGACATCGAGCAGATCCGGACCCCGACCGCCGAACATGATCCGGAGGAGAGCGAGCGACGCCTTGAGTGGCACCAGGAACTCTTCGGCGACATCCTCGATGTCCGACTGCACGGCGTGTACTGGTGGACGCTGGGGCTGATCGATGAGTGGACGCGGCTGCGAGGGCTCACGGAGACGCTGATGGACATGGCCGGCGACCCGGAGTTCGTCCACGCGGGGCTCGCGCGGCTGATGGAGGGGAAGCTGGCGTTCGTCGAGCGCCTCGAAGAACTGGGCGTGCTGTCGCTGAACAACGGGAACGACTACGTCGGCTCAGGCTGCTTCGGGTATTCAGATGAGTTACCGCATGACAGCTTCGACGGCCATGTGCGGCTCAGGGATATGTGGGGCTTCTGCGAGGCGCAACCGATGGCGTCGGTCTCTCCCACCATGCATGAGCAGTTCGTGCTTCCCTACCAGGTTCCGCTGCTCGAGAAGTTCGGCCTCAACTGCTACGGCTGCTGCGAGCCGCTGGACCGGCACCTCGGCTTTCTGCTGGCACGGATCCCGCGGCTGCGACGGGTGTCGATCAGTCCGTGGGCGGATGTGCGGCGCAGCGCCGAGGCGCTCGGGGCGGATGTGATCTTCTCGTGGAAGCCGAACCCCGCCCACCTTGCGGCTGTGAGTTTCGACGAGGACGGCCTTCGGGCGGAGATCCGTGCGACGCTTGAGACCGCGGCCGAGCACGGCTGCCCGATTGAGATTGTGATGCGGACGACACACACCTGCAACAACGAGCCTGATCGCTTCGATCGCTGCGCGCGGATTGCGATGGAGGAGGCCCGAAGGTCGGCAGACTCGTGAGTCGTCTTTTTGCCGTCACCTTTGCCGTTGCCTTTTCCGTCGCCGTCGCCGTCGCCGTTGCTGTCGTTGCTGCCGTCGCTTCCGTTGCTTTCGTCGCTGCCGTATCACGGATATGCCAGGACGGCCGCTCCGGGGACTTCGAGCGCGCGCCAGAGCGTCTCGTTACGCTGCCAGGGGAAGAGGTAGTTGCGCTTGTGCGCGCCGGGGATGATGACGAGGGAACTCTCACGCTCCATCGCCGCCGACTGCACGGCCTCATGGGGCGGGCTCAGCGCGACGTCGGTCGAGCTTTCGACCCGGTAGGCCCGCAGGAATTTCTCCGCAGCCTCGCGGGCGTCATGCGCGTCGCTGCGTTTCGGCTCACAGATCAGCACCTCAAGCTCCGCATTCAGCGTCTCACAGAGCCGCGCGGCGAATGAGAGACCGCGCCCGCCGCGCACTGACAGCTTGTAAGGAATGAGCACCGATCGGATCTCGGTGGCCTGGCGCGCGCACACGAGGGTCGGCGCGACGAGTTCGCTCAGCAGGAAAGTCGTGTTGGCACCGGGCCTGCCGGGCCGCCTTTCATCGCCGCGGCCGATCACCAGCAACTCCGCCAGCCAGCTTCGCCGCAGCAGTCGTGCGCCGGCGTGACGACCGAAGAGGTGCTCCTCCTCGCACACGATGTGCAGGTCCTGGCATCGCCGATGGATGTCATCGAGCGACAGCGGATGCTCGACTGCATCACGCCCATCCGCGTCCGCCTCCTGCGCAGCAACCGGGTCCGTCGCGAGTTCAGCAAGCTCGGGCTCTCCGCCAGGCACCTCGGCCGCAAGATCGTCCTCGGTGGCCGCGGTGACGGTTGCGAGGTAGATGCGCCCGTCACCAAGCTCAGCGAGGTTGATGGCCTGCTCCACCGCGACGTTTGACGACCGGGATCCATCGTATCCGACCACGATGTTGCGCGGCATCAGCAACACGCCCCTCGGCTCCGATCAGCGTATCTCGGCGCGACCGGTCTCATCCTCGAGATCGTCATCTCCCGCCGCCTGGTCCTCCATGTCGGCCTCTTCTGCGGCTGCCTCTCCCCCGTCGGCCTCCTCCGCGGCTGCCGCAGCCTCAGCTTCCTCCTGCGCTCGTTGAAGGTCCTCGCGGGTAGTCCCCACGTCCTCAAGCCCGACAAGCTCCCCCGCCTCCTCCTCGTCGATGGCTTCCTTCGGAACGAGGAAGCCCACCATGCCCTTCTTCCCGAGGGTGCGCAGGTACTCGGTCAGCGAGACCTCCACCTCCCTGCGCTGGAGCTTGTAATCCTTGCTGAGGGCCCTCACGATCCCATCGACGGTATGCTCGCCATCGCAAAGATGCCAGACCGCGCTGCCGACCTCATCGAGTGTGATCGGGCGATTCTCCGGGACGAAGAAAAGAAAGCCCAGCACTCGCCCGAACATGTCCTTCCGGCGAGGTACGATGACCTCCACCACGCCTTCTTCGTTAATCCGCCACTTCAGCGACGGATTGCGGACCGGGCGCGCCTCGAAGGCCTTATCACGCGACAGCGGCATCGGCTTCTTCTTCAGGCCGACGCGCTCGAGAACACTGTTGACTGCGGATGGCAACCTCACGACGGTTCCTCCTCACGGCCGGGACGGCTCGGATCATCTCTTCGCACCGGGATATCCCGCGCTTGTGTCTCTTCCCCACGTTCGAGCGTGAGCACCACGACCTCCGGGTGGCAGTTGAAGCGAGCGCGGGTGGCCGACGCAACGCCCCGGCTCACATACACAAGCTGCCCGTCCGCCTGCAGCAGGCCTGATGCTCGCCGCCTGTCCCTCCACACCGGCGCCCACGGCGCGCCGATCCCCGGAAGCTGGATCTGCCCGCCATGCGTATGCCCGCACAGCACGAGATCCGCGCCGGCCGCGTGAGGGTCATCCAGCAGATCCGGTGTGTGACACACGAGGACCGTGAAGTCCGCGCCCTCCGTCCCATCAAGCGCCGCCTCGACATCATCGCGCCCGAATGCGAACTCATCCGACCCGGCGATGGCGATCTCCGCCCCGTCCACGCTGAGCCGTTCATTGCAGTTGGCGAGGAGCCTGATCCCAAGACGCCCCAGCACGTCGCGAAGCGTGTCGATGTCCTCCGGTGGCGCCTCCAGGCACTTGAAAGGATCCTCGTGGGCGCGGTCGTGATTGCCGGGAGCCGCCCAGACACCCAGCGGGGCCTCCAGGCCTTCGAGTTGTTCCGAGCACTCCGTGGCCATCTCGCATGTGTCGAAGAGATCGCCGCTGATCGTGATGAGATCGGGCTCCTGCTCCATCGCCAGCCGCACCGCTTCGCGGCTGCTCCACTCGATGCTCGGGTCATCCTGACAGTGAAAGTCGGAGAGATGCACGATCCGCAAACCGCGCAACGCCTCCGGCAGATCCCCGAAATGCAGCACCCGCTCGGTCACCACGAGCCGCGCCGGCTCAATGTAACGCACGTAGAAGACGAAGATCGCCGCACCGATCACCAGCGCCCACAGAATCACTGCGATGGCAATCATTCGCTCTCATCCCGCGATCCGCCGGGATGATCCCCTGTGTGATGCACGGCCAGATCCTCCGACGGCTGCGCCAGCCTCCGCACGCTCATGATCGCGGCGACGTAGAGCGCCAGCAGCGCCGCAACCATCGCCCCCAGCGCAGCCATCTGCCCGGCGGTCAACGAGCGCGTCACAATCTCCGGTGACGGCGACACCTGCACGTCGATCACCGCGCCGCCCCAGTAGTCCTCCAGCAGCCACGCCAGCAGCAGTGTCAGCGCCACCGCCCCCCACACCACCGCCACTCCGCGCACGATCTCTCCACGAGTGCGCTCATGCTGCAGCGCCTGGATGACGATCATCAGGGTGATGAACGCCAGCGCGACCACCGACACCGCCACGAGGCTCAGCCAGTCCTTCCCGCCGGTCATCAGCCACGCTCCGGTGGAATAACGTCGATGATCAGCGGCCGCTGCTCCGCCGCGCGATCAGAGACGACGATCGCTTCGTCAAGCTCCGCTAGCGCCGCCTCCAACTGTCCCTGCGATGACGCCATCACCTCGACCACGGGCTCACCGCGCCGTGTCCGCTCGCCCTCCGTCGCCACGATTCGCAGTCCCGTCGCCGCGTCAATCTCCTCGCCCTTGCGCCGCCTCCCCGCGCCGGTGGCCAGTGCGGCCCGCCCGACCCCCAGCGCGTCTATCCGGGTCACCGTCCCCGACATCTCTTCGCCCCACCCGGCGAACTCCACGGGCTCATGCCCGAGCATCTGCCGATCAAGCGCCGACACGTCCCCGCCCTGCGCCTCGACCATCTGCGCCAGCTTCTCCGCCGCGGCGCCCGATCGCAGCGCCTCCTCGCACCGCTCGCGCGCCGCCTCAATATTCTCGTCGATCCCCGCCGTCACAAGCATCCACCCGGCGACCGCCACTGCCACCTCGCGCGCGTCGTCAGGGCCTCCTCCGGCGAGCACCGCCGCGGCCTCCTCCACCTCCACCGCATTCCCGACCGCGCGACCGAGAGGGCGGTTCATGTCCGTCAGCAGCGCCGCCATCGCTCGCCCCGCCCGCCGTCCGATCGTCACCATCAACTCCGCCAGCGCCCGCGCCTCGTCCTCCGTCTCCATGAACGCGCCACTGCCCACCGTCACGTCGAGCACGATCGCTCCGGCCCCGGCCGCGATCTTCTTGCTCATGATGCTCGACGCAATCAGCGCGCGGCTGTCCACGGTGCCGGTCGCGTCGCGTAGCGCATACATCTTCCCGTCGGCGGGTGCGAGCGCCTCACTCTGCGCCGCGACCACCAGCCCGATCCCCCGCGCCTGAGAGAGCAGTTCATCCGGCGAGAGATCTGTGCGCAGACCCGGGATCGCCTCCAGCTTGTCGATGGTCCCGCCGGTGTGCCCCAGGCCCCGCCCGGACATCTTCACCACACAACCACCGCATGACGCCACGATGGGCCCCGCGATCAGCGTCACCTTGTCACCCACGCCGCCGGTCGAGTGTTTGTCAACCGTCGGCGCGTCAATTTCCCCGAGGTCAAGCATCTCTCCCGATCGCGCCATCGCCTCCGTCAGCGCAACCGTCTCCGCGTCGCTCATCCCCGAGCAGCAGACCGCCATCAGCCACGCAGCCATCTGTGCGTCACCGACCTCGCCGTCGGTGTACGCCTCGACCACCCAGCGAAGCTCATCCGCCGAAAGCTCCTCGCCATCGCGCTTGCGCTCACTCAGCCGGCGGATGTCGTGACTCACGCGCGTCCCTCCAGCAGCAGCCGAGCAAAGCTCATCCCGGCGGGCGGCGGCTGTGCGCCGAAGATCTCGCAGAGCGTCGCACCGAGGTCCGCGTACGTCTCACGCGTGCCGAGGTTCACCGGTCTCACCCGCGCCCCGGCCACCAGCAGCGGCACTCGCTCCCGCGAGTGATCAGTGCTGTCGGTGGTCGGGTCGGTCCCGTGATCGGCGGTGATGATCAGCAGCGCATCCTCCCGCAGCAGGTCAAGCATCTCAGCGATCTCCGCGTCGGCGCGCTCAAGCGCGTCCGCGTAGCCGCGCGGGTTGTTGCGATGTCCGAACTTCGAGTCGAAGTCGTTGAGATTCGCGAAGATCAGCCCGCGGTGGTCCTCCCGCACAAGCTCGCGCACCGCCTCGGCCCCCTCCTCGTTGGTGCCCGTGTGAATCGACGAGCCGATCCCCTGTCCGGCGAAGATGTCGTCGATCTTCCCCACGCCGAAGGTCGGCACCCCCGCCTGCTGCAGGTGGTCCAGCGCCGTCGGGCCCGGGGGGGGCAGCGGATAGTCCCTCCGCTCATCGGTGCGCTCGAGTGAGCCCGGCTCACCGGTGAACGGGCGCGCGATCACCCGCGCAACCTCCCACTCGCCCTGGAGCATCTCACGCGCGGTCTCACACGCGTCGTAAAGCTCCTCGAGGGGGATCATGTCCGTGTGCGCGGCGATCTGAAAGACGCTGTCGGCGGAGGTGTACACGATCCACGCGGCCTTCTCGCGGTGCTCCTCGATCAGTTCCTCGATGATCACCGTCCCGGACGCGGCGCGATTGCCGATGACCGGCCGGCCTGTGCGTTGCTCGAATTCGTCGATGATCTCGTCGGGGAAGCCGTCCGGGAACGTCGGAAAGGGGCGCTCGCGTATCTGCCCCATCATCTCCCAGTGGCCGACCATCGTGTCCTTGCCGGCCGCCTGCTCGGTCATCCGACCGTGCGCGCCGATGCTTTCTTCCGTTGGAGGGACGCCCTCAATATGCGTGAGGTTGCCGAGGCCGAGGCGTTGCATGGTGGGCAGCGTGATTCCACCAACCGCGCGCGAGAGGTTGCCGAGCGTGTTGCTTCCCTCATCGCCGTAGTCGGAGGCGTCGGGCGCGTCGCCGATCCCGACGCTGTCGAGTACGATCAATGTGATCTGAAAAATGCCGGACAGTGTCGTCTACCCCTCGCTCCAGACAGCAGCGTCAAATCCCTCTGAGGTGAGCTTTTCCTGCACACCCTCAGCCTCTTCGCGGCTGGCGAACGTACCCACGTTCACGCGGCGGTAGGTGATGCCGTCCCGTTCCTGAGTGGTGATGAAGGGTTGATAGCCCTGCTCCGCAAGGTGCTGCACCTGTCGCTTCGCGTTCGCCTCATCCGCGAAGGCCCCCGCGGCCACCACGTAGCCACCCTCGCGCCCCGCCGACTGCTCCTCGCCAGCCTCGCTGTCGGTCGAAGCCGGCGTCTCCGTCTCATCGGCCTCTTCCTCATCCGCCGCCGCTTCCGCTGCCTCAGCGGCATTCAACTGCGCGCCGTCCTGTGGCTCCTCAAGCTCGCGCCGGGCCCTCCGCTCCTCACGGCTGGTTGGCTCGCGCTCCCGCACACTTACAACCGCCTCGACGGGCGGATTCGACCTGGTGTCGTCACGGTCATCCGGAGAGCGCACGCCAGACTGCGGTTTGATCTCGGGCGCGCGCTGCTGCACCTCCATCTCGTGCAGGTGCCCGCCCACGTAGTCCCGCCCGAAGTGATACGAGGCAGTCCCCACGATCGCGCACAGAACCGCCACCACCGCCCAGAATTTCACGCTCGCAAGGAGTCTCGCGCCTGCCGAATCCTTTCCCGAAGCCATCGTGGATCCTCCGATGTCGCCTGCTGCGATGTACGCTGCCAGTATGCTGCATCCCGCGCTCGTGATGTGCCAATTGTAACACGAACAACGGGACTGAAACAAGCGCCGCCGCGCGCGTCATCACACCACGCGCGCCCGCTCACAGCCCCTGCAGATAGGGGTTCTTCCGCGTTTCCTCGCCAATCGTCGAGGGCCCTCGATGTCCGGGGTAGACCTTCGTCTCCGAGTCGAAGTGCTCGATCAGACGCTTCAGCGAGTCCTCCAGCGTGGCGGTGTCGCCGCCGGGCAGGTCCGTCCGCCCGACACTCCGCGCAAAGAGCGTGTCTCCGGTGAAGACCGCGCCGTCCACACCGAGGCAAACGCCGCCGGGGGAGTGCCCGGGGGTATGAAGCACCTCCACCGTCAGCGTCCCCACCTCAAATACGTCACCGTCCGTCATCGTCAGGTCCGGCTCAGAGGGCTCCACCCCGCCCACCATCGACGCCCAGAACGGATGCGGGTGCTCAAGCTGATCGCGCCCATCCTCATGCACCACCAGGGTCGCACCCGTCGCCTCCCTGACCGCACGATTCGCCGCGATGTGATCGACGTGCTCGTGGGTGTTGAAGATGTACTCAATATCAAGGCCGAGACGCTCCACGGCCGCAGTTATTCGCTCGGCGTCCCCGCCCGGATCAACGACGAACCCCCTCTTCGTCTCCGGGCAACCAACGACGTAGCAGTTCGACTCCAGCGCGCCAACGGCCAGCGTCTCAAGGATCATTCTCAGTCCAGCGTCCCTTCAGGCGTAAGTCTCGATGGCGCTGACAAGCACCAGCTTCTCATCCTCGCGAAGCTGCCCCGAGCGCCTCTTCACTCGCCGAACGTAGTCTCGATCGTAGCAGTCCAGCCTGCCCGCCCGCCGCAACTCAGCGCTCCCGGCCTCCAGCTCCCCCGTGAGCATCAGCAACTCGCCCAGCAGGTAGCGGTATGCGCGATTGTCCGGCGCAATCCGGCATGTCCTGCGCAAGACCCTCACCGCCGCATTTCGCCTCTTCAGCCGCAGCAGCGCCGTCGCAAGCCGCACGTGGTAGAAGTCGTCAAGCGGGGAAACCTGCGTCGCCGCAAAATACGCCTCCGCCGCCCGCCGCCAACGCCCCGCCAGCACGTGCAGTTCTCCGAGCTTGTAGCGGTAGAGCCCCTCATCCGGCTCCAGCGAGATCGCGCACAGCAGCGCCTCCTCGGCCATCACCAGGTCGCCGCTGCGCAGGTAAAGATCCGCCAGGCGGTAGACATAATACGCGCGCTCAGGCGCAAGGTCCACCGCCTCCTCCATCTCGTGAATCGCCTCGCGAAGCTGTCCGCCGCGAGCGAGCGCATCGGCCATGCAGAAATGCGCGTCCGCGCTTCCCGGCTTCTTTGCCAGTGCCCGCCGGTAGGCCGCCATCGCCCTGTCATCACGATCCGCCAGCATGTGCGCGTCGCCAAGCCCGATCTGCGCCCGGTCACTCTCCGCATCAAGCTCGCTGGCCCGCTGATACGCGGCAATCGCGCCGCTCACGTCATCCTGCAACGCGTGGCGCTCGCCCGCGTCGCAGTAGCGTCCTGAAAGTCTGCGGTTGATCGAACTTTTGTCCCGTCTCTGTGCCGAAGCCATTGCCTTCACGATTCCATCGCGGGGGCCCGTCAGAACGTGCGATCACTGCTCAGCAGCAGCGTCACCGGGCCGTCGTTTGTGAGCGTTACATGCATATGCGCGCCGAATTCCCCGCGTTCCACCCGCAGACCGGTCTCGGCGATCCGATCCGCCAGCACGTCCATCAACTCGTCGGCCACGTCCGGAGCACAGGCGCCGGTGAAGCTCGGGCGCCGCCCCTTCCGGCAGTCGGCGTAGAGCGTGAAGTTCGGCACCAGCAGCACCGCCCCGCCCGTGTCCAGCACCGACAGGTTCATCTTCCCGTCGGCGTCCTCAAAGATGCGCAGGTTCCCGATCTTCTCGGCCAGCCACGCGGCATCTTCCTCGCTGTCCGCCTCGCCGCATCCAGCCAGGACCATCAGGCCGCTGCCGATCTCGCCGATGGTGTCGCCCGCGACCTCAACCCGCGCCTCACTGACCCGCTGCACTACCGCCCTCAACTCGAACACCAACTCCCGACGGTCCTCTCTTATGCTTCCCCTCTCTTGTACCCGACACCGGCACCTCGCGTCAACGTCCCCGCGACTCGAAGATTATCTGATCTCCCACTTGACCCCGGACTACTACTTGTTGTAGTATAAACTACAGCGCGTAGTACTAAGCGGACACTGATCAACATAAACGCCCGTGCTCCCCGGAGGTGGCTGACGTGCAGATGAGCAGGATAGTTCGAGAAACGCTGTCTGTCACAGTGCTGACGCTCATCATCATGGCGCTGGCAGGCTGCAGCGGGGACGACTATCACTGGCGCGATGACGGGCACTACGACGATCGATACCACGATGATCGCCCAAGCTACGACGCCGACTCCTATCAGAAGACGCTCTTCGTCTACCTCAACATCGGCGATCAGGATGGCGAACCGCTCGAGGGCGCCACCGTCTGGGTGGACAGCCGCCAGCAGGAGGAGCGCAGCTCAGACGAGTACCGGCGTCTCGGTGACCAGTTCCCGCCTGACTGGGCGGGCTGGCGTTACAACTGGTCGGGCGGTCCCTACTGGATCGATCTGCGCGACTGCTCCAACCTTCGGTGCGACATCGAGATACTCGTAAGCAAGAGGGGCTATGAGACCCAGCGCACCACCATCCCGATGAGCCGCGACAACCCCGATGAGGTTTACATGCGGCAGACCTTCGTGATGGAGCGACAGATCGGCTCGGCGTCAGTGGCCAACGTGGTTGACGCGCCACAGCCGCCGGAGATGATCTCCCTCACCGATCCCGACTGGGAAGGCTGAGCGTCACTCAACGAGGGTCCCGCTGACTTCGCCTTCGCGCGCCTCGTCGATGGCAACACGCACGAGCCGCCCGCGAAGCTCGTCGGGACCCTCGAAGCTCACGCGAAGGTAGTTGTCCGCGATCCCCGAGAGCATCCCGGGCCCATCCCCGGCCGTCTCCACCACGACTTCCAGGGTCTGCCCCACCGCGCTCGCGGCGAATGCCTCGGCTTTGCGCCCGGACAGCGCGCGAAGCCGATGGGTGCGTTCCTTGCGGACCTCGTGGTTCACCTGTCCCGGCATCTCCGCGGCGCGCGTGCCCGGGCGCTCGGAATACGTGAACACGTGCAGGTAGCTCACCGGCAGCGCCTCCACCAGCGCGAAGCTCTCCTCGAACTCCTCGTCAGTCTCACCGGGGAAGCCCACCATCACGTCCGCACCGATCCCGACCAGCGGCTCCCGTCCGTGAACCCGCGCGACCAACTCGCGGTAGAACGCGGCATCGTAGGGCCGCCCCATCCGCGCAAGCGTCGCGTCGCAACCTGACTGCAGCGGGACGTGCAGATGGCGGCAGACCTTCCCGGCACACGGCGCGCCCGGCCCCGCCGTCAGCGCCACGCCCCCGGCGCATACGAGGTCAACCAGATCATCAGATATCTCCATCGGCTCAATGCTGCTCAGCCGAAGCCGCTGAAGGCTCTCCAGCGCACACAGCCGCCAGACGAGTTCGTCGAGGTCGATCTCCTCCGGCAGGTCCCGGCCGTACATCCCGAGATGGATGCCGACCAGCACGATCTCCGGGTGATCGTTCCGCGCGAGTAGGTCAGCCTGCTCCAGCGCGACATCGGGCGGGACCGAGCGCGACGGCCCCCTTGCCAGTCGGATCGTACAATACGCGCAGTTGGCGTCACATCCGGTCTGCACCTTCACGAACGCTCGGGTGTTGTCAGGGAAGCTTGAGACCAGGCGCGAGTCGCGGCGGAGGTCGCCGTCGATGGTCTTTCCCCGCTCCGACAACCACTCGGCCGCCGCCCGTGCGAGGCTCGCCTTCTGATCGCTTTTCGCCACGAGGTCGACGACGCCGATTTCCTCGACTGTATCAGGCTGCATCTCCACGTAGCAACCGGTGACGATCACCATGCACTCGGGCTGTCTGCGGCGCGCCTGGCGAGCGAGCCTGCGGGTGTCACGGTCGGTCCGGTGGGTGACGGTACACGAGTTGATGACGTACACGTCCGCAGCTTCCTCAAACTTGACGGTGCGGAAGCCGAGGGCCTCGAAGTCCTCGCGAATCTGCTCGCTCTCGTACTGATTGAGCTTGCAGCCGAAGGTCTTGATCGCCACGCGGGGGGGGTCAGTCATTGCCTCTCCCACCACCTCTCCACGCATCGACTCCGGGTTGCGTGTCCGCGAGTCGCTGTGTTATAATCACCGCGCCGGTGTTGGGGAAATCCGGCAGGCCGCGAGGCCCGGAAGGCAGATGAATCGGCCGCGTACAGGCACGGCAAACGGCCGGGGATAGCTCCCCGGCCGCTGAGAGGAAAACTCTGTCGATCCGACTCAGCCGCGAGCCGCTTTCTTCACTTTTCCCGCTTTGATGCAGGAAGTGCAGACGTGGATTCGCTTGGCCTTGCCATCAACGATGGCGCGCACACGCTGCAGGTTCGGCTTCCACTTCCGGTTCGTCGCGCGCATCGAATTGCTGCGTCTGTGGCCGCTCTGCGGGCCCTTATTGCATACGTAACACTTTGCCATGTCTCGCGCATCCCTTTCCGAAGGCAGCCGCGTTTCACGCCGCTGCCGGTATCTCGCGGGTTTTTCATCATATCACAACCCGGGGCCGCCCGCAAGTGCGGGAAATTACGTTCGTCTGCAGAGAATCATCGCGAGGAGCAGGCTGATGGCCACCGGCAGATTGTGTCAAACGGTGACGTGGACGCGATCGAGCGTGGTGGATGGCGAAGC
>JBNJEK010000122.1:0-12443 GCA_051745855.1 Armatimonadota bacterium
GCCCACCTTCTTGACTTCTGGCTGTTTCTGCGCAGGATCTGGCTGAACGCCGCCGGCATCCTGGTGGTGCTGCTTCTCAGCGCGGTCTACCTCCACGGGGTCGAGGCGTGGGAGGAGGCGTCGTTGCTCAACTGCTTCGTGCACAGCTTCTACATGATGATCGGCGAGGCGGTGGACGTGCCGGGGATCTGGCACGTTGATATCCTCGTCTTCGTCCTGCCGCTGATGGGCATCCTGCTGGCCGCTCAGGGCGTCATCTCGGCGACGGTGCTGTTCCTGAACAAGAGTCGCCGCGAGGGAGAGTGGAATGCGATCATGGCCTCGACATACGAAGACCACGTGGTGATCTGCGGGCTGGGCCAGCTCGGCGACGCGCTGTGCGAGGGCTTCGAGCGCGCCGGCAAGCAGGTGGTGGCGGTGGAGATCGACGAGGAGAGCCACTCGGTGATCACCGCCCGCCGGCGCGGGGTCCCCGTCATCATCGGCGATATGACCGAGCCGGAGACGCTGGACGACGCGAACGTGGGAGGCGCGTGCTGGGTGGTGCTGTGCGCGGGGGATGATCTGGGGAACCTGGAGGCGGCGATGCACGTGAACGAGCTGAGCCCGTCGACGACGGTGTACGCGCGGGTCTACAAGAAGTCGCTGGCGGACCGGATCAGCGCCGCGATGGCTGCGAACATCCACACCTTCAGCCCCTACGCCACCGCCGCCGAGACGCTGCTGGGAGAGATCAACTGCATGGAGGATACTGAAGAATCCGGAACCTGACGGCCGCAGTAGTGCGGGTGGAATGCCCCATGGTCTGGGAATCACGCCGCCTGCGTCCGGGCCTGCGAGATCACCCCCAACGATGATTTCGATGCCACCTGCCGCCGGTAACCGGCTTTGTCCTCGATCCGTCCGGAGCAACCTGCAGATACGCCATTCATGGGCCGAACACCCAGATGCGCCAGGACCACGACCACTCGTGCAGTAGCTGTTCACTCGGCAACGTGTGCTGCAGGCTAACGGTTCATGCCGAGATCGAAGCGATTATGCATCATAATTGTCTTTTCGAAGAAATGTGAATGAAGAATACTCCGGCGCGTTGCACCAGAAGCCGTGCGCGTCGCCCATGTCCCCGTGGTCCTCGGCGGGTCGATCTACTTGAAGTAGGTCTGGTAGCCCGGGACCAGGCGGGTGAGGCCGAGGTCGCCGCTGAGGTTGGAAAGCAGGCGGGTGCCGGCGTCGGTGACCACCGCAATGCCGACATGCTGGCTGTTGCGGCTTCCGTAGGTGAAGGGCCAGACGACGATGTCACCGGGCTGAGCGGCCGTGCCCTCCGGGCGCTGCCTGTACCCGCGCGAAGGAAGGGCCGTCCACGCATGTGCGTCCCCGAGTCCCCAGCCGAGCGCCTCGCGCAACGTCCGCGCGCAGTAGTTGGGGATCGCCGACACCTCTCCGCGAGCCATGCGCCTGATGGCGCCGGCGGTTTCAGCATTCTGGGGGAAGCTCAGACTCGTGCCGAGTCGCTGGAAGTACTCCTTCCCGAGGCCACCCGGCAATGGGGCGACCCGCGCGGGCATGCCACCAGTGGGACGCTGCCGGGTGAGTTCCAGGCGCGACGGGACGCTGGTCCACGCTGCCATCTCGCCCCTCGCCCGCTGCAGCGGATCGAAATCAAGCGAGGCACTATCGGTTGCACCGGCTCTTCCCCGGCGGGACGCGAGGTCACGTTCGACATCGGCTGCGATGCTGGCGACGTTTTGTCGAGCTCCTGCTGTGGGGTCGGCGTACGCGAATGTGCTGAGGAGGATTGCGGTCAGGATGGCGGCGTGACGAATCTGCATGATCTCACCTCGGATGATGATTGGGCCCGGCCGGTTGATGCGACCGGGCCCGTTGTGTCAGCTACTCCGCGTCGTCCGCCGGTCGTGCTTCGAGGAACATTCCACACTCGGGGCACTTCCCGGGGTTCTCCTCAACCACGTCCTCGTGCATCGGGCAGTAGTACTCGACCGCCTCGTCAGTGTCCGCAACGAGGAACATGCCGCATTCGGGACAGTTGCCCGGGCGATTCTGCTGCACGTCCGGATGCATCGGGCAGGTGTAGGTGAACTCGCCCTCGACATCATGTGCGGCGGCATGTTCGTCGATGGCGACAGCGGTGTCGGTGGGCTGCGTGACCGCGGCCTCGGTGTCAGCCTGTTCGGTCTGACAGCCGGCTATCACTACCGCCACCAGTCCGACGGCCAGAATTGCGACGATCGGTGTTATCCAGCGCTTCATTTTGGTCTCCTTTCAGTCTCTGATCGAGTGGAGAATCAGTTTGAAAGTGCATTGCGGCTCGGCGATCAAAAGCAGACTATTTCACCACATCCTCATCGACGGGAGCGCCGAGGGGCAGGTCATCATCGGGCGCCGGCTGCTCCGGGCGCGGCAGGTAGCGCTGTCGCCAGATGCTGTAGATCGCCGGGATGATCTCCAGCGTAAGGATTGTCGATGTGAACAGCCCGCCGACCATCGGGGCGGCGATGCGCTTTGCCACGTCAGCGCCGGTGCCGTGTGCGAACATCAGTGGCAGCAGCCCGAGCAGCGTGGTCATCACGGCCATCAGCTTCGGGCGCACGCGCTGCACCGCGCCCTCGGTGATGGAGTCGAAAAGGTCGTCGAGGGTATTCATCCGCCCCTCGTCACGGTAGCGCTCGAACGCCTCGTCCAGGTAGACGATCATCATCACGCCCGTTTCAGCCGCCACTCCGGCCAGCGCGATGATGCCGATCCACACCGCGATCGACATGTTGTACCCGAGCAGGTAGATCGCCCAGATGCTGCCGGTTACGGCGAACGGCACCGACAGCAGCACGATGAAGGTGGGCGCGGCCTGCTGGAAGTTGAAGTAAAGCAGCAGGATGATCAGCACGAGCGTCACCGGAACCACGAGCAGCAGCCGGTTGCGGACGCGCTCCATGAATTCGTACTGCCCGGCCCACTTGAGGCGATAGCCGGCGGGAAGCTCGATGTTTTCACGCACAGCCTCCTTGGCCTCCTGGACATAGCCGCCAAGATCGGACGCGGTGGTGTCCACGTAGATCCAGCCGGTGAGACTGCCGTTCTCGTTCTTGATGACCGGGGCCCCGGAAGTCACCTCAATGTCCGCAACCTGAGCGATCGGGACCTGCGCTCCCGTCGGCGTCGGCACAAGGACCGACCGGAGCTTGTCGAGATTGTCCCGCAATTCCCGGCCGTAGCGCACGTTGATCGAGTAGCGCTCGGGGCCCTCGATGGTCGTATCCACGTTCATCCCGCCGATCGCGCTCATGATCACGCGATTGATGTCCTCCGCATTGAGTCCGTAGCGCGCGGCCTGTCGGCGCTTCGGCGTGAAGTCGATGAAGTACCCGCCGGTCACGCGCTCGGAGTAGACACTGCGCGTATCCGGCACCTCGCGCATGACCGCCTCGATCTCCCGGCCAAGCTCCTGAATGACATCGAGATCGCTTCCGTAGACCTTAATGCCAACCGGCGTTTTGATGCCGGTAGTAAGCATGTCGATGCGCGTCTTGATCGGCATCGTCCAGGAGTTGGTCCAGCCTGGAATCTGCATGGCTTCATCAAGCTCAGCCACCAGTTCGTCCCACTCCATCGGCCGGTCTTCCGGCCATATCCAGCGGAGGGGCGTCTTCATGAACTCAGGCATCCAGCCCGAGTACCAGCGCTCAACCGGCACGTGACGCCACTCGTGCGGCTCCTTGAGCAGGATCGTCGTCTCAACCATGCTCAGCGGCGCCGGGTCGGTGGAGGTCTCGGCGCGACCCACCTTGCCGAATACCCGCTCCACCTCCGGAAACTGTGCGATCACCTCGTCCTGCACCTGCAGGATGCGCCCCGCCTCAGTGATCGAGATCCCCGGCAGGATCGTGGGCATGTAAAGCATGTCGCCCTCGTTGAGCGGCGGCATGAACTCCGAGCCCACTTTCATGTAGACGGGAACTGCCGAGAGCACCAGAATCGCCGCGATGGTGATTGAGAGCACGCGGCGACGCATCAGCGCGGAGACCCACGGTTCGTAGGCAGCCTGCAGCCGCCGACTGATCGGATGTTCGCTCTCATGCCAGATCCTGCCGCTGCGTAGCAGGATCATCATCAGCGCGGGCGCCAGCGTCACCGACAGGAGCGCGGCAAAGAACATGCTGAAGGTCTTTGTGTACGCGAGCGGCTTGAAAAGCCGCCCCTCCTGCGCCTCGAGCGTGAAGACTGGCAGGAACGAGACGGTGATGACCATCAGCGAGAAGAAGATCGGCTTGCCGACTTCCTTTGCGGCGGCGATTATCACCGGCCCGCGGGGCGCGTCATCAGGCAGGTCCTCCAGTCGCTTATGCGCGTTTTCGATGAGCACGCAGGCGGCGTCCACCATGGCGCCGACCGCGATAGCGATCCCGGCCAGGGACATGATGTTGGAGGTCAGGCCCATGAAACGCATGGGAATGAAGGCCATCAGCACGGCGATCGGAAGAATGATCACCGCAATCAGCGCGCTGCGGAAGTGCAGCAGGAATATGAAGATGATCAGAGAGACGATGATGCTTTCCTCGATCAATGTCGTCCGCAGAGTGGCGATGGATCGCTCGATCAGGTCGGAGCGATCGTAGGTAACCACAAGCTCCACGCCTTCGGCAAAGCCCGGCTCCACCTCTTCGATCCTCTGCTTCACACGCTCTATCACGTCCAGCACATTCTCGCCGAAGCGCACGACGACGATGCCGCCGACGACCTCGCCCTCGCCGTCAAGGTCGGCGATACCGCGGCGCATGTCGGGGCCGATCTGAACGTCGGCCACGTCACTCAGCAGCAGCGGCGTGCCATCGGGGCCGACGCCGACGGAGATGTTTTCGAGGTCCTCGATGCTTTCAATGTATGCCCGTCCGCGGATGAAGTACTCCCGGCCGGTCATCTCCAGCGTGCGCCCACCAACCTCGTCATTGCTGTTGCGGATGGCGGCCGCGATCTTGCCGACCGGCAGGTTGTACGCGAGCAGCTTCTCAGGTTCGAGCGTCACCTGGTACTGCTTCTTGAACCCGCCGACGGTGGCGACTTCGGCGACTCCGTCCACCGACGACAGCCAGTAGCGCAGGTACCAGTCCTGAAATGCGGTCATCCCCTCAAGATCATTCTGCCCGGTGCGGTCAACGAGGGCGTATTGAAAGCCCCAGCCGACGCCGGTTGCGTCCGGACCAAGCTGCGGGCTTACGTTTTCCGGCAGATCACCGGTCAGGCCCGAGAGATATTCCAGTACTCTGCTGCGCGCCCAGTAGATGTCGGTGCCCTCTTCAAAGAGCACGTAGACGAAGGACAGCCCGAGGAATGAGTACCCACGGACATCCGTGGAACGTGGCGCCGAAAGCATGCGTGACACGATCGGGTACGTGACCTGATCCTCAACAAGGTTCGGGCTGCGCCCGGGCCACTCGGTGAAGATGATCACCTGCGGGTCGGAGAGGTCGGGGATGGCGTCGAGGGGCACAGTGCGCACGGCCCAGATGCCGACCCCGGCCGCGAACCCGACGAGAATGATCACGAGGAACCGGTTATGCGCGCAGTATTCAATCAGTCGCTCAATCATCGCTGCACCTCCGTCCGGCCCATGTCGCGTCCACGATCAATGCTGGTGCCCGCCGGCAGTCGGCGCTGCTTCGGCGTCATCGTCGGCCGCCGCGCCCGAAGGACTCGCCGCAACCGTCGCCCGCAGCCTGCTCTCGGAGTCGATCATGAAGAGCCCACGTTCGACGACCGGCTGGCCCTCGCTCAGGCCGCTGAGAATCTCTGTCCATCCATCGCTCGTGATGCCTGTCTCCACCAGGCGCGGCTCGTACACGCCCTCCTGGACACGCACGTATACGATCTCACGCTCACCGGTGTTAATGACCGTGTCTTCCGGCACGGCCAGCAGGCTCCGATCGTCGGCTTCGATGACCACTTCCGCGTACATCTCGGGTTTGAGCCTGCCGTCGGGGTTCTGAAGGGTCAAACGTGCCTTCATGGTCCGCGTGGCGCCCTCGAGGTAGGGGTAGACCTGCTCGATGCGCCCGAGCCACTCCTCACCGGGGTACGCCTCGAAGCTCACCGTCACCACCTGCCCCTCATCCACCAGGTCAAGGTCCTTCTCGTAGATGTCCGCCTCAACCCAGACCCGCGAAAGGTCCACCACGTGCAGCAGTGGCATACCCGGCTTGATCTCCGCACCCGTCTCCACCATGCGCTTCACCACGATGCCCGAGACCGGCGCGTGGAGCGTCATCGTGCGCTGCGGCTGACCGCCGCGTCGAAGCCGGTCGATGGTGTTCTGCGGGATGTCCCACAGTCGCAGACGGCGCTCGGCGGCCTCAACCATCTGCCGACCGGTGTTGGCGACTTCTGCGTAGCCGCTCGAGCTGAGCCGCTGGCGGGCAGCCAGCGCGGTCAGATACTCCTGCTGCGTCTGATAAAGCTCGGGGCTGTAGATCGTGAGCATCGGCTCACCGGCCGCGATCTCCGCGCCCTCGAAGTCCACAAAGAGCTTCTCGACCCAGCCGCCGATCTTCGCGTTGACCGTTCGCATCTCGGTCTCGTCGGGCTTGACAATGCCGACCGTGCGCACCCTCGGTTCAATCTCCCGAAGCTCGGCATTCACGGTCGTGACGCCGGTGAGCTGACGCTTTGCGTCACTGAGATGGACGGTGCTGAGACCTTCGACCATCGCGGCCTGCTCGCCGCCATCCTGGCCCTCTGCAGCATCCTCCACCGGCACCAGGTCCATGCCGCAGATCGGGCAGGCGCCGGGCTCCTCGGCGATGTACTCCGGGTGCATCGGGCAGGTCCACAGTTGCTCGCCGTCATCGTGGTCGGCAGGTTCGTCCGGGGCCTCGGCGGTGGCCGTGTCGCCCTCGACGGGCACCAGGTCCATGCCGCAGATCGGGCAGTCGCCCGGCTCCTCGGCGATGTAATCCGGGTGCATCGGGCAGGTCCAGAGCTGTTGCGTCTCCGCCTCCGCGGCCTGATCGCCGCCGTCGGAGGTCATGCGGCCGAGCGCAAAGCCCGCGCCCACAATAAAGACGACCGCCAAAGCAACCACAGCTGTGCGAAACCAGCGCTTTCGTGTCATGCCGCTCTCTCCTCTCACCGCAACCTCTGACCGATCACGTACTCAAGATCCGCGATGGCGTTCGAGTGATCGGCAACGATGCGGTAGTACTGCTCCTGATAGTTGTTGAGCGTCCGAAATGCTTCGAGCACGGCGGTGAAATCTACCTGTCCGGTCTCATAAGCGGATCGCGCGGCGCTGAAGCCAAGCTCGGCCTGCGGGATAAGGCCCTCCGCGTAGAGCGAGGCCTGCCGGCGCTGCTTCTGCGCGGATTCCAGCGCATTGTCGAGCGCCTCGCGAACGCGGTTGAATGCTGCGCGGTCCTGCTCGCGGACCTGCTCAAGCCGCGCCTCCTGCTCCTCCACCTCCGCCCGGTGGAGATTCTTGTTGAACCACGGAAGGTTCGCGCTGAAACTCAGCGAGAAGAAATCCTGACCGCCGACCGGGTCCATCGGGGATCCGGCACGGATGCGGTAATCCACACCCACGTCGAAATCAGGCTTCATGTTCATCTCGGCGAGTCGCACCATGGTCTCCGCTTTCTCCATGCGTCCGGCGGTCTCCAGCAGCAAAGGCCGCGTCTCTCGCGCCGCGTCCTCAAGTGCTGCCGCCGAAAGTTCCAGCGGCTCGAAAGTAACTCGAGGCCGTGGCAGTGGCGCATTCGCCGGTCTGTCAAGCAGACCGTTCAATCGCGCCTCCGCCCGGTCAATCCTCTCCTCCAGCACCACCAGGCGATCGACCAGACGCGCCACCTCCACGTTGGCCTTCACGAGGTCCTGCTGCGGGCGCGTGCCAACGGAGTACATCGCGTCCGCAATTTCGGTCAGCGCCTGTGCGATCTGCTTGTTAAGCTCCGTGACATCGACGGCGCGGTGAAGATAGTAAAGCTCGTTCCATGCGCGCTTTACATCGCGAACGATCGAGTTTTCACTTTCCTCGTAGATGGCCGTGGTGATGATGACGTCCTGCTCGGCGGCCAGCTCGCGCAGGTCAAGCTTCCCCGGATAGGGGATCATCTGCCGCAGGCCAAGCTGGATGCCGGTCATCGGCGAGCGCTCGAGCGAGGTGTCTCCCACCGGCGCGTTGCTCAGCGCGACCATGCCGCGAGGATCGGGCAGCGAACCGGCCTGCTCCAGGGTGGCGTCGGTCGCCTCAATGCGCCTGCGGAGAGCGGCCAGGTCCGGATTGTCGGCCACCGCCACCTCGATCAGCCGATCGAGCTGATCGGCGCCAGCGGTGGCTGCCGCCCCGTCCGCGAAGACGTCCCCCGCGGACAGGGCAGCGAGCAGCACGAGTGTGGCGATGAGGCCGACTGCCCGAATCCAGAGTTGCTGTCTGCTCGTGCGAGCGACCATCTTCAAAACTCCCTGCCGAGCGAGAGTGAGCCGGCGAAATCGCCGTCCACAACACCGGCCTTGAGATTGAGATCCGTTGACAGACGATGGGAGAGGCCGGCGTTGATGTCGTCCTCATCGCCGATGTCCGTCCACTCGAGGATCGCGGAGGTGTTGTCGCTGAACCACCGCTCGCCCGACAGGAAGAGGCCGTCGAGCAGATCGCCGCCGCCGAGGCCGGCGTTGACGGTCGTTCGCCTGTCGGTATCGCGGCTGATGACGCCGTAGACCGTGGAGTCGATTTCATCCGTGGCGTCGAGAATTCCCACGGCCGCTCGCGTGCGGCCGTCGTCGCTGGAGTACACGCGCTGCCTGGCGTTTAGCAGGATCGCATCCTCGATGTCGCCTGAGGTGATCGTGGCAGTCACCTCAGTGCTGTCGGTGAGGCCGGCGCCGATGCCGAACGTGCGCACGTCGCCGTCTTCGAGCGTCGAAGCTGACAGCGCGGCCTCACCGGCGCCGAGTGTGTCGGCGCCCGGGGTCACAAGGAGCCCCGACTGACCGAGCAGGCCGGGCGTGGTAGTTCGCGGAGCCGTCTCGCGCGCTGCGGGCCTCGAAGCGTCAGCCGCAGCCTGACGCTGCTGCCGATTCCGCGGGGTCGGGGCCTGCACCGGTTGTTGCGCCTGCGCGGTCTCCTCATACTCGCCCTGCATTGCGGCGAGGGCGCGCTGCGCCTGATCCGCGCTGAAGCCGGCATCGCGAAGCCGCTGCAGGAACGCCTCGCGCGGGTCCGCGGGCCGGTCGGCGGCGGGGGCGCCGGGTGCATCCTGCCCGGCAGGTTGGCCCACGCTGAGGGGACCAGTCGAAGCGGCGCCTGCTACTGCCGGCTGCGGCTGGATGCCCGTTCCGTTGATAAGCCGGCGCAGGATGACGGCGATCTCGTAGCGCGAGAGGCTCTCCTCACCGCGGAACTGCCCGTCCGGGTAGCCGTTCATGAAGCCGGTTGCTGTCGCGAAACCCACGGCCTCCGCGGCCCAGTGGTCGGCGGGAACATCAGGCCACTGTGCCGCGCCCGACGGCACCGCGGGAGGCGTCGGCACGTCCGGATCCGCGGCGATCTGCACGATCTCCTCGACCTCGTCCTCAGAGGCTCCACTCTCGGCGAGTTCGGCCCGGATGGCGGTAGCGAGTTCAGCCCCGGCCTCGTCCGCGTCAGCGACGTCCAGGCGGTGGAGGAGGCGCTGGAGGATGATCGCCATCTCGTAGCGCGTCACCTCGCGCTCGCCATGGAAGCTCCCATCCGGGTTGCCGGTGAGCAGGCCGGCGTCGGCTGACACTTCAACCGCCTCGGACGCCCAGTGCCTGACCGGGACATCGTTGAACGTGTCTATGCTCGGCGCAGCGGGATCAGCGTCGCCGAATGCCGCGAGATCGATTGGATCGGAGTGCGCCGGATTGCCGTGCCGCTCGAGCCACCGCTTCAGTTCATCCGGCGACGCCAGTGCCACGATCGACTCGCAGTCATCGCCCTGAACGCTGAATGCAACGGCGCCGGTGGGCGTGGCATCCCAGCGCCCTTCAGCGCGGGTGAGAGTAAACTCGGTGCCCTCGGGCCCCGTCCAGCGTGCCCGCGCCCACTCATGGTCACTGCGCAGTGCTTCCACTGCGCAGGCGAGGCTCTGGTAGGTGTACGACTGATTGGTCTGCCAGTCGGTCAGCGTGATCGTACCGCCGTGAATCGGGTTGTCGTGCGTCAGTCCGCATCCTTCACAGGTGCTTCCGGTCGCGAGCGCTCCAGTGAGCGGCGCAAGCAGAAGCAGCACGACCGTGACGGATAGCGTGAGGCGCTGTGTGACGGTCATGGTAGTACCTCCCGGGAAATCGTGCGTGATGACGCACGGTCTCCGTGTTGTGGTTGTTGTGTGTTACCGAACTTCAGGGCTGAAAGGAAAAGGGTGGACTGCAGGCGTGCGCACGGGCACACGGAGCAGCCCTTGAGGTACTACCAGAGGACAGGTGGGGCGCGGACGTCATGTGCCCGCAGGGGGGGAGGGGCGGGCAGATGGATCGTCTCGACAGCCGTCAGCCGACGTGGATTTGGATCTGGATTCGCGTCCGGAGCGGGAGAGAGGGTGGCAATGATGGGGGGCGGCTGAACCTGTACGACAGGCTCAGCCGTGACCGGGGTTTCCGGAGCATCATAGCAGCCACAGTCGTGCGGCACCGGCGGCGGAGCAGTCTCACCGCAGCAGGCGTGCTCGACCTCCTCGATCCGCTCGCATGCCGTCGCCGTGGCCACGGTCTGGCCGGCGAAGAGCAGCGCGAGCAGCAGGACGATTGCAGGATGCGGTCTGCGCATGGTGTCTCCTCGCGACGTGAACTTCACTCCTGTCCCGCTTTGCTGGAGCGGCAATCTGTCGTCGATCAGACCCTTCGACGCAGCAAGCCCCTCGCAGTGTTCATAGCATTTGCAGATAATATGCAATCCGCAGAGTCTGCGTAACCTGTCGCACGTCCCGCGGCGCTGCCGGGTGCAACCACGCCGCGCCGCTCGGACATGCTTCTTTCCGGTACGTCGCAAATGCGCTCTCATGCGCACAGATCGCCAGTGAAGCGCTCCCGGGCGTGTGGTTCTCCCTGCGCCGCATCCGGTCGCAACTGCCTCGACATCTGCGACCATCGAGGTTGATTGTGCGATTGGTCAGGCGGCGCATTCGACATAAGAATATCTGAAAGCCGCGTCATTGGCGAGGGCGGGTTTTGGACGATCTCGGAGATGGTCGGGACGATGTACCTTCCGTCATGGAGAACACTTCCTTCATGCAGGGGGGAAGCTCCTGCCGCCGAACGAAGAGGCCTTCAGAGGCCTGCTCATCATGTCTGCTTCTGACATCCCTGTGATTCGCGATGGTTTTACGCCCCCCGTGTTCGCCAGTGGCGGTTGGAGCTGTCTGGCGCTGGCATCACCGTCGCGCGGATATGTCGAATGCAGAGGATTCTTCGGCCGGGCACTCGAACAAACCTATGGTATTGCCATGAGCGTGAACAATCGACCGGTCTGTTACCGATCGCAACCGTGGGCCTGATCTCCCTGTCTGCCCGGCGGCACAGCAGGGGAAGCAGCCACCACATGGAGGATGACGCCATGAGTATCGCGGCCCGATCATATCTCTATCTCACCATCGCCGGCGTGCTCGTTTTCGGCAGCTTCGCGGGTGCAGACAGCAAGGATGGGACCGTCCAGGACCTCGAAGCAATTCCGAATGGACAGAATCTCGCCGTGGATGCGTTCGGCGAGGCTCCAGTGTCCCTCGATGCCACGGATCTCAGCGCAACCGGCTATCGCTCACAGGCGTCGCGTGTGATCGAACTGGAGCCCGAGGGCCGCTACACGCTCGGCGTCGTCTACCGCGCCACCGGCTCCTCGATAATAACCGCCGGTGTGAAGTGGCAGATGCCCGAGCAGCCGGCCGGACTGGTGGATGTCGAGGACCATCGCGTTCGCTGGCCTGCATCCGAGGAGTGGGTTCTCCGGGCATTCACTTTCCGGGCCGACCACGAGTACACAAACGCCCGGATCATCCTGAAAGCATACGGCGGCATGGATCTGCAGGTCCGCGATGTCATGCTCGTCGAAGGCTGGTACGCAGACTGAGAGCATCGACAGCGGCAGTGCCACCCCATCACAAAGCGCCACGAGGAGCCCGTGCCAT
The DNA here is from genome assembly GCA_051745855.1 of Armatimonadota bacterium. Taxonomy (GTDB): domain Bacteria; phylum Armatimonadota; class Zipacnadia; order Zipacnadales; family UBA5352; genus UBA5352. Next base: position 12,150 of record JBNJEK010000122.1, read on the forward strand.
CATGTCCACATCCATGCGCGTCCACAATTGTCGTTTCGTCCGCGTATGCAGCTTACTGCTGCTCGGGGTCGGACTCATGACTCTCCCGGGGCCTGCATCCGCGGTGGAGAGCGACGTGATGCCGATCGACCTGCAGCGCGACACGTTGCTCGCCGACGGCGGTCAGAGCCGAACCGTTGTGGTGGCTGCGATGGACGATCCGCAGATTGCCGCGGCCGCGCAGGAGGTCGCAGGCGCGATCGGCCATGACACCGCGGTGATCGACGAGAAGACCGTGCTGGGCCTCGACGAGGG
>JBNJEK010000123.1:0-12420 GCA_051745855.1 Armatimonadota bacterium
CTCCGTACGGCTTACGGCACTGCACTTTCTTTGATGCCTTCGCGATTTCTGGAATATGAGTGGAAGCCCGCGCCACGCCACGCGGGGAGCGCAGATACTCAAAAGCCCCCGCCACAGGAAAGGGCTGCCGTTGCCGTTGCCGTTGCCGTTCCCTTTTCCCTTCTCACTCTTCACTTTTCCGTTCGCCTTCCGTCAGATAACGCTCCGCCAGCACCACCGCCGCCCAGTCGTCGATCGGCTCAGGGGGTATGCGCAGACCTCGCGGGATGAGCTTTGTCAGACAGCCGGGAGGATTCTCCTGCCAGTAGCGCTCGCGGGCCTCGACGCTGCTCATGTCCTCCTCAATCTCCGCGATCGGCAACGCCGGATCGGCCGCGTGGATAAGCTCCCACGCCCGTGGCGCGCCGGTCCGGCCGCCGAGCACCACGACCCCTGCCCCATGTGTGTGGGCGAGGGCCGCAGCGGTCAACCCGACCTGATCGGCCTCCACGACCGCGAGCGAGAGCACCTCGCCATCGGCCGCGACCACGGCCACGCCACACTTGCTCCGCCCCGGATCGACGGCGACGACCACGTCCGGGCGATCGGTCATCGTCAGGACGGCTCCTCGACCGGTCTGACATCTATCTTCAGTTCGAGCGGCCCGCGGGTGTAGGTGTCCGAAGCTGCTCGAAGCTGCACGAGCATCCGTCCGGAGCCGCCCCTGATCTCCTGAGTAGCGCGGTAAATCGCGGCAAGGTCGATCGAGCCGTAGCTCGTGGTGTTCGGACGAGGGAGCATGCCCTCTGCAATTGCCCGCGCCCGCACAGGGCTGTCGTCATCGGTGATGCGGTGCCACAGCGTGGTGATCGCGTCAAGCTCACGGATCGTCGATCGGAGGACGAATTCGTCGAGTACCTCGCCCTCGTGGAACTTATGTTCGTTGGGCGTGGCCTTGAAGGCCACGGCAACCTGCGTGTCATCCCCGCGGAAGTAGCGGCGGTAGACCCGAACCATCACGACCCACTCGTCGGGTCCGGCCCCGCGGAGCAAAGATGCCACTGACTCCACGATCTGCCGTTCGCTGGCCTCGCCCGGCTGCATGTCCTCCGGAGGGGGAGCCACAACGACCACCGCGCGCCCGTTCGCTCCCTCGGGCACACCTCTGCTCTCCACCACCGCGCTTGCGAGGTGCAGCCACTCGAAAAGATCGGCGACTACCTGGTCCTGCGTCCGGTCGGCCGACTGGACGATCCGCAGCAACTCATCCCACGGCTCGAAGAGCACGTCGGGACGCTTGGAGACGAGTTCGTGATGACTCATCACCTGCTGCAGGCGCGCCTCCAACTCGTTAAGCTCCTCTTCCCGCTCGGTCAGTTCCTCGTGAGTGGCCTGCAACTCCTGCTGAGCCGGCTCAAGCTCCCGGACCGCGCTGTCGAGTTCACGCGAGACCACGTCAAGCTGGTTGCCGATGTTCTCGACCTGCCGCAGCTTCTGCTCGACCTCGCGCTCCTTCGCAAGCAGTTCCTCCTCCGTGATGTCAAGCCGCTCCCGGGCCTGCTGGAGATCCACCTGCGACCGCTGAAGGCCCTCCTGGGCCTCCGAGAGTTCAGTGGTAAGCTCATCGCGGCGCGCGACCAGTGTATCCACCCGCCCGCTCAGCCCACCGACCCTATCCTGAAGACTACTCGCACGGGCCTGCAACTCATCTTCGCGAGTCTGCAGGCCCTCGATCCGCTCATGTTGCTCCTGCTGGATCGCCTTGAGTTCCTCTGCGGCCTCCTCAGCGCGTTCGGCGCGGCCCTCATAAAGCTTTACGTCCTGCTGGAGGCTCTCCACCTGCGTTTCAAGCTGCTGGCGCTGGTCGAAAAGCGAGTGCATTTCGAAGACCGCGGTACGTGCGTAGCGAGAGCCCACCGTGGCGACACCGAGGCCAAGCAGTGGCAGCAGCCCGCCGATGACCGCCGCGACAAGCCGTGCGCTCTGACGGGGCCGCAGGCCGAAGATCGTGGAGCGCCGCTTGCCCAGACGCGCGCCGATGACGTCGCCCAGGTACGCGATCAGCGCACCCAGCAGACCCAGCGCAACGAAGACAATGATCGTATAAAGCGGCATCTCTCTCCCGATTGCAGTGACGGTCTCTTGCAAACGCGGTCGATCAGCGCGAGCTTCGCAGCAGAAAGCCCGCACCGGCGAGGTAGAGCAGAATGTTCGGCAACCACGCCATCAAGGCCGGATGTGCCACGCCCCTCTCCCCGACCAGCGTGAGCGTGTGCATCACCACGTAGTATACGAAGATCACAAGCAGCGAGATTCCCATGCCGATCCCGCGCGAGGATCGCTGGCGCCGCACGCCGAGCCCCACGCCGAGAATCCCCAGCCCCACCGTGGCCCACGGCAGTGCAATGCGCACATGGTAGTGCTGAACGAGGCGCAGGGCCCAGTCCTCGCGACTTTGCTCGCGCGCAAGCGCCGCCTCCTCGCTAAGCTGCTCGAGCGTCATGTCATTGGGCTTTCTCTGCGCCCGCCCGACCGTCTCCGGAGTGCGGTCAACACTGAACGCCAGTCTGTCAAACTTCAGCGTGAACTCGTTGCCCGGCTCCCACGATGTATGTTCTACGTTCCTCATGATCCACTGCTGCCCCTGCCACTGCGCGCTCTCGGCGGTCAGAAGCTGCGGCCTCTCGCCGCGCGTGAAGTCCAGGATCGTGGCATGCCGCAGCGTCAGCGAGTCCGCATCGAACTCCGCGGCGTAGAGCCAGCGCTGCAGCCCGTGATCGTTGCGGACCTCAAGGGCAAGATCGCTCTCCGCCGCGACCGTCCCGTACATCTCCCGCGTGATCTCCCGGGAGCGGTTGCTGGCCCATGGAACCAGCGTCTCGGACACTGCGAATCCACTCAGCGCCACCACCACGCTGAGAGCTATCACCGGAATGCCCACTCGCAGCACCGACACTCCGCCCGCGCGCATCGCCACCAGTTCGCCGTCCCCCGAAAGCCGGGCCATCGCCATCAGCGACCCGAACATGATGGCCATCGGGAATGTGAGCACCAGCACGCCGGGAAACTCAAGCGCGAAGATCTTCGCCGCCGCCCACACCGGGAAGCCTTCCTGATAGACCAGCTTCAGCATGTCGTAGAGCAACTCAACGCCGACAAGTACAGCGATAAACGCCCCGATTCCAAACAAAAACGGGGGGATCGCTTCGCTCAAGACATACCGGTCGAGTCGTCTCATAATCGTTGACAGGAACACATTTGCAGCAACGGAAGCATTTCTCAGACTGGATGGGCCGAAGCAGGCTGGCCTGCCGGCAGTGACCGGGAGGGCCGCTTTCCGCGTCACCGCCTTCGGCGACGCGACACCACCGGACGTGAGGACAGTCCCCTTGTTGCCTCACGGCTCGAGTGCAGTACGGTCTTTCGCGCGCGCACGCAGCCGCGCGCTACATCTGAAATCTCTCGCCCAGATAGTACTGTCGCGCGATCGGGTCGTTGGGCAGCTCCCGCGCGGGTCCGTGTGTGCGTATCTTCCCCTCGGAGATGATGTACGCGCGGTCGCAGATCTGCAGCGTCTCCCGCACGTTGTGGTCGGTGATCAGGATGCCGATCCGGTCGGAGACCAGGTCGGCGATGATCCCGCGGATGTCGTCGATGGCGATCGGGTCCACACCGGTGAAAGGCTCGTCGAGGAGTATGAACGAGGGCCGCGTGCACAGCGTCCGGCCGATCTCCACACGGCGCCGCTCGCCGCCCGAGAGCACCGCGCCCTGCGCATCGGCGCGGTCGGTCAACCCCAGCCGCTCGAGCAGCGCGTCGGCGCGCTCGCGCTGCTCCTTTGGCGCGATGCCCTGCATCTCGAGGATCAGCAGCAGGTTCTCCCGCACCGTCAGCCGCCGAAAGACCGACGGCTCCTGCGCGAGATAGCCCAGGCCGCGGCGGCAGCGGTCGTGCATCGGAAAGGGCGCAAGGTCCTCTCCATCAAGCTCCACCGAGCCCTTCTCCGAGCGCACAAGCCCGAGGATCATGTAAAATGAGGTCGTCTTCCCGGCCCCGTTCGGGCCGAGCAGTCCAACGATCTCACCCCGCTCCACGTGCAGGTCCACCCCGTCAACAACGCGCCGCCCGCTGTATGTCTTGACCAGCCCCTCGGCTTCCAGCGACATCTACTGCTGCTCCTCCTGCTCGATCTCGGTCGTGACCTCAAAGCTGCCCGATGACGCGCTCAGCGTGCTGGCGCGCAGATCCACCGTAATCTGCTCGCTCTCGAGGTGCGCCGCCTCCTCATCCGACTCCGGCAGCGTTGTGATATCCGCAACCACGTTGCCGATCATCTTCACCGTCGCGCTCGCCTGATCGTAACTGGCCCGGTCGTCGCAGGTCGCATTGATGCGCCGACGGACGCCGCTTGTGTCGGGCGCGGTGAGCATGTTCAGCCGGACCGGCCCGCTCGCCACCGCCCCGTGAACCTCGGTCAGCCCCGAGCTTGCATCGACCGTGATCCTCGGCGAGCACAGCTCGGCATCGTGGAGCCCCTGCACGCTCAGCAGCGCCGGATTGCCCGTGATCACGAATGTGTTGTTCTCGAAATCCCACACAAGCTCGCCGTATTCGAGCCGCCCGGTCTGCGTATCCCTCTGCTGCTGCGCCGGGGCGACCGTCAGAAGACTCGCCGCCAGCACCGCGATCATTGCTGCCACTATGATTCGCTTCATAACGTTCGCCCTCGTTCGGCAGTGCCTGAGATGTATTACTGTCGCCTGGTGAGCGATCCGCGCTTGAGGCGCACGAGTCTGCGCTGGTTATCCACCACGACTTCCTCCGCGCGGCCGTAGAAGCTGCCACGCTGGAAACTCACATCGCCCCGGCCGATGACCTTCTTCGTGTCGAACTGATACTCCGCGGTCTTCGCCGAGAAGCGCAGTTGGCGCCCCTCGGCCTCGATCAAAATGCCCTCCGAGAAGTGCAGACGCCGCTCGTTCCAGTCCGCGTGCATCAGCGGCGCCTCAAGCTTCAGGTCCTCGAAGCCCTCCCCCTCAAACTCCCAGACCACGTCGCTGGCCCGCGCGACATTCTGATTCTCGTCAAGCTCGATCTCCCCACCGAAGGCCGCGCGCCAGACGACCTCGCCCTCCTCACGAATCGTCAGTTCCGTCCCGCTGATCTCTACCCCGGAGATATCGGGCTCATCGTCAGGCTCGCCGACATCATCGCCGTCGCCGTTGTCGAGCGACCCCGGCGGCTCGACCTCCCCCGCCGTCTCATCCGGTCCGCCCCCGATCACCACGAGCACGATGATCCCCACGAGCAGCAGGCCCGCGATGACGAGAAGAATCAGCCCTCGGCGCTCAATCATCGTCTCATCCGCCTGGTTCTACGAAGCGGAAGCGGGTGATGGCGGCAAGGGAGGCAACGCCGTCCGTCCAGCGAATCTTCTTCCCCTCTTCGATGCTGCGCGGATAGTAGCGGATAGGCACCTCGCTCACAACCTGATCCCGCCACCGCGCCTCAAGGACAAACTTCGCCGGCAGTTCGAAGTCAAGGTCAAAGCCGTCACTGACGAGGTCGAGATTCTGCAGAAAGTCCGTCGGCGCGAGCTTGTAACATGTCGCGATGTCCGTCAGGTCGGTGCCGAAGAGCATGTTGAACCAGTCATTGAGGAAGTCTCGTCCCACCGCGAACTGGTTGGGCGGCATTCGCTCGCCGCGGAGGGCCACCCCAAGCACCCGTGACCCGAGGACCGCCAGCACCTCGTCGCGCTCCACCTCCGCGAGCAGCGGCAGGTAGTCGCGGGGATCATACTCGAGGTCGGCGTCCTGGATGATGGTGTACTCGCCCCTCGCCGCCGCGATGCCCTTCTTGACGGAGTTGCCCTTCATCCGGTTCCGATCCTGCAAGATCGTGCGCACCCCCGGGTGGTCGATCGCCTCAACGATCTCCCGGGTGCCGTCCGTGGAGCAGTTGTCCACAATGATGATCTCCTTGTCAATATCGACCGCGCGGACGCGGTCGAGTATCTCAAGGATAGTCCCCCGCTCATTGTAGACCGGCATGACAACGCTTAGTTTCATGTGGTGGCTGGTCCTGAGTATCTGTCTCCGACCTTCTTCAGGTCTTCGATGCTTGCTTCAAGCGCAGGGAGCAGGTCGGACAGTACACCGACCGTCTCCCAGACGACATCATCGTTCCTCGCGCCCTCGCTCGCAAGAATCCGGTCACGGACGCCGAGGATATCGCCCCACGGAATGTTCGGGTAGGCCTCGCGGACAGACGGAGGAACCTTTGTCGCGGTCACGTCGATTCGCCCAACAAGAAAGGTCACAGCATACGAGAGCATCGTCTCATTGAGATCGGCGCGCGTCTTCCCCTGCATCATATCCAGTGCCGCCCGCGCATCGTCCCGCATATGCAGAAGGTACACGAGCGGATCATGCCGGGTCATTTTCGCCGCCTCGTTGGGCGCGCCCCGCGTCTATTCTCAGTTGCTCGATGGCCACGTCCAGTTGTGCAAGCAATTCTGGCACGCTTTCCACAAGCGTCTTCCACACCACGTCGTAGTCGACATTTTCGTAACCATGGATGAGGCGGTTCCGCATACTAATCATCGGACGCCAGCGGATTTCAGGAATCTTCTACGTACCGGGATTGGGACGTTGCCTGCTGCTTCACCGATCACCTCAACAAGCCTCTCCATGGCTCGGCCGAACATCTTGTCGTCATCCAGATCGGACCTGCTGCGGCCGTGCGCAATTTCGACAGCCTCCTGCGCGTAATCTCTCATATGCAGAAAGTAAACCACCGGATCACGGTCTGTCATACAGCACCTCCGCTTCGGCCAGAACACGGTCACGGAAGTATTTGCTCAGCATCTTCTCCGTGTTCAGATCCACGTCCCGGTGGAGCATCGCGATCAGCTCGTGCTCTATGTCGTGAAGCTCAAAGAACCCCACCCGCGCGTCCGGATCGAACCACACGATCACGTCCACGTCGCTCTCGGGCGTGAAATCATCCCGCAGCGCCGAACCGAAGATCGCCAGCTTCCGGATCTTGTTCCGGCGGCAGAACTCCGCAATCTCCTCTTTCGATACCTCGATCTGCAGCGGCATGACAGGTCGCCTCCTGCCCTCCCTACCCCTCCAGCTCAGCCAGCTTGTCATCGTACCAGCGGAAGGTCCGGCGCAGGCCCTCGTGGCGGGGCACCTGCGGCTGCCATCCAAGCAGCCTCCGCGCCCTGGCCGCCGAGATGAACTGGTCTTTCAACTCCTTCGACGCCTCGCCCTGCACGTCCGGTTCGAGATCCGGACGACCCGCAACCTCTACCATCTCGCGGAAAATCTGCAGCACGCTCACCGGCTCACCCGTGCCGAAGTTGAACGCCTCACCCATCTGCTCACCCTCCAGCAGCGCCTGCATCACGCGCATGTAGCCATCCACCGCGTCACCTGCGTACATGTAGTCCCGCAGCGGTGAGCCGTCCGAGCGGATGACGGGCCGCTCGCCGTTGAGCAGAGACCGGAACGTCCCGGGAATGATCCGGTTGAAGTTCAGGTCGCCCGGACCGTAGATGTTCGCGCACCGCACCACACCGGTCGCCATCCCGTATGCCCGATGGTAGCCGCGCGTGATCATATCCGCGCAGGCCTTCGACACGTCGTAGGGGTAGAGCCCCAGCAGTTCATCGTCCTCGCGGTACGGCAGATGCTCGTGGGTGCCGTAGGCCTTGTCGGAGCTTGCGACGACCATCGCATGCGGCCGATCACTTTCCTCCTCCCAGAGCCTCCGCGCGCACTCCAGCAGGATGTACGTCCCGCGCACGTTCGCCTCAAAGGTGCCGAGCGGGTTGGCAAGCGCCCGCGTCACATCCGCCTGTGCGGCCAGGTGCATGACCACCTCCGGCCGATGCTCGTCAAAGACCTCCTGCACCTGCTGCATGTTGGCGATGTCACACTCGACAAGGTCGGTCCTGCGAATCGCCGACGACATCCCCAGGTACGACTGCCGCAGCACCCACAGGTCGATGCCCACCACATCGGCACCGGCCTCTGTGAGCCGCTCGATCAGGTGCCCGGCGACAAATCCGTGTGCACCGGTGACAAGGACTTTCGCGCCTGCAATCTGCGCCATCTCATTCTCCTCTGTCTAAGTTACCAGCTGCCGGCTAACCAACGCTCAGCAAAAGCCCGGCATCTCGGACCGGACCTCCCGCCGCCGATTCCCCGCCGTCAGGCCGTCCCCTCTTCCCTGCCGTTAATCCACGGCGCCTCGCCGTTGTCCCACATCTCGGCCAGCATCATTCCGTCCTTGTACGTGTCCATGCACGCCCAGAATCCTTTGTGCGGCCGGGCCATAAGCTGATCGTCGGCGACCATCCGCGGAAGACAGTCCCGCTCGAGGCTGTCGCCGGGCTGAAGATAGTCGAAAACGCGCCGGTCGAACACGAAGAAACCGCCGTTGATCCAGCCCGGCAGCGGCGGTTTCTCGTCGAGTTCGCTCACGACTCCGTCTTCCTCGAAGCGCACGTGCCCGAACTGCGACTTCGCCCGCACCACGGTCACCGTGCCGGCGCGCTCGTGCTCATCATGGAAGCGGATCAGCGCCTGCGGGTCGAGATCCGCGAGGCCGTCACCGTAGGTCACGATGAAACGCTCGTCATCATTGAGGTAGCTGCGCACCCGTCGCAGGCGCTCTCCAGTGGGCTCGTCGGTTCCTGTGTGCGCGAGCGTGACCTCCCAACTTTCGGAGGGACTGCTCAGGCGCTGAATGCGCGGCAGATCCCCCTCGCCTCCGAGGGTCATGCGCAGGTCGGTCTGAATGAACGGTGCGCGATGGAGAAAGTAGTCAACGATCTGCTCGCCCCGGTAGCCAAGCGTGAGTACGAAATCCGTCAGCCCGCTGCGGGCGAACGAGTTCATAATGTGATAAACGATCGGCTGCCCACCGATGCTGAAAAGCGCCTTGGGCAACGGCGCGTCCTCACCAGCCAGGCGAATGCCCCTGCCGCCGACGAGCAGAATGACCTTCATACGCCGCCTCCCGGAACCGAGGATTCGCACACCGCGGCCGTTGCCGCAGCCAGACCTTTTGTGCTACAGTACGCTGCACAATGAGCGAACGTGGCGAAGCAGTCGGTACACGTAACAATCAGGGGACCTCATGGCGTTTGAGCCCCTGGTCGCGTACCGTGCTTCCCCTTTGCCTTGCGGTATACCTCGCCCTCTCCGTCACCTGGGCCTTCGTCCTCCCCCTCGGACAGGCGCCCGACGAGCCCGCGCACTTCCGCTACGCCCTCTTCATCGCGGAAAGCGGCAGGCTGCCGGACTTCCACGCGGATGGCGCCGGATACGAGTCATACCAGGCACCCTTATACTACACTCTCTGCGCGCTGATTGGCAAGCTGACGATGACCGGCACCGGTCATGAACCGCCCCCGCCCCCCGAGGCCCTCCAGGCCCCCGAGGAGCGCGTTCTCGCCCGCCTCCCGGACTACGAGACCGTCCGCGGCGGCCAGCACGAACTTGCGCTCGACGCACTGCGTCAGGCCCATGCGTACACCACCGCCGAGCGCCGCGCGTGGCGCGCGATGCGCCTCTTCACGGTGCTTCTCGGCGCTGTTGGGATATTCCTCGCGTGGCGCATCACATTCCTCATCTTCCCCGGTCGCGGCTGGATCGCCGGCACGGTCGGCGCTGTCATGGCCACACAGCCGATGTACGTGCATATCACCTCCTCAGTCGGCAATGATCCGCCCGCGACCGCGGTGGTCGGCCTCATCCTGCTCCTGATGCTGCTGATCCTCCGCCACGGGCCGAATCTACGCCGCTGCGCGCTGCTGGGGTTCGCACTGGGGCTCGGCGCTCTCACCAAAACCACGGCGGTCGTGGTGCTCCCGGTTGCGCTGCTGGGCGTCATCTGGGCGGCCGGGAAGCGCCATGAGCCCGAGCCCGGAGAGACCTACCTGACGGACTGGGGGCGGCGAGTGGCGGCGATCGACTGGCCGCACGCGCTCAAGTGCATCGGTGCCGCGCTGGGCGTCGCGGCCGTGGTCGCCGGGTGGTGGTACGCGCGGAATGTGATGCTCTACGGCACGGCCTCGCCCTTCCCGGCGAACGTCGAGAAGCAGGTGCCGTGGGAGGCCTATCTCGTGCGCCCGGACCTGCTGGCGGGGATCCTCGGGATCGCACTGCCGATGACCTTCCGCAACTTCTGGGCTGGCTTCGCGTGGACGAACATCGCCGCGCCCGCGTGGGTCTACTGGGCGCTGCTGGCGATCGTGGCGGCGGCACTCCCGGGCCTGGTGATGCTGGTGGTAGATGCGAAGCGCGACCGGCTGGGCTGGTCGCTCGCTCAGGTCCGCGGTGTCTGGCTGCTGATCTTCGCGAAGGCGCTACTTGGGCTCGCGGTGCTGTGGTACATCCTGACGATCGACCTCGGCGGCGGGAGCCAGGGGCGCTACATGTTCCCGGTGCTGGGCGCGATGGCGCTGCTGTGGACGATCGGCGTGGGACGGCTGATCCCCGAGAAGCCGCGCCGATGGCTCCCCGCGGTGGTGGGGGTCGCGATGCTCGCGTTCAACCTGTGGTGCCTGCTGGGGCTGGTGATTCCGTTCTACCGGGCGATGGGCCTTTGAGCCGTTCGGAGGGACGCATCCCGCTGCTTGCAGCGTCCACATGCGTCCGCCGTTCGCCGTAAGTCGTGGCTGTTGTGGCCCCGGCGCCCTCGCCGGGGGGCCGTCGCGATTCGCGTGAGTGCAGAATCCCCGGCGAGGGCGCCGGGGCCACAACGGAAACGGCTTGAACGGCGGAACGGCGGACTCCGGACGGCAAACGACATCACTCCCGCGTCACATACACGTAATACGCCCCGCGCTCCTTCCCGTCCGCGCCAATAAACCACGCCTCAAGCTCCGTCACGCCGGCGGGCAGGTGCGCCTCGAAGGTCACGCGCTCCGCGCCAGGCTCCACGTTCGCGACGGCATCCATCCCCGCTATGCTGATCCGCGCGCGCTCAGGGTCGATCGTCTCACCCGGACCCTCCGGCGCACCGCCGAACGGGCAGACCTCCTGATGCTCGGGCGGGAGCGCCTCGTTGATCGCCACCTCAATCTCCTTCGGCCAGCGCTGAAGCTCCAACGTGTAGTTCCCGTCCTTCTCGACATCCACCGCCCAGCGACCCGTGGACTCCTTCGCCGCCTTGATATGCCCCTGGTTCCACGCCACATCGCCCAGCACGTCCATCGCGCCGAGGCGCGTGGGGTTCTCCTCGTCCGCGCCCAGCGAGATCGGGCAGGGCTGCTCCAAGAGTCCCTCGATCTCCGCCCAGAACTCCTCGTGCGCGATGCGCAGTCGCCGCACCATGTCAGGGTACTGCTCGCTCACATCGTTCTTCTGCCCGGGGTCGGCGGGCATGTAGTAAAGCTCCTCGCCGCCGATGAGCCGCCAGTCGCGGCACATCACGCCGTTGTCCCACATCTCCGGCGGCTCCGTGCTCTGGCGGAATTGCAGGAAGATCTCGCGCTCCGGCATCGACTGCGGCTCGCCGCGGAGCATCGGCGCAAAGCTCATTCCGTCCCACGGCTTGTGGTCTGGCACGTCGAGGTCGCAGAGGTCGCAGAAGGTGGGCAGCAGGTCCATGTGCGTGACGAGGTCGTTGATCTCGCGGCACCCGGTGATGTTGCCATTCGGCCAGCGGATGATGAACGGGACGCGGTGGCCGCCGTCGTAATAGGAGCCCTTGCGCCCGCGCATACCGGCGTTGTAGCCTTCGCCGGTGTTATCCCGCCAGCCGCCGGACGTGCCGTTGTCGGTCATGAAGATCAGGATCGTGTCATCCTCGATCTCAAGGTCCTGCAGGTGGCGCCGCAGTTTTCCGAAATTCTCGTCGATGTTCGTGATCATCCCGTAGAACTCGGGCTCCGGAATGTCCTCGTTGCCGCGGTAGAGGTCCGCGTACTCGTCCGCCACCAGGTAGGGCGAGTGCGGGGCGTTGGTTGAGACGTAGGCGAAGAACGGTTCCTCGCGGTTCTCCTCGATGAAGCTCATCGCTTCCTCGAACCAGATGTCCGTGCAGTAGCCGTCATGCGGGACTGGCTCGCCGTTGTGGAAGTAGGTGTCATCGAAGTAGTCGTTCCCCCAGTAGTCGGGGGTCTGCCCCACGCCGCCGCCCCTGTGCGCGACCACATGCTCGAAGCCGCGGTCCTGCGGGCGGTAGGGGTAGTTGTCGCCGATATGCCACTTGCCGAACATGCCGGTGGCGTAGTCGTTGTGCAGGAAGACATCGGCCATGGTGGTCTCGTCGCGGCGGAGGATCGACCGCCCCCAGCAGGTGGCCCATGCGCCGTTGCGGAGCGGATTGCGCGCGGACATCAGCGCCCCGCGGGTCGGCGTGCACAGCGGCGACACGTGGAAATTCTCGCAGCGGGTGGCTGAGGTGTAGAACTCGTCG
>JBNJEK010000124.1:0-12381 GCA_051745855.1 Armatimonadota bacterium
TACACACGGCGGAAACGACACCGGCTTCGCGAGGCCCCCTTGAGCCTCTTGCAGGAGAACGGGCTGCCTTCTTAAGCCTTTTGTAGGAAGGCTTCCAGCTCGTCGTCGTTCACCGCATGCATGCCCAAACGGCTCAATGTCTAACGGCATCAGACGGGCTGGAAGCCCGTCCTACACACGGCGGAAACGGCACCGGCTCCGCGAGCCCCCCCTTGAGCCTCTTGCAGGAGAACGGGCTGCCTTCTTAAGCCTTTTGTAGGACGGGCTTCCAGCCCGTCGTCGTTCTTCGCATGCATGCCCAAACGGCTCAATGTCTAACGCGACACCGGCGCTCACTCAAGGACGATCCAGCCGCGGGCCATTGGGTCGGCGTGGGCCCGGATTGACGCGAACCATGCCGAGATCTCGCCATCGCGGCCCTGCACATTCCGCACGAAGTTGATCGGCAGAAGGCGTTCGCGCTCGGGACGGACGCCCAGTTCGCCCAGCGGCAGGCGAAGCTCGGCCGTCCACTTCCCGTCCTCCACCCGGGCGGCCCGGTCGGCGTCGAAGTCATACGCGAGCGCCTCGCCGTAGGATTGATCCTCGCGCTTCCGCCACTGGTCGAAGAACGCGCCCGCGGCGGTGACGATGAACTGCGCATACGCGTACTCACCGCGCTCGGGGTTGATGAATATCTCGACCGAATCGTCCTTCCACGCCGAGCCATCCCGCGGCGCCGCGTTCGTGACGAGTTCGGAGGTGTCCTGCTCGCACTCCAGCGCCACATAGAGGTTCTGCCCGTCATGGGCGACACGCGCGCGGGTCGTGTAATCAGCCTCGCTGGAGCCGCCCCAGGTGATGAAGTCAGTCAGCACGTCCGCGTCATCCCAGAGGTCCTCGCTGAGCGCGCCATCGATGGTCGGAGGCTCGTCGGCGCGGATGGCGGTGCCGACTTTCGTGGCCATCGCCCGCACCTGCTCGACCATCCGCTCGTAGCGCTCGGCGGCCTCGGGCTCCATGTCCGCGGGCTCGCCGAAGAGGCGCGTGATCTCACTCCTGATGCTCTCACGCAGCGCCACGGCGTCGATGGAGCCGCCGGCCCGCGCGCGATCGATCTGCCTCGCCGCCACCTCCGCGGCGGCCCAGCGCTGAGAGTGCAGGATGCCGCCGGACTTCAGCGGCGTGATCCAGTTCTGCTTCGGCGGATGGAAGGCGATCGGGTCATCCCCGACCCGCTCCTCCATGTACGTATCCACGTCCACCGCGCTGATCTGCGTCGCCATCCGGCGCATCGCGTCAGCGACGTCGCTGACAGGTGCGCCTTTGGCGATGAGTTCCTCGATCTCGTGGGCCGCCCAGTAGTTGCCCGCCAGCACCCTCGTGACGTCGAAGGTCTTCGCAAAGAAGTGGATGCGCTCGCGCACGATCTCGTCCTCGGCAAGCTCGCGCGCCTGCTCCAGGTAGGCCGTGCACTGCTCCAGCACCTCGGGCGGGAAGATCAGGAACTGCCGCGGGTCGGCAGCGAGGCGGTAGGCCCAGTGGCCGCCGCCGAAGTTGTTCTCCACCCACGCGCGCTCGCAGAGCGCGAAGTACTCTTTCATCGGCTCGGCGGCCTCGCGGAACATCCGCTCATTCCACTCATCGGTGATCGCGTCGATGTCAACGTCCGGGTCCCACAGCACGCGCGACATGACGTAGAGCTTGTGTCCGTCGAGTCCCCAGTTCGGGTACACCTCGGCGTAAAAGCCCTTCACGCCCTCACCGACGGCGTGCTGGATGGCGTCCTGAAAGAGGTGGTTGTAAATCCTCGGGATCGCGAAGCCCATGCCGTAGGCGTAGTCGTAGATGCCCATCTGCTCGGTGACGGCCGACCAGCGCCGCAGCATCTCCTGGTCCTGCCGGCGGAAGTCCGCGTCCCAGTAGTCGGCGCGGTTGCTGGTCAGGTAGGGGATGATGTTCTCGTGCAGACGCATCCCCTTCGGCGGAAGTATCACCGCGGAGTAGGCGAGGCAGCCGAGCATCTTGTCCGGGTGATCGGCCTCAAGATTCTCCGCGATCGCGTTGAGCCACGTGTAATACTGGACCGAGCGCTCGCCGGAGAATCCGTGCCACTCGGGCAGCGGTCGATGGATTTCGAGGCAGTCTTTGCAGTCGCAGTAGCCGTGGCCGTCGTTGATGCCGTAGGAGAAGCTCTCGGCGGCCGGATTCGCGTCGAAGTACTCGCGCGCGACGTTCGCGGCGTGCGCGATGCCCTCCGGCGCGGTCATGCACGGCTGCCATCCGTGATCGACCTCGCCTGGCTGGTAGCGAGCGCCCCCGTGCTGGGGGAAGTATTCCGGGTGCTCGGCGAACATCTCGCGCGGGAAGACGCGCAGGAGGTTGTGATGGAAGGCGTAGCGCCGGTGGATACGCTGGCGGAGATTCCAGTCGCCGGCGTGCTGCGCGCCACTCCACAGTCGTGAGAGGATCGCGGGAGAGAATACCTCACGCGTCTCCCCCACCGTGATCGCATCATGCTCGGGTACGTCCTCACCCAGCGGTCCGGGGATCAGCCAGCGCACGCCGACGTGATCCTCGAGGAACTGGCAGACCGCCCAGTACGTCGCCCAGGGGCTTGCGCCGGCGAGCATGACCGCGTCCTCGCGGACGATCACGGCATACGCGTCGCGGTCGAGGCCGTAGCGCTCGACGCCGAGCGCCCGCTTCACCGCGGAGGTCATCCCAACGTAGATCGGTGCGCCCATGGCAGGCTCGTACTGAGCGTCAGCGACCGCGACGAATTCGCGGCCGGTGGACTGCTGAAGGTACTTCTGCAGGTCCTGCCAGGCCTTCTCTGCCTCGGCATCGGCGCCGGCCTCGTAAACGATGACCGCCTGTTCGTCGCCGTCGAGGACTGTGAAATCAGCCGCATGACAGACGCACGCGGCGATCAGTGCCGTCAGACAGATGGTCGCGAGACGCATCGCACATCACCTCCGGATGGCGTGAGAAGCACACACTGACAGTTCGCCGATCCCCTCGAGCCCGCCTCCTCCAGAAAATGGTAGAACCCGGACCGCTCGCGAGCGGCCCGGGTTCATGGAGGCGCGACCTGCGGCGCTACAAAGCGCGCGAGCGGCGCGCAAGGCACCGACCTCGTGCGGCCCTACGGCAAAGTATACGTGTCTGGATTATCGGCGTCGAGGTCGGTATTCCAAATGTAGGTGTCGCTGATGCTCGTGACTTCGGCAGTGTATGCTCCGCTGGGGGCACGCTTGAGCATGAATTCGACCTGTCCTGCGGAGTCGGTGGTGCCGTCGAAGGTCGAACTCACAGGGCCCGTCAGTGCCATGCTGACAGAGGCGCCGGAGACGGGATCATCTGCGGTCTCGGCCACTCCATCGCCATCCGAGTCGACGCGAACGGTCACCGTGATCGCCAGGTGGGGGCCTTTTGTGGTCCAGGCAGTATCCCACACGTACATGCCACCGGAGCCCTGCGATGGCTCAGTGACGTTTATAGTGGTGCTGGCGGCATTATTCCCGGGGTTGTCGTCCACGACGCTGTGCGACGCAGTCAGAGTGTGGTTAGTGATCGACGCCCCGTTCGTGTCCCAATAGTATTGAAGTGTGGTAGAGGCCCCGGCAGCAAGGCCGCCAGTGACTGTCTGTGGTGTGAACGTCGCATCGTCTGGCGATTCGCTGAGATCGACAGTGATGTCGCTGCTGACATCCTGGTTACCCGCGTTCTCGACTGTGATGCTCACGGTCACAGATTCGCCCTCAACTACGGAGGCAGGCGCATCCACTGCGGTGACGGCGATGTCGGTTACATCTGCCACGGGGCCGGCTACTTCGTCGGCGTCCACCATTCCATACCCGTATTCCACGTCGCGACCGCCCACACCGAGGTCGTCAGCGGTACTGGTCAGGAGACTGCGAATGGGATCAGTGGTTCCGGCGCTAATGGCGAGGGCTGCGACCCCTGAAACATGAGGACACGCCATCGATGTGCCGCTCAGCGTGGCGTAACTCGGGGGATCGCCTCTGCCGACCAGGTACGTGGAGATTATGTTGTTTCCGGGTGCGCAAAGCTCGAGCGCCGGCCCGGTGCTTGACCAATCGGGGCGGACGTTGCCCCAGTCGGTGGCACCAACCGCGATGACGCTGTCGTACTTTGCCGGATACTGGATGGTATCCCCGTCAGCCGACGCCGTGCCGGTGTTGCCTGCGGCAGCGACGAGCACCAGGCCCGCGCTTTGAGCCCGATCGCAGGCATCATCGAGCAGGCTGGTACCTGCGCCACTACCCATGCTCATGCTCACCACATCGACCCCATCGTCAATACATTGCTCTATCGCGGCGATCAGGTCGTCAGTGGAGCCACGGCCAAAACGATCCAAAACCTTGTAGGCACACACATTCGCATCGGGTGCCACGCCCACGACCCCTAAGTCGTTGTCTTCGGCCGCCACGATCCCGGCACAGTGCGTTCCATGGCCGTTGTCATCCATCGGCGTCTTGTTCGGTCTGACGTAGTTCGTTCCCCTTGGGTCGTAGTTGTCATCGAGGTCGGGATGCTCGTAGTCGATCCCGCTGTCGATAATCGCCACGAGGACCCCGGCTCCGCGGTTCCCCGCAGGCGCTTGGCTGTCGCCTTCGGCGATTCGGTCGTCTATCCGATTGACGCCCCAGGGCATGACCTGTTCGGAGGCGTGCATGATCGGAGCGGGTTCGACGGAGACGACGCGGGGGCTGCGCCTCAGTACCTCGATCGCCTGTTCCGGCAGATCAGCCGACATTCCGTTGACATAACGGAACAGGTGCCGCGTTTGGCCACCTGCGTTGGAGACCATTGCCCTGTCAGCATTCCCCGCAGAGGAATGCAACTCGATGATGACCCGAACCATACCATCCGGGCCCGCCTGCGCGACTGCAGGCTCCACGTCCTGTCCGGCGATTTCAGCCTGTCCGGCGAGCAGATCCGGCCCACCGCCGCCGCCGCACCCGGCCATAAGTGTCCCGGCCAGCACGGTGGCCCCAAGTAGATACCAGACGGTCTTTCTCATGGCCACTCACCCTTTCCCGTCTCCACGGCTATCCAAAGCCGGCATCTGGAAAACGAATCTGCATTTGCATTTCTTCACACAACAAACACCACGGTCCTCACAATTGCATCACAGCGCGAAAAGAGATTCGGAACACGTCGCCCTCAAGTCGGATCCTGGCAAAGCGCTGTGTACGCACTGGCAAGGCGATCCTGTTGCAGAAGAATCCTCCAACTCGCCGTCTGCTGTGCTAAGCTACTATACCAGATTCGGCCGGTGGTACAAAGCGTTTCGCCCATCAATTTTCAACTACGTTTCCTTGAGTAGTCAATCTTATCTTTTTCGAGAATTCAGAAGCCGGCTCGGAGGGCGAACCCGCGATGCGAGCGCAGATTGTCTATTCGAGGCATGCTTCAACTAACGCCTGCACTGAGATGACTGCGCCCCCTTTGCGGGGTTCGTATCAGAGATTAAGGGTTGGCTTCTGCTCTGCAGCGGGAGGCGGGCCTCACCCCCCTTGGTCCCCCCTCTCCCTCGGACCTGCCGACGCAAACGACGCGTCGACAGGCGGGACGAGGGGGCGAAACGGCGACTGCAACCGTCACGGGTGCGACGTTCCTGCGAGATGCGCTACCAGCAGGTTTTCTCGCTATCCTTAACCTTTGATACAGACCCCCTTTGCGAGGTCTGGGCCGGAGCACGTCGAAGAATCACAGTGCACGAAGAGCCGCCGGCCAAGGAGATGACGCGCGTGGGAAGCTTCTACACAAACGTAACGTTGCGCGGACCCGGCCAGGAGATGGTGGCCGAGTACCTCGCGGGCCGGAACCGCCAGGTGCTGGTGTCGCCGACGACGGACGGCCTGACGGTGGTCTACGACGCACTGACCGAATCGCAGGAGCCTCACCTGCTCACAAACCTCGGCAGGGAACTGTCCGCGCAGTTCGACTGCCCGGCACTCGCGGCGCTCGATCATGATGATGACGTGCTGTGGCTGCAACTTCACATCGATGGGCGGCTCGTCGATGAGTACACATCGGCTCCGGGGTACTTCAACGGCGACGCGTCTGAAGCGCCCGAGGGCGGAGACGCCGAGGCGCTGTGCGAGGCATTCGGGGCGGAAGCCGCGGCGGAACGTGTCGAACGAATATTACGCCGCGAGCAGGACATCGCCGGATACTTCGGCGCCTCCGAGCGGCACGCTGAACTCGCCGAAGCGTTGGGGATGCCCGCGGCGCTCGTCACAACCGGCTACCGCTATCTGACTCACGGGGAGACGCCTGAGGGCTTTCTGCCGCAGGACTTCATCCACACGGGACCGGTTCCGCGCACGGCGGCGATGTCGCCGGAGGGCCCGATGGGGCCTCAAGGCGGGCCGCAGCCTCCGCCCGGTGCGCCCGGCGGCGGACAGGCTCCTCCGGGGGCGGTTCACATTGGCACGACGCCCGGTGGCGGGTGCTGCGGCTGCCTGCTGGCGCCGCTGATCATCCCGCTCGGGCTGCTGCTCAGCGCCTGGAGCGCGCTGGTGCTGCGCCGCCACGCGGAGCAGATGGGTGAGCAGCAACGCCCGCCTACCGGCTGAAGCGGATGTCGAGGATGTCCCCGTCCTGCACCTCGTAATCCCGTCCCTCGATCCGCACGCAGCCGCTCTCCTTGCAGGCCGCGATGGAGCCAAGCTCGTCGAGTTTGTCAAAGGGGATGACCTCGGCGCGGATAAAGCCCTCGTACATGTCGCTGTGAACCTTCCCGGCGGCCTCCCGCGCGGTGGCGCCCGCCGAGATCGTCCACGCGCGCGCTTCGTTCTCATTCGCGGTGAAGAACGTGATTACGTCGAGGAGGTCGTAGCAGGCGCGGATGAAGCGGTCGCGCGCAACGGCATCGAGGTCATACTCGGCGAGAAACTCCGCCTGCGTCTCGGCATCAAGCTCCGCAAGCTCCTGCTCAAGGCCCGCGGAGATCGGGATCCAGTCGATGCCGGCGTCCTCGGCCAGCTTGCATGCGCCGGTGCAGGTTTGCGCCCGCAGGTCCTCCTCGCTGACGTTGAAGACCGCCAGCAGCGGCTTGCTCGTGAGGAGGTTGAAGCCGCGAAGCGTCCGCTCCTCGTCCGCGCTCAGCGACATGTCACGGACAAGACCGCCCTCCTCAAGCTGCGCGGCGACGCGCTCAAGCAGGTCGCGCTCAATGTTGATGATGTCCTTCTCAGCCTTCATCTCAGCCTCGATGCGCCTCAGCCGACCCTCGACCACGTCGAGGTCCGTGATCGTCATCTCGAGGAGGAGAGCCTCAAGGTCAGAGCCGGGGTCGAGTGCCTCGCCGCGGTGATCGAGTTCGCCGAAGCACTGCACCACCAGCGCGAAGGCGTCGGCGTCGCCGGCGACCTTCGTGAGGCTGTCATCACGGCTGGTGTGCTCATCGCCGGTGTGCAGCGCCATCAGATCGACGAAGGTGATCTCAGGCTGGGTGGTCTGCGGGGATTCGTAGATCTCCGCGACCCGCTCCACACGCTCATCGGGCACCTTGACCACCGCCAGCCTGGCCTCCGCACGCCCGATCTCTGAGGGGTCGAACTCGCGTCCGGTGACGACGTTGAAAAGCGTGGTCTTCCCGCTTCCCGGCAGCCCCAGGAACCCAACTTTCATCGCAGAAGCCTCCAGTACGCCGAGGATGTGCTGCGCAGGCCCGCCCCCGTCGAAGACGGCGGCGACGGATCAGACAGCCCCTTCGCCTGCCGCCACGGCATTCCCTTCAGCGACTGGCTTCATATCAAAATCTGAGGGCAGACTTCGGATACGCAGCGGAGGCCGGGCCTCAGCGGTTGGTGCGAAATGTCCTTCACCGGCTGAAGCGGATGTCAAGGTAGTCCCCGTCGGTGGTGATGTAATCCCGCCCTTCGAGCCGGATCACGCCCGCCTCCCTGCAGGCGGCGAATGATTCGTGCTGATCGAGCGCGGCGAAGGGTGTAATCTCGGCCCGGATGAAGCCGTCGTAGATGTCCGAGTGTATCTTCCCGCCCGCCTCACGGACGGTGCTGGCGCCCTCGATCGTCCAGCCGCGCGCCTCTTTCTCATTGCCGGTGAAGAATGTAATCACGCCGAGCAGGTCGTAGCACGCGCGGATGAAGCGGTCGCGCGCAGGCTCGGGGAGACCGTAGTCGGCAAGGAACGCCTCACGCATCTCCGCATCGAGCGCCGCGATCTCCTGCTCGAGCGTGGCGGCGATGATCTCGTAGTCGAGCCCCATCTGCTCCGCCACCGCGACGGCCTCGGCGGCCCGGTCGCCCTCAAGATCGTTGTCCGCGACGTTCAGCACCACCAGCAGCGGCTTGCTCGTCAGGAGACTGAAGCCGCGCAGCAGCAGTTCCTCGTCGTGGCCGAGGTCGAGGTCACGCGCGAGTTTCCCCTCACCGAGATGCGCTGCCACGCGCTCGAGCAGCGATCGCTCAAGGCTGGTCTTGTCCCGCGCGGACTTCAGTTCATCATTGATCCGCTCGATCCGCCGCTCCACGATGCCGAGGTCGGTGATCGTCATCTCAAGCAGCAGCGACTCGAGGTCGCCGGCCGGGTCAAGCGCATTCCCGTCGTAGTCAAGCTCGCCGAAGCACTGGATCACCAGCGCCAGCGCGTCCGCATCGCCGACGACCTTCGTCAGGCTCACATCCTGCCGACCCTGCCCGTCATCGCGATGCAGTGCGGGGAGGTCAACGAAGACCATCTCCGGGTGGATAATCTTCGCCGAGCGAAGAACCTCGGCAAGGCGCGGCAGGCGCTGGTCCGGCACCTTCACCACGGCCATCCGCGACCCGCTTCTGCCTATCTCTGAGAGATCGACTTCGCGGTCGGTGACTACGTTGAAAAGAGTGGTCTTCCCGCTGCCGGGAAGACCGAGGAATCCAACTTTCATGATAATCCTGTCCTGACGGATATGCGTGCGCGCATGTGCGCAAAATGTGTGCGGTTTGCGGCGATCAGCCAGGGGGGGCGGGCCGAGGGCCGACTTACGTCTCAAGGTCGGGCAGCAGCTTGCGTAATTCGTCAACTTCGACCGGCCCCTCGCGGAGAACGCGGGGCGGCGTGCGACTCAGGTCGAGCACGGTCGAGGCCGTGCCTCCGGGGCATCCCCCGGCGTCGATGACGAGTCCGACATGGCGCAGCAGTGCGTCGGGCAAGTCGGACACTTCGGTCGCCGGCGGATCGCCGGAGAGGTTCGCGCTCGTCACTGCGGCCGTGCCGCCCGCGGCATGCAGAATCGCCCGGGCGACCTCGCTGTCAGGCTCACGCAGGCCCACCGTCGGGCCACCGGCAGTCACTTCGCTCGGGATCCGCGGCGAGGCCTCTACGATCACCGTCAGGGCACCCGGCCACCATCGGCTGAGCAGTTGCTCGTGTGCCTCAAGCTCACCGGGGACCAGCGCCTCCGCCTCGGCGATCGAGGCGACCAGCACGGGCAGGGGCATATCCGCGGGGCGCTGCTTCGCGCGGAAGATCTCCGCGATGGCGGCTCTGTGCCGCAGAGAGGCCGCGAGGCCGTAGACCGTGTCGGTGGGCATGACAACGAGTTCACCGCTCCCGAGTGCCTCGGCGGCAGAGCGGGCAACGGCGTCAACGCCGTGCTCCGTGACACTGAGCACGCGGGATGCGCTCATTGCTCGCCGATCCCCACCACCGCCGCGACCACGCGGTCGATCTTCCCGAGGTCCTTGCGGATGATGATCTCCTGTGCATTGAGGCTCTCGCGCATCAGGTCGGCCACCTCGGCCGCCTGCCCCTCTCCCACCTCGAATGCGGCCGCGCGCAGGTTCGGCAGCGACGGACACTGCTCGATGATCGCGCGGTAGGCGCCCATCCCGTCCAACTCGCTGTCAACCAGCGCATCACGGGGCTCATGATCAGTGATCTCCTGCATCAGTCCGTCGATCTCATCTTCGCGGATGTAAGGCGGGTTGCTCACCATCATCTCCACGCGATCGGCCCACCCCTCATCCACCAGCGGCTCAAGCCACGGCCCCTGCGCCAGCGTGATCCGCTCGGTCAGCGAATGTTTCGCGACGTTCTCGGCGGCAAGTTCCAGCGCGGCCTCAGACGTGTCGGTGGCCAGCACCTCCAACGCCTCGCGCTCAGCGGCAAGCGTCACCGCGATGACGCCGCTGCCTGTGCCAATGTCGGCCAGCACGGTCAACTCAAGCTCGTCGATCAAATCCAGCGACACGTCCACGAGGGTCTCGGTGTCCGACCGAGGGATCAACGCGCGGGAATCGCAGACGAACTCACGGCCGTAGAACTCGGTGGCGCCGAGGAGATACTGCAGCGGCTCGCGACGGGCCCGGCAACTCACAAGCGTATCAAGCGCCGCCATCTCCTCACCCGTCAGCAGCCGATCCTGCTGCATTGCAAGCTGGGAGAGGCGCAGGTCAAGTACATGCGCGGCGAGCGCCCGGGCGTCGAACTCCGCCTCGGGCACGCCGGCCTCCTCCAGCCGATTCTGCGCGTCATTGATGGCATCTCTGAGCTTCATAAGGGGGGCGGCCTACATGGTCGCGGTGAAATCTTCGAGTCTCGCCTGCCGCTCATCTTCGGCGAGAGCCTGCAGGAGCGGATCGATCGCACCGGTCATGATCTCCGGCAGATTGTGCAGGGTCATCCCGATGCGATGGTCGGTCACCCGATCCTGGGGGAAATTGTACGTGCGCACCTTCTCCGACCGATCGCCGCTCTTGACCGCGGCGCGACGCTGCGCGTCCACCGCCTCCATCTGCTTCTGCTGCTCGTGCTCGTAAAGGCGCGCCCGCAGCACCGTCAGAGCCTTCTCCCGGTTCTGCATCTGCGAGCGCTCATCACGGGAAGCCGCGACGATGCCGCTCGGCTCATGGGTCACGCGCACCGCGGTCTCGTTCTTCTGCATGCTCTGCCCGCCCGGGCCGCCGGCCCGGAAGGTGTCCCAGCGCAGGTCCGAAGGGTCGATCTGCACGTCCACGTCCTCAGCCTCCGGGAGCACCGCCACCGTCGCCGCCGATGTGTGAATGCGCCCCTGCGACTCGGTCGCGGGGACGCGCTGCACGCGGTGGACGCCCGACTCGTACTTCAACCTCCCGAACGCGCCCTTCCCCTGCACATTGAAGATGATCTCCTTGTATCCGCCCATCTGCCCCTCGTTGGCGGAGATGATCTCAATGTCCCAGCCTTGATTGAGGATGTACTGATGGTACATGTTGAAGAGATCTCCGGCGAACAACGCGGCCTCGTCGCCGCCGGTCCCGGCGCGAATCTCCACGATAGCGTTGCGGTGGCGCATCGGATCGGGCGGGACCAGCAGCAGAAGCAACTCGCCCTGCATCTCCGCGATCGCCGCATCCGCTTCCTCAAGCTCCGCCCGCAGAAACTCGCGCATCTCTTCATCGTCCGTGCTCTCGAGCATCGAGGCCGCGTCCTCTCGCGTCTCGATGTACTCGCGGTAATCCCGCAGCTTCTCCATCGCCGGTACAAGCTCGGAGTGCCGCACCGAAAGCTCGCGCAGCCGCGCAGGATCGTTGATCACTTCCTGCGTGGTGAGCTTCTGCTCAACGTCCTTGAATTCATCCTCCAGGCGCTCAAGCGCCGGCAGCAGATCCATCGTCTCTCTCCGGAATGATCGGTTGCTTCGATCGGTTTGTTCGATCGGTCACGGCCTCGCCCGCCTCATACACCGGCGGCCGCTTCGTCCCGGCTCGCCGCGTCCGGCGTCTCCGGCGCCTCGGGCGGTTCATCCTCGCGCTCAATCTGCCCGCCGCGCCCGATCTCCACGTACTCGGGCTCCTCGAAGTCGGCGGGAAGATCGACCTCGGGCGCCACCGCGGCCAGCGCGTAGATCGCGATCTCCACCTGCTCCTCGTCAGGCTGGCGCGTGGTGAGTTTCTGCATCAGCAGTCCCGGGCCGGCGAGGACCTTCTCAAGTATCCCTCCGCGATGCCGTCCCGCGTAGCGGATGATCTCATACGCGATGCCGGCAACCGGCAGAAGGATCGCCAGCCGCAACACCAGTCGGAGCCACAGTTCGGGCCAGCCGAGGAAGCAGCCGACGATGATCTTCATCAGGATGACCACGAGGATAAACGCGGTCCCGCAGCGCGGATGCAGCGGGCTGTGGTCCAGCGCCCCCTGCACGCTCACCTCACCGGTGTCCTCGAAGGTGTTGATCGTCGCGTGTTCCGCGCCGTGATACTCGAAGACCCGCTTGACGTACTTCATCTGCGAGATGGCGACGATGTACCCGATGATCGCCAGCAGCCGCAGCCCGCCCTCGAAGAGGTTGCGCACCAGCACCTCGTTGAAGTCGCCGACCAGCGAGACAGCCTCGCCGCCCATGAACCAGTCCACGGCCCACGCCGGCAGCAGCACGAA
>JBNJEK010000125.1:0-12341 GCA_051745855.1 Armatimonadota bacterium
ATTTACATCGACAAGCCCAAGTGCATCGGCTGTGAAATGTGCATCCCCGCCTGCCCCTACGGGGCGATCGACATGGTCGATGACAAGGCGGAGTTCAACGAGAACTGCACAAGTTGCGGAGCCTGCGCCTACGCCTGCCCGACCGGCGCGATCGTGCTGGAGATGGAGGGGAAGGGCGAGGTAGACACCTCGCAGTACGAGGGGCTCTGGGTGGTCGGCGAGATCACATCGGAAGGCAACCTTGCGATGGTCACAGCCGAACTGATCGGCGAGGGGCGCAAACTCGCGGAGGAACTCGACACCGACGTCTCTGTCGTACTCATCGGCCATGACATCGATCACCTTGCGGATCGAGTTGCCGGCTACGGCGCTGACCGTGTCTTCGTGGTCGATCACCCGACACTTGAGCGCTACCGCACGCAACCTTTCACCAACGTGCTGACCGGGCTGATCAACCAGCACAAGCCGGATATCGTGCTGATCGGCGCGACCTCGATGGGCCGCGACCTCGCCTCGCGCGTGGCCGCGCGCATCAAGGCCGGGCTGACGGCGGACTGCACCGAGCTTACGATCAACCCGGAGACGAAACTGCTCGAGCAGACCCGCCCGGCGTTCGGCGGCAACGTGATGGCCACGATCCTCTGCGAGTTTACGCGTCCGCAGATGGCGACAGTGCGCCCGAAGGTCATGGCCCCGATGGAGTTCGACGAGAGCCGCGAGGCCGAGGTCATCGAAGTTCCGGTCAATATCGAGGAGAAGTCGATCGCGACGAAGATCCTCGAGGTCATCAAGGACGACACCGGCTCGGACGTGAACCTCACCGAGGCGGACATCATCGTCTCGGGCGGCCGCGGACTGGGCGATCCGAAACACTTTGCGCTGATCGAGGAGCTTGCCGAGACAGTCGGCGGCGCGGTGGGCGCGTCCCGCGCGACCGTGGACGCGGGCTGGATTCCGGCGACCCACCAGGTGGGGCAGACCGGCAAGACCGTCCACCCGAAGCTTTACATTGCATGCGGCATCTCCGGCGCGGTCCAGCATCTGGCGGGGATGTCCTCATCCGACTGCATCGTCGCGATCAACAAGGACCCTGACGCACCGATCTTCGACGTGGCGCACTTCGGAGTCGTCGGCGACCTCTTCGACGTGGTCCCGGCGATGATCGAGGCGATCAAGGAGCGGCGCGGCGGCACGGCGTAAACGGCAGCTAACGGCTGAGAACGACTGCGAACAGCGGCAAACGGCGGCTGCACGACCAGTGGTGGAGTGAGCGAATATGATCGCTTTTGTGTTTCCCGGACAGAATTCGCATTACGTCGGGATGGGCCGCGACCTTTACGAGGCCGGCGGCGCGTCACGGCTGGTCTTCGAGGTGGCTGAGGGCGAGCTTGGCGCGGACCTGATGTCGGTGATGTTCGAGGGGCCTGAGGAGGCGCTTACGCGTACCGACAATCAGCAACCCGCGATCGTCACACATTCGCTTGCGGCGCTGGCAGCGGTCCGCGAGATCGGCGTTGAACCGGACTACGTTGCCGGGCACTCGCTCGGCGAGTATTCGGCGGTGACCTGCGCCGGATGCCTTGCGCCGCAGCAGGTGCTGCCGCTGGTGCGCTTTCGAGGGGAACTGATGGCGCGGGCAGGCGACGATGCGCCCGGTGCGATGGCCGCGGTGCTCGGGCTTGAGGCCGAGGACGTGCAGAAGGCGGTCGCGAGCGTGGGCGCCGAGGGCACAGTGGTGGTCGCGAATTACAACTCGCCGGGGCAGGTCGTAATCTCCGGTGAGGTGAATGCGGTCGAGGCCGCGAGTGCAGCCTGTGACAACGCCGGCGCAAAGCGCGTGATCGCCCTGGACGTGTCGGGCGCGTTCCACTCACCGCTGATGGAGCCGGCGGCCATGCCCCTGATCGAGCGCCTCGAGGAGATGGAGTTCGCGCCGGGCGATGTGCCGGTGGTGGCGAATGTGGACGCTGAGCCTCACACCGATCCGGCCGAGATCCGGGAGAATCTTGGCCGGCAGATGACCTCGAGCGTCCGCTGGGAGCAGTCGGTGCGCTGGCTGATCGACGAGGGCGTGGATACCTTCGTGGAGATCGGGCCGGGGACGGTGCTCAGCAAGCTGATCCGACGGATCGATCGTGAGGTCACCACGCTGAACGTCGATGGGGTGGAGGACGTGAAGGCGTTGAAGGCGGAGTTGGGGTAGACGGGCGCAAACGGCACAGGCCGGAACGGGGTCCGGCTCTGTGACGGCGCACGACACTCGGACAGGATTTGCGATTGCGGGAGGCGTTTGAGTTGCAGCTTCAGGATCAGGTAGCAATAATCACGGGAGCGGGCGGCGGCATCGGGGCGGAGATCGCGGGGACGCTGGCGGATGCGGGCGCGAGCATCGTGATAAACGACGTCGTCGAAGAGGCCGCGCAGAAGGTGGCTGATGAGGTCGAGGGCCGCGGGGTGAAGGCACTCGTCAACACCTCCAACATCACCGATGAGGCGCAGGTGCAGGAGATGGTCGCTGAGGTGATGGAGGAGTTCGGACGCATAGACATTCTTGTGAATAACGCGGGGATCACACGCGACGGCCTTCTTGTGCGCATGGATGAGGAGCAGTGGGACATCGTCCTTGATGTGAATCTCAAGGGCGCGTTCCTGGTCACAAAGGCCGTGGCGCGGCCGATGATGAAGGCCCGCGCTGGGCGGATCATCAACATGGCCTCCGTGTCGGGGGTCGGTGGGAACGCCGGGCAGGCGAATTACTCGGCGTCGAAGGGCGGATTGATCTCACTGACGAAGACTACGGCGCAGGAGCTTGCAGGGCGGAACGTGACGTGCAATGCGCTGGCTCCCGGCTTCATTGAGACGGCCATGACCCATGAGCTTGCCGAGGACACGCGCGACGCCTGGCTCGAGCGGATTCCGCTGGGGCGGCCGGGCACCGCGGCAGACGTGGCGAATGCCGTGTTGTTCCTCGCGGGCCCGGGCGCCGCATATATCACCGGGCAGGTCATCAACATCGACGGCGGCCTGATCATGTAGCGGGGCGGATCACAGTCGTTCCGGCACAGGACCGACCAGCCGAACGCACGGCGCGTCGGCTGCGGCGGTGACAATCACCGCGACACCAACAACCGGGTGCGAGCCCGGCCGAACTGAAGAAACGGAGATGAGACGACCAATGGCATTGTTCGAGCAGGTCAAGGAAGTCATCGTGCGCGAGCTTTCCGTCCCCGAGAGCTGGGTCACCGAATCGGCGACCTTCGAGGGCGATCTGAAGGCTGACTCGCTGGACGTGGTGGAGCTTGTCATGGCGCTTGAGGACGAGTTTGACGTGGACATTCCCGAGGATGACGCGCAGAACATCCAGACAGTCGGGGATGCCGTGCGCTACCTCGAGGAGAAGGGCGGCTAAGCGGCCTCAGGGGGAGGAGTAAGGTGACGATCGGCGGTCGCGGGCGAGCAGTTGCGGCCGCCGGTCAATCTCCGACACACGCAGTGAGGGCCTTCAACGATGAAACGACGCGTAGTGTTGACCGGACTTGGCACAGTCTCCGCGCTCGGCGTGGGATTCGATGCGCTCTGGGAAGCCTGCCTCAAAGGTGAGACAGGCATCGGCATCATCGAGCGCTTCGACCCATCTGAGTACAAGGCGCACCTTGGCGCGGAAGTCGATCTCGACTTCGATGCCAGCGATCGCTTCGATCCCAAGCTGATGAAGCGCGCGGATCCCTTCACGCGCTATGCATGCTGGGCGTCGGACGTGGCGCTTGAGCAGGCGGAGTTGACAATCGATGAAAGCAACCGCGAGAGGGTCGGCGTTCTCATCGGTTCGGGCATCGGCGGGATGTCCACCTGGGAGGAGCAGTTCACACGGCTGATCGAGCGCGGACCCAACCGCGTCTCACCCTTCCTGATCCCGATGATGATCATCGACATGGCCTCCGGGATGGTGTCGATGATCACAGGAGCGATGGGGCCGAACTCGGCCGCGGTGACTGCCTGCGCCTCAGGGGCGCATGCGATCGCTCACGCCACCGACCTCATCATGCTCGGCCGCGCGGATGCCATGATCACCGGTGGCGCCGAGGCGGGCATCAGCCAGAGTGCACTTGCGGGCTTCTGCTCCGCGGGCGCGCTCTCAACTCGCAACGACGACCCCGAACACGCCTGCCGCCCCTTTGACAATGACCGTGACGGCTTCGTCATGGGCGACGGTGCGACCTGCATGGTGATCGAGGCGCTCGACCACGCGCTTGAGCGGGGCGCGCCGATCATTGCGGAGATCGCCGGCATCGGGATGAGCGGCGACGCGCATCACTTCACCGAGCCATGCCCTGACGGCAAGGGCGCGATCCTCGCGATGCAAAATGCGATGGATGACGCCGGTGTGGTCGTCAATGAGATAGATTACATCAACGCGCACGGCCCGGGGACGCCGGCCGGGGATTCGGCCGAGGGGATGGCGATTGCCGAGCTTTTCGGGGACTACGCCGGAAACGTGGCGGTCTCCTCTACCAAGCCCGTCCACGGACATATGCTCGGAGCAACGGGACCGACCGAACTGGCAATATGCATCAAGGCGATGCAGGAGAGCGTCATTCCGCACACGCTCAATTGCGAGGACCCGGAGTTCCCGATGCTTGACATCGTTCGGGGCGAGCCCCGTGAAGCCGAGGTCCGGGTGACCATGTCGAACTCATTCGGCTTCGGAGGGCACAACATCGCGTTGATTCTGCGCCGCTTCGACGGGTGAGAGCAGATCAGATTGCATCGACGAGCGCGTCGGGCAGAGCAGGCGCCAGCATGGTGAAAGCGAATCGCTTCGAGGACCTGCGTGAAAGGCTCGGGCTCGAGGACGTATCTGAGAGCCTGCTGGAACTGGCGTTCACGCACAGTTCGTACGCGCGCGAGCACGGGCTCGACGAGTTGGCGAACAATCAGCGGCTTGAGTACCTCGGCGACGCGGTGCTCGACCTGGTGTGCGCCGAGCATCTCTACCAGACGCGCCCGGATCTCCCCGAGGGCGACCTTACGCGACTGAAGGCCGCGGTTGTGCGCAAGTCCGCGTTGGCGTCGATCGCGCGTGACCTCGAGTTGGGGCAGTACATTCTGCTCGGGCGCGGCGAGGAGGCAACCGGTGGACGACGCAAAGCTTCGCTGCTGGCGGACGTGGTTGAGGCGCTGATTGGCGCGGTCTTTCTGTCCACGGGTTTCGACGGCGCGAGGGAGTTCGTCCTTGAACACTTCAGCTCCCTCCTCGAGGACGTCGAGTCGCGCGAGAGCCTTCGCGATCACAAGTCGGCCCTTCAGGAGATCCTGCAGGCGCGATCGATGTCCCCACCACACTATCGCGTTGTGCGCACTGAGGGCCCCCCGCACGACCGCTGGTTCACGGTCGAAGCGTGCTTTGACGGGCACGTCATCGGTACCGGCGAGGGGGGCGCGAAACGCGCGGCGGAGCAGGAAGCCGCGGAGGAGGCGCTGGCCACGGTCGATGAGTGGCTCGAGCAGTAACGCGGGGAATCGCATGGCGTGATTCGTATCGTCTCCAGGTCCGGCGCTTACACAAGGGTCGGTTTGTAATGACCGCAAGGTCGTGCATTCGGCGTCTGTCGATGGCGCCGCGCTGTCATATCGGCGCGGTGATCGTCGCGTGTCTGACCCTTGCCTGCATCTCACTGACAGCGGGCGTCTGCCACGCGGACCGACCATCTCCGATCGTTTTCATGGCCGGTCTCCAGGGCCCCGGCGCCGTGGAGATGATCGAGTCGATAAACGACCGCACCCCCGTCATCAATACCCTTTACTATGACCTGCCCGAAGACGCGCCGGATCAGATCGACGAAATCCGCTCGCATATTGCCGAGGCGGATGCTGCGGGTCTCGATGTCATTGTCGGGCTGCGCACGCGCCTGGGCAACACGCACCGAATCTCCGCGCGCAATGATCGATACGCCACTGCAGTGCGAGCATGGCTGACGGAGGTGGTGGGCGAGTTGGCCGGGGCGGACGGGATCGTCGCGTGGAGCACCGATCACTCGCTCGAGCGGGATATCAGTCACACAGACGCGGATTTTCAGCAGTTCCTGCTGGAGCGGCACGGCTCGCTGGAGGACATCAACGCGAACTGGGGCGCGAGCTTCCGAAGCCTGCAGTCGATCACCCGGGAGGCCGCCGACGAGCACGACTTCGAGCAGGTCCACGGCGTTGGACGGCCGACGGTCGATCTCGCGGAGTATCAGCGGCAGGCCTACCACGACGTGATGGCGTTGTGGGCGCGGGAGATCCGGCGGCTGGCCCCCGAGCCGCCGCTGATGACCGGCCGCATTTCGCTCTACCGCAGCCTGACCGCGATCCCCGCCGAGTACGACATCGTCCAGCCGCACTTTCCTCCGGATATCCTTGAGCCCGATCTCATGACTCACAACGTGCAGGGGGTGCAGATGGCGCGGATGGCCGGGAAGTTCGACGTGATTCCCTGGTTGCGCGTCCCGGTGCCGCCGAGTGAAGCATATGCCGCGAAGTCGCTCCACGGATGGGTGCTGGAGGCGGCGCTGCGCGGCGCGGCCGGGATAGCGCTTGAGGACTGGTCGCGGATTGAGGAGATGCCGGCCTGGCGCAACAATACATTCACGAACGTCGCTGACGCGCTTGAGCAGCGGCCTTTCGAGGGCGAGCAGCCGGCCCCATCCGCCGCTGTGGTATATGCCCCCTACGCCGCGGGACACGAGTTTTTCGGCGCTCCCGGGTGGGGGTACGTAAAGGATTTCCTCGTACGCGACCTCGCCGAGTTGGCCTGCAACTATCGCCTCGGGACGATCTTCGGAGGGTTCGACTATCTGACGGTCGATCAGTTGGCGGAGGCTGACCTCAGCGGGTACAGCGTAATCTTCATGCCGACGTGTCTGTCGGTTCCGGCGCGGGCCGGCACCGCGCTCACCAGCTACGTCGAGCGGGGCGGGGCGGTTTTCGGCGATCTCGGCCTCGGCATGTACGAGGCGCAGTCGTGGGTGCCGACCTCAAGCCCGCTGGCGGTGCTTTTCGGGATCGCGGGGGCGATCGAGCCGGCTCACCGCTTCGGAGCGTTCACCGTCGGTGAGCAACACCCGGCGTTCCCGTCGGTCCGGCGCGGGATGAAGGCGGAGGGGGCCTTCGTGCCGGGTGAGGGAGTCAGTCGCTCGACCGGGCGGCTGAGTCAGAGCAGATTCGAGGGCGCCGCGACTGAGGCGAAGGGATACGCGTTTCAGGGCCCGAGCTGGTTTGTGCGACCGTCCTCAGGCGCCATCCCGCTGGCTGCGCAGAATGTGCGGCACGATGATGACGAGCAACCTCACTTCCTCGGTCTGATCGTGAATTCCGCGGGCTCGGGTCTGGGGGTATTCGCTCCCTTTGATGCGTGGAGCTGGTGGCCTCCGTCGGATGGGCTGCATGCCGCGATGCACTGCGACCTGCTGGCGCGACGGGCTCGCTACCGGCTCCTGTCGGACAGGTTGATCGAGCCGGCAGTCGGGTTGTCCGGCTCGGATGACTGGCTGCACCTGGTGCGGCGGGAGGGCGAGGGCGCGGTCGAGGTGCTTGCAGGTTCGGCGGATCATCGCGCGTATCTCGGCACAACGGGCACGTTCTCGGCGGATGAGCGTACCTCGCGGGGCACGCGCAGCGGCGTGGTGAGGCTCGAAGTTGATCTGCCGGCCGGTGCGATGCGCCACTGCAGCGCGGCGCCGATCCGGATCCGTCCGGAGACCGGCAGCTGTCAGGCGCGGGTCGCGGCCTACGCGCCGGGGCTGGTCATGCTGGAGGTCGGTGGCGAGGGTTCTTCGTGGGGGCGCGAGAGGCGCGGCACGCGCGAGCGCTTCCACGGCGGCGCCGAGACCAGGATGCGGCTGACCATCGATGATGGCCTCTATCCCATCGAACCTGAATCGTCGCACGAGTTGACGATCGAGGAAGGGCGCGAACGCAGCGACACAAAGACTGTGACGGCAGATCATCGCGGGCGGCTTGACCTCTGGCTGACGACTGCCGGTGGGCGTGTCGAGGTCTCGCCTGCCGACGAGTAGGCCCGGGCAGGTGCTCGGCGACGGCGGGGCGAATCATCCATCAGAAGCAACACGTGCCATCGTGGACAGGCTAAGGGAGCCTTCGACATGAAGCAGCATACATGGAAACTGGTGGCAATCGTAGTTATCATCGGCATGGTGGGCGGCTGCGCCGGCGGCGGCATCGGGACCATCCTCGGCCTGGTCGGGATCGGCAGCGCGGTCGGGCAGATCAACGACCTTTTCAACGGTGGCAGCGACGACCGGGCGGAGGTCCTGCTTGACGGTCAGGTCATCCGCACTGTCGATCGCGGAACAAGTACGCTCCGCCTGCAGGGGATCCCTGAGGGGCGCCACCTTCTGCAGGTTGTTTCAGGCGATTTTCGTGGGATTCTTCGGCTGATCACCGTCGATCCCAACGCCGACGTCCAACTCGGGCAGTTGCAGGCTGAAGATGGCGGCATGGTCCGTGGGAATGTGACGCTGCGCGGCGGCGATGGCTCCACCCGAGCGGCAGTTCGCGTTCCGGTCTACGCCATCCCGGGCGGGACGTCGCTCGTGGCGGCCGGCCGGCAGACGATCACGCTGCCGCCGGCAGGCACGCATTACGTGACGTACACCGATGGCAACGGGGACTACGCGATCTCCGCGATGGCCCCGGGGGACTACCTTGTGACCGCGACGGTCGCCGGATACATGGCGGATGTGCAACTGATCGAGAGCCTGCGGGTCGAGCAGCGCCAGGGCAACCGGAACCTTGAGTTGATCGCGGATGATGTCGCGGTCGGTCGGTCGGTCGGCGTCGTGCAGGGGCGCACCGGTGGTGGAGCCAGTTCGCTGGGCGGGGCGAGCCTGCGCGCGAGCACGTCGTACTCCCCCGACATCCCGCAGGACACGATCGACCGCATAGCCGGCCAGCACGGCGGGGACCTGCGCGCGGCGCCGTGGTTCCGCTGGCGAATTCTCTCCACCCTCGCCGATGCGGGCGGCAGCTATCAGCTTCCGCTGCCGCCGGGCACGCCGCGCATCAACGCCTTCGCCTACGGCTATCAGCCCGCGTTCCGTGATGAGGCGATCGCCGCAGGCTCGACGGTGCAGGCGGACTTCACCCTTGACGAGCGTTAAACCTGATGTCGGCGCGGAGCGAGCATGAGTCGGGATGAACGTATCTTCGGCGCCGACCGGCGGCGTCGTTACAACCTGCTGGCCGGCATCGCCAGCTTCCTCGCGGCGACGCTGCCCTTTGCGCTGGGCTTTGTTGTGCTGAGATTGTTCTTCCCCGAGGAGTCGGGGCCGGTGCCCACGCTCATCGCGATCGTGGCGCTCGTGGCCGCGCCCGTGAGCACGTGGCTCGTGCACAACAGGGTGGCGCTCGCGGGCAACAGCGGCCTCCGCGCGAGATTGGCGGCGAAACTCAAGGAGCGCGGCGAGGCGCTCCCCCGGGGAGTGCAGCCCGTCTTCGTCGGATTCTCGCCCGGCGAGGAGCAACTGCTGTGGGACGGGGACACCGATCGCGACATCGGCTTCCTTGCCGCGTGGGGTGATGCGCTGGTGTACCGCGGGGACGAGTTCGACTGGTTCCTGCCGCGCGATCGCATTGACACCATCGAGCGGATGCAACCGGTGGCGGGACTTAGTCGCATCAGGATCCGGTGGCACGCCCCTCGCCAGGGCAATCGCTCCTTTACTCTCGTCTCCCGTGAGGCGCGCGATCTGCGGGAGGCTCGCGAGGCCACACAGGCACTCATTCAGCAGCTTTACACCTGGGTCGCGAGGCCGCCCGCAGCGGAGACCGACCCGCCCAACCTTGGAATGCCGCCGAGCGAGACCCGGGGCGGAAAGCCGATCGAGTCGGCGCCGGGAGGAAGCTGCGCTGTGATGGCCGCGGTCACCGCCGCCACGACGGTCGGCGCCTGGCAGGTCGGCGGCCCGTTTGTCGCGGATGAGAAGTACGCTCATGCGATCCTCGCCGCAGGATGTGTGTTCGCGGTCGGCTTCGCCGCCATCAATGCGCTCATGCGGCTGCTGATGTGGGCGGAGGAGAAGGACGCGGCCGAGGACGCCACCTGACTTTCTGTCCGGTCGGAGGCTTCACGTGCGACCAGCATTCATTGAGATCGACCTCGCCGCCATCCGTGGCAATATCCGCGCGATCCATCGCGTCGTCGGGCCGGAGACGGCCGTCGCCGCGATCGTCAAGGCGAACGCCTACGGCCACGGGGCCGTCGAGGTCTCACG
Organism: Armatimonadota bacterium; assembly: GCA_051745855.1. Lineage (GTDB taxonomy): Bacteria > Armatimonadota > Zipacnadia > Zipacnadales > UBA5352 > UBA5352. The sequence goes on from JBNJEK010000125.1 coordinate 10,275, forward strand.
GGCGGCGCTTGAGGCCGGCGCATGTATGCTCTGCGTGGCGATCGTGGACGAGGGGCTCGAGCTTCGCGAGGCGGATATTGATGCGCCGATCCTTGTACTCGGCCCGCCCAACAGTGACGAAGCCGAGAGCGCGCTGGTGCATGACCTTATGCCGGCGATCAGCGACGCGGGCCAGGCAGCGCTGGTCGCCCGGGCCGCGAGGCGCCTGGGGACGGTAGCGCGCGCGCATGTGAAGCTTGACACCGGGATGGGCCGGCACGGTGCCCGCCCGGACGCGGCGCGTGTGCTGGGCGACGCGCTCGCACAGACGCCTGAGATCGAGGTCACGGGCGTCTTCACCCACTTCGCCGAGGCGCCGGACCCGGACTGGACCGCGCATCAGTTCGAGCAGTTCATGACCGTCTCGCGCGAATTCGACGCCGGGGAGCCTGGCGGGCCGGTCAGGCACGTGTCCAACAGCATCGCGCTCCTGCGCATGCCCGAGGCGCGACTGGAGATGGTGCGGCCGGGCGCGGTTCTCTACGGCTTCAATCCGGGTTGCGATCCGGCACTGATCCCTGACGACATCCGGCCCGTGGCGTCGCTTCGGAGCACAGTCTCCCTCGTGAAGACCGTCGAGGCCGGCCAGCCTGTCGGCTACGGGCTTACCTGGCACGCGTCGCGCGACAGTCGCATCGCCATCCTCCCGCTGGGCTACGCGGACGGCTATCCGCGCGCGCTGTCGAACAACGCGGATGTGCTCATCGCCGGCCGCCGCTGCCCGCTTGTCGGGCGGGTCTCGATGGACGCTCTCACGGTGGACGTGACCGACGCGGGCACGGTCACGATCGGCGATGAGGTCGTGCTCATCGGAGCGCAGGGCGATGAGCGGATCACCGTGGATGAGATCGCGCAGCGGGCGGGTACGATCGGGCAGGAGATCGTGTCGCGTCTCTCTCCGCGCCTCCCGCGCGTGTACCTCAACAGGAGTGATGACTGATGGATTCGGTTACCGTCCACGTCCCCGCGACCACCGCGAACCTCGGACCGGGCTACGACTGTCTCGGTCTCGCGCTCGGATTGCACAACGAGGTGACACTTGCGCTGGCCGATGAGCCGGGCGTGGAGATCGATGGCGAGGGCGCGGAGGCGCTGCCACGCGATCGCACGCACCTGGTGCTTGGCGCGGTGCAGGTGGCGGCGGACGCGGCGGGGGAGGCCCTGCCGGTGCTCGCACTTCGGCAACTGAACCGGATTCCACTCGCGCGCGGGATGGGCTCAAGCTCAGCGGCGATCGTCGGCGGCATCGTGGCCGCGAACGCGCTGCTCGATCTCGGGCTCACCGAGCGAGAGATGCTTGACGTGGCGACGGCTGTGGAGGGCCATCCGGACAACGTCGCACCCGCGCTGCTGGGCGGCCTGACGGTCTGCTGCACGCTGGAGGGCGATCGCGCGCGCACGCACGGCAAGGTGCTCGTGGAGCGCCTGGATGTCGCGGAGGGCCTCTCATGCGTGGTGGCGATCCCGGATTTCGAGGTCGCCACTCATGACGCCCGCGAGGCGCTGCCGGAGACGATCGACCACGCCGACGGGGTGTTCAACCTCTGCCGTGTGGGTCTGATCGTCGCCGCTCTGACCACCGCAGACTTCAGCGTCCTCGGCGAGGCGATGCGCGATCGTCTGCATCAGCCTCACCGCGCGCACCTCGTGCCGGGGATGGACGAGGCGATCGCGGCGGCGCTGGACGCCGGCGCCCATGGAGCGGCGCTGAGTGGCTCCGGACCGACCGTCGCGGCATTTGTCTCGGAGCGCGGGGAGGAAGTCGGGGACGCGATGGTGAATGCTTTCGACCGTGCGGGCACGACCGCAGTCGCGCGGGAACTGCCGCTGTCGGCGGAGGGGGCGCGAATCGTCTCGTAGCGCGCGGAACCATCGCCACGCGGCGAACGAGGAACGGCCGACAGGCTGGAAAGCCTGTCCTACGAACGGCGGCGAATGACTCTCATCGGCAGGTCGATTCGTTTCATCCGCCTTTACGTAGGACAGCCATTCTTGGCTGTCAAATGCCGCCAAACATCGAGCCGTTGC
>JBNJEK010000126.1:0-12294 GCA_051745855.1 Armatimonadota bacterium
CTACCCCTCCCGCTCACCATCACACGCCCCGCGCACTTCTGCGGAGATCGCGTCCACCGCCTCCTGCGCAAGCTCCGGGTCCTCCGCCTCGACCATGACGCGCACAAGCGGCTCGGTGCCCGAGGCGCGCACGAGGATGCGTCCGGTTCCCTCAAGACGGCTCTCCCACCGCTCGATCTCGTTGAGCACCTCCGCGCTCTCACGCCACGCCTCCTTGTTCTCCGCGTGGAGATTCACGAGGTGCTGGGGGATCTTCTGCACGGGCGCCGCGAGTTCGGCCAGCGCCCGCCCGCTTCGCGCCACCACCTCGCACAGCCGAAGCGCGGTCGCGATCCCGTCACCGATCAGCGTGTCGCGGAAGATGATATGCCCCGACTGCTCGCCGCCGAGCCACGCGCCGCTCTCGCGCATCCGCTCCATCACGTGACGGTCACCGACCGGCGTGCGCTCAAGCGTAATCCCCCTCTCGGCAAGGGCGCGCTCGAGGCCGAAGTTGTTCATGACCGTGCCGATCACCAGCGGCGGATTCAGCAGGCCCCGCTGCTGGCGGTCCGTCGCGAGGATATACTTCATACCGTCGCCATCGACCACATTCCCCCTGTGATCGGCCAGCACCGCGCGGTCGGCGTCCCCGTCGAAAGCCACGCCGAGGTCCGCCCCGCGCGCGGCGGTCTCCCGGCCGACGCTCTCAGGCACGGTCGAGCCGCACTCCACGTTAATGCGCTCCCCCTCGCCGTCGCAGTTGATCGCCTCCACGGCGGCTCCCGCGCGCTCAAATGCATCCGGCGCGAAGCCCGACGCCGAGCCGTGGGCGCAGTCGAGTACCACGCGCAGCCCATCGAGGCAGCGCTGGGGGAGGCCGTCAGTTACGATCCGGAGATACTCAGATGCCGCGTCGCCGTCTTCGCCCTCCTCATCGATCTTCGGTGCGTCCGTGTCGGTCGGGCAGGCCGGGGGGCGGTCGCGGATCAGAGCTTCGAGCGCGGCCTGACGATATTCCGGGAGCTTGTGGCCGCCGCGTCCGACGAGCTTGATGCCGTTGAACTCGGGCGGGTTGTGCGAGGCGGAGATGATCGCTCCGCCATCGGCCTCGCGGCGGGACACAAGCAGGCAGAGCCCGCCCGTCGGGATGACGCCGCAGTCCGTCACGCTCACGCCGCAGCGTCGGAGTTCGTCGGCGAAGGCAGTCGAAAGCTCTGGCCCTGAGATGCGCGTGTCGCGGGCCAGCAGCACGGACGGTGCGGCGGCTTCGTCGGCAAGCAGGCGCGCGAAGGCTCGCGCAACGTCTTTCGCGAGTGAGGGCGTGATATCAGCGCCGGCGACGCCGCGAACGCCGTCGGTGCCGAAGAGATCGTCGGAATGGGTCGATGGTGCTGACGACATGGTTTACCTCTCAGTACTGCGGTGGAGAAGGTGACGACATGCTCAGACGTGGGCGAGCGTCAGGGGAGACTTCTCTGTCGGCGCGCGGCAGTCCTCCCGCGGACGAGCGTACACGAAAAAGGAGCGCCCCCAGCGGGGGCGCTCCTGCACGGCTGGTGTTCATGCGGCCCGTCCTGCCTCAGTCGAGGTAGTAGTACTCGAGCGGTCCGGCCGCGACGTTCGGGTGATCGGGGCCGTAGGGCGATGTGCTTGCGAACCACTTGGCGTGACCGTCCATGAAGCCGAGGTTCGCGCCACCGTTATGCCGACCGTCCACCCAGTAGTACGCGCCGCCGACTTCGTCGTAGGGACTGTCGGTGCGGTACCAGAACGCGAGTTCAGTGTAGAAGTTGTGCGCGTCGCTGATCAGGACCTTCTCGGACGGGTTGTTGACCCGCGCAAGCGCCACGGGAGCCGAACCCGGCGAGATCGTGCTGCCGTCAGGGTGCTCGAATGAGCCGAGGCTCCCCTGGTAGCCGGTCGTCTGGCGCACGAAACCGTAGTTCCACGTCTTCGGATTTCTTTCGCTGCTGCTCGGGCAGAGCAGGATCTGCTCGTTCCGGAGATAGGGCTCGAGAACGTCATACCACTCCATCATCTCTCCGTCCGGCGACCAGTATCCGCCCTGAGGCAGCATCTCACCATGATCCTGAGCGTACATCTGCGTCGCGAGCGCTATCTGCTTGACGTTGCTCAAGCACGCCGTCTGACGGGCCTTCTCCCTCGCCCGGGCGAATACCGGGAAGAGAATCGCCGCCAGGATGGCGATGATAGCGATCACCACGAGTAGCTCGATCAGTGTGAATCCATCGCGCGTGAAGCGCATGCAGTTTCTCCTTTCGCAGACTGTGATGCAGCGTCGATTGCACAGGGCGCGATCCGGCGATTCCGCATGAGAGGACCGTCATCCCTGCCGTTATCAATGACGCCTGCCACCGCCTCGCTGTTCGCGCGCGGCGGGGATATCCCGGGAAGGACATCCTGCCACGAACGCGCAATATCCCACTATGCCCGGAGCACCTCGGATGCTCACGGAGGGATCTGACGATGCGCCACCTGTCGATCATCATCGCTGTCATCTCGGCCTGCACACTCTGCTTCGCTGGCGAGAATCTACTCACGAACCCCGACTTCGCCACCACCGAGGGTTGGGTCATCCCGAATGATTCAGGCTGGTCGTATGCAGGCGGCCCGGAATCTGCGCTGTTCTATGCCGGCGGCACGGGACGGGCCGTGCAGCAGACCGTGCAGTTCGTCACACCCAACGCCGAGCACCAGGTTCGCGCGCGACTGCGCAGCGACGGAACGCTGCGGCCGATCGTGCGGGTCGTCGAAGTTGCCACCGGGACGATCCTCGCACACCTTACGGCGCGACCTGAGGAGGGCTGGCAGGAGCTTTCAGCGGATTTTGCGCCGCCCTCGGCCGACCTGCAGGTGATGATCTTCCCGCACCCGGCGGCGGCAGAGGAGTTGCCCGTCCCGGTCGGTGAGGCGCGGGTCGCGGAGGTGACGCTGGCGCAGACCGGCCCGCCGCCGGCGATGGAGATGCCCGATATTGGTGAGAACATCGCGCTCGGGCGGCCTTACACGATGGAGCCTGCGCCACGCTACTCCTACACCACCGACCCCGGCGATGCCACCCAGCTTACCGACGGCGAGTTCAGCACGGGCTACTTCTGGACGCAGGAAGAGACCGTCGGCTGGGGAGGCAAGTCGCCGAAGTTCATTACGATCGATCTCGGCGAGGACCAGCCGATCCGCGCTCTGAGCTTCCGCACCGCCGCGGGGGCGGCTGGTGTTCAGTGGCCGGCGAGCATACTCATCTACGTGAGTATCGACGGGCAGAGGTGGCATGAGACGGGCGATCTCGTGAAGATGCACACCGACCGCGAGCAGCTGCCCGAGGAGGGGGTCTACGCTGTCCGGCGCATCTGGGCCGACGGCCTCGACACCCACGGCGCGCATGTGAAGCTGGCGGTGGAGCCGGACGGTTCGTACACTTTCTGTGATGAGATCGAGGTCTTCCGTGGTGATGAGGCGCTGCTGGCGAAGGAGTTTCCAGGCGAGGGAGTTGAGGATGTCGCGGATTTGATGGAGCAGCAACGGGTCATGCGCCTGATCCGGGAGCAGTTCCAGCGCGACCTCGACCCGATCGGCGAGGATATCCGCGCGCTCGAGCGGGGGCAGCGGCAGCCCTTTGAGGTGCGCGCGCAGATGCTTGCCGAGCGCATCGACGAGATGGAGCCGATCCCGATGGATGATTTCGTCGCCATCCTGCCGATGACCGATCTCGAGCGCGACATCTTCCGGCTTCAGGCCGACGTGTGGCGGGCGCAGGGGAAGGACGAGGTGCGGCTGTGGGACATGCACCGCTGGGATCCGCTCGCGCCGAGCCAGGAGCCGGATGGCGAGGTGGGCGATGGGGCGGTGGAGATCGCGATGATGCAAAACGAGAATCGCGCGGATGTGTTCAACATCACCAACGCCTCGGAGCGCGACATTCGCGTGCGCCTGACGCTCAGCGGAGTGCCTGACTCGCCGAATCCCGACTGGCTCGCCATCCACGAGGTGCAGCATGTCGGGACACGCTGGTTCACGTCGGTGGCAGCGGCGCTGCCCGTGGCTGATCGCGCCGGCGACGCGTGGCTGATCGACGTGCCCTCGGGAATGACGCGACAGGTCTGGGTTGCGGCGAATCGCCCGCAGATGGAGGCAGGGACGTACGAGGGCGAGATCGAGCTGCGCTCGGTCGGCGGCTTCTCGGCCGAGGTTCCGCTGCGGCTGGAGATCTATCCGCTGCGCTTTCCCGATCAGGTCACGCTCAACACCGGCGGATGGGCGTACACCGACGCGGAGTCGAGATACGGCGTGACGTCGCAGAATCGGGCCGCGCTTGTGGAGCACCTCAAGGAGCACTACGTGAACGCCCCGTGGGCGACGGGGGCGTCGATCCGAGGCGGGACTTTCGATGATGAGGGGAATGTCATCGAGGAGCCTGACACCACGCGCTTCGACGACTGGGTGGCGCTGTGGCCGGATGCGAAGATCTACCTGACCTTCCCGTCGGTGGGCACGAGCTTCGGCGGCGCAGAGATGGGTACTGAGGTCTTCAAAAACAAGGTCGGCGCGTGGGCGAAGTTCTGGTCGGATCACATGGAGAGCCTCGGGAAGCGCCCGGATCAGCTTGGGATGCTGCTGGTCGATGAACCGCACTCGCAGGAGCAGTATGAGACGATCACCGCGTGGGCGCGGGCGATCAAGGCCGCCGCGCCCGGAATCGTCATCTGGGAGGACCCGCAGCCGCAGAGCCCCGACCCCTGGGTGGTTGAGATGTTCGAGGTCGCGGACGTGATCTGTCCGCTGCGGTCGCAGTATCTCAGCCGCCCCGACTGGTATCGTGAGATGCTCGCGGAGCGGCAGCAGGAGGGCGCGGAGCTATGGTTTTACTCGGCGAACGGCCCCGCGCGGACCTTCGATCCTTACTCGTACTACCTGATGCAGGCATGGCACGCGCTGGAGATCGGCGGCCTTGGCTCGAACTTCTGGGCTTTCGGCGACACCGGCGGCGTCTCATGCTGGAACGAGTACCCCGCGGCCGGCAACGGGCCTTACACTCCGAGTTATGTCGATGCCACCTCGGTCACCACGGCCAAGTACATGGAGGCGATCCGCGAGGGGATCGAGGACTTCGAGTACGTGACGATGCTGCGCGAGCGAGTCGAGGAGCTTGAAAGGGAGGGGGCGCCCGCCGCTCGACTGGCACGCGCGCGGGAGTTGCTGGACACCGCCGCGGCCCGGGTCGCCACGGTGGATGAATACGAGGAATACCGGTGGGACGTGGAGAAGGACCGTTCAGTGCAGGACGCCGTGCGCCTTGAGGTGCTGGGCGCGCTGGTTGATCTCAGGTAGGTGCGAGGGATGGTGGCGATGACGATGCGTGTGCTCACAATCACACTGGTCGCGATCGTGTGTGCGATGGGGTGCAGTGCGCAGGCCCCGTCGCCCGATGATTTCGGCGACGACGTCAAAATGCGGATCCTCGTGGACAAGGTCATGCAGCCTGTGGCCGGGTGGCATACCGAGCAGTGGATGGTCGATGAAGCGGCCGAGGCGGGCTTCAACGTGTTCTCGCCGCGCAGGGCGAACGACCTCGCCGAAGTGCGCGACGTTACGCGGTGGTGCGAGGAAGCGGGGATGCTGCATATCCCGTGGATGCGCGGGACCCTCGCCGCGGCGCCGGACAACGCCGAGGCCGACGGAAAGCGCATGGTCCAGGCGAACGGACTCGTGGATGACCTCTGGAGCCCCAACTCCGATGAGCTTTGGGACTGGATGACGGACAGGATCGTCTCTTACGCGCAGATCAGCACCGAGATGCCGGCCCTCTTCGGCGTCTTCCTCGACTACGAGAATTACGCGAAGGGCGCCAACTGCTACCCCCTCTCGTACGATATGATCATCATGGAGATGTTCGCTGAAAACCAGGGAATTGCGCTTCCGGAACTTGAGCCCGGGGAGCGCGAATCGTGGCTCGAGGAGCAGGAGCTTCATGAGCAGTTCGAGGCTTTCCAGGTGGCGCACTGGCGCGAGCGCTCCCGGGCTCTTCGCGAGGCCGTCGATGCGATCAACCCCGAGTTCCAGTTTTGCATCTACCCCGCGCCCGGCACGAAGCTGATGATCGAGGCGGCGTTCCCCGAGTGGACGTCCGAGGAGGCGCCGGTGATCTTCGCCGACGCGGTGACCTACGGCCGCCGCACGAGCTTCCTCCCGCAGTCCGGCGCGCTGGAGCAGGGCCGGCGACTGCTGACCGACCGGATGGCGAGCATCGACGAGATCGGCCTGCCCTACCTCTACTCCGGCGGCATCGACCCGGTCGTCAGCGGCGCGGACCCGGAGTACTCCGGCAAGAACGCGGTCATGATCTCCGACGTCACCGACGGCTACTGGATCTTCTACGAGGGCCCGAAGTATGACACAACGCACCGGGCCTACTTCGACTGGTTCACATGGGCGAATGAGGCGATCGCCGAGGGCGAGTTCGAGCGCCAGCACGAGCCGCGCGAGACGCCCGACCCGTGGGCATTCAGCAGCATCGGCTCGGACGACGAACTGGGGTTCGGCCCCGATGAGAGTCTCATCGGCGAGACGGTTGAGCTGCCGCCGGTGCGGCTGCGGCGGACGAACCTCGCGCTGGTGGCGGTGAGGGGCGGCGAGGAGGTCGAGATCGTCGCACAGAGCTACCGGGTGGGGCAGAGCGAGCTTCCGATCGTGTGGGAGGCGCGCGATATGAGCTGGGATGTGATCGCCGAGGGCGAAGTTGCCTTCGGCGAACCAGGCACGATCAGCTTCACGCCTGAGGACGACGGCATCTGCGCGCTGGTGCTGATGGCCGGCGGCTCTGCGTACACACTCGACAGCGCGAACGCGCCTGTGGGAATCTACGCCGGCCGCGCGATGCGCACGATCGGCGGCCCCTGGACGCTTTACTTCCACGTGCCGGAGGGCACAGAGACATTCAGCATCACCGGACGCGGCTGGGCCCAGGAGACGGTGCGGCTGAATATCTACGATCCGACGGGCGAGATGGTCGCGACCGGCCAGACGACGCCCGACGTGAGCAGGACGAACGTCGAGGCTGAGGCCGGCGAGGCGGACGGCGAGGTCTGGACGCTGGAGATCGCCCGCGCGGATACCGGGCTCACCCTGGAGGACGTGCAACTGTCGATGGGCAACGAACTGCCGCCGGTGCTGAGCCTCACGCCCGAGCACGTGTTCAGGAAGTGGTAGCGGGCACGTCGCCGCGCGCATGGCTGGATGTCGATGAGGCGCTCAATCTCTCATCGACATCCGACGTCGTATGCGCCGCGAGCAACCTCGCGGTGGGGTTGATAGATGTCTTGAGGTCCGGGAGGATACTATGCGACGAATCACGGTGGCACTGCTGATACTGATCGTGGCATCATGCGCGTGGGCGCAGAATCTCGTGCAGAATGCTGACTTCTCGGCGGTCGCAGAAGGCGACGCCGACCGGCCCGAGGCCTGGGTTCTCGGCGACTCCGGGTGGCAGCGGATCGCTGATGCAGGTCCCGACGGCGTCCCCGTGCTGCGCTGCGCGCCGGCTGAGGGGCGCGCCGATGCCGCGAAGCAGTGGCTCGATTACGCGCGCCCGGATGTGCGGTATGCACTGACGGTCGATATGCGCAGCGACGGTACGCTCCGGCCGATGGCGCGAGTGCTCAGTCGTGACACGGGCGAGGAGATTGCGCGCGTTGTTGCCCGCCCCGAAGATGGCTGGCAGCGACACACCGTCGAGTTCGCGACTCCCACCGCGAATCTCGGCGTGGAACTTTTTGCCGACAGCCGCCACGCTGAGGGTGCACAGGCGCCCGCCGGAGTCGCGGAGTTCGCGTCCGTCGAGGTGGCCCCAGCGGGCGGAGCGGATGGACGCAGAGGACCTGGCGTCGGCGAGAATCTGGCGCTCGGGAAGCCCTACGACGTCCGCCCCAGCACCTACGGCCTCTGCGCGCACGCCGACGACGTCACGACACACCTGACGGACGGTGAGTACACCGAGGGTCACTTCTGGACGCGGCCAGGCACCGTCGGCTGGCGGAGCGGGGGGCCGGAGTTTATCACGATCGACCTCGGGGAGGTCCGTCCGATCGGCGGCGCGGCCTACAGCACCGCCGCCGCGGGCAATGCCGGCGTCGAATGGCCGTCGCAGATACTCGTCTTCGTGAGCGAAGATGGCGAGCAGTGGCACCGGGTGGGCGACCTCGTGGCGCTTCACACCGCGCGCGAGCCCCTGCCGCCGACGGATCAGTACAACACCGAGGTCATCTGGACGGAAGAACTTGACACGCACGGCCGATTCGTCAAGCTGGCGGTGTTCACCGAAGGTGGCTACATATTCGTCGATGAGGTGGAGGTCTACCGCGGCCCGGACGAGTTGCTGGCCGCGGACTACACCTCGGAGCCGATCCCGGATATCGAGCGTTACATGCTGAACCAGCCGGTTTTCGATCTGCAGAGGGGCGAACTGCAGGCCGTTCGCGAGGCGATCGCCAAGGTGCCTGCCGGCGAGCGCGCCGAGTTCACCGAGCGCGCTAAGGCGCTCGATGCGGCCATCCAGACCGCGGCGCCCGTGGACACCCCGGGCTTCCGCGCGATCCTGCCGATGACCGACGTGCAGGCCGACATCTACGCGCTGCGGGCCGAGGTCTGGCTCGCGCAGGGCAAAGACCGTGTTCGCCTGTGGCGGAAGAACCGCTGGGATCCGCTGGGACCGGGTGAGGAGCCGACATCTGACGCGACACCGCTTGTGAGCGTCGAGATGATGCAGGACGAAACGCGCGCCGATGTTCTGAATATCACGTCGGCGAACCCGAGGCCGATCCGCGCCAAACTGCGCATTACCGGCATGCCCGGCGGCGCAAGCCCCGACTGGATCACGGTGCGCCAGGTGGAGCATGTCGGCTCGCGCTTCATCCCTTCAGTGGCGTCACCGCTGCCCGTCGCCGATCGCGAGGGCGACGCGTGGATGATCGACGTGCCGGCCGGAATGACGCGACAGGTCTGGTTCGAGATCGATTCGTCGGGTCTTGAGCCGGGGACATGGGAGGGCTCGGTCGAGATCGCGTCCGTCGCGGGCGGGCGACAGAGCGTGCCGCTGCAGGTGACGGTGCATCCGCTGACCATGCCGCAGGAGAAGACGCTGAGCGTCGGCGGTTGGGATTACACCGACTCAGACAGTCATCGAGGCCTGACACCCGAGAACGTCGATCTGGTCATCGAGCACCTTCGAGAACGCGGCGTCAACAGCCCGTGGGCCCTCTCGGCAACGTTGAGCGCGGGACAGTTCGACGACGACGGCAACATGGTCGCTGAGCCTGATACCGGGCGCTTTGACCGATGGGTGCAGAAATGGCCCGATTCGAAGCTCTACCTCGTGTTTGCGTCGGTCGGGCAGAGCTTCGCCGGCGCTCAGATGGGCACCGAGCGGTTCGACCGGCAGGTCGGCCAGTGGGCCCGCTTCTGGACTGAACACATGACCACGCTGGGGCTCGAGCCGAACCAGTTGGCGGTCCTTCTTGTCGATGAACCACGCTCAGTCGAAGACTTCGAGACAATCACCGCGTGGGCGAGCGCAATAGAGGCCGCCGCCCCGGAGATGGTGATCTTCCAGGATCCCTTCATCATCGATGACCGTGAGGCGATGCTCGCGTCGTTCGAGTTCACGGATATCATCTGCCCGTTGCGCGGTCACTACATCGGCCACCCCGAGTGGCGGGCGATGGTGGATGAGCAGCGCGAGAGGGGCACTGACCTGTGGTTCTACTCGTGCAACGGCCCCGCGAAGACATTCGGACCCTACGCCTACTATCTCGCGCAGGCGTGGCACGTGTACGCGGTCGGCGGGAGCGGGTCGCACTTCTGGGCGTTTGCCGACACTCGCGGGGAGTCGACCTGGAACGACTACGTCATGACCGGGTCGGGGGCATTTACCCCCATCTACCTCGACCCGACGAGCGTGACGGCCGCGAAGCCGATGGAGGCGATTCGCGAGAGCCTGCAGGACTTCGAGTACCTCGTGATGCTCGAGCGCCTGGTGGAGGAGCGCGCCGCGGCGGGCGCTGCTGATGCTGAGCTTGCTGGAGCGCGGAGACTTCTGGCGACAGCCGCCGAGCGGGTGATCGGCGACGATCCCGGCGAGTATCGCTGGGACGTCGAGCGCGATCGGACGGCCCAGGACCGCGTGCGCCACGAGATCCTCCAGGAACTGCTGGCGCTGGACGGACGGTAGGCTCAGCTGCCGGACACAGTGCCGGATGGAGGAGCGATCGGGTTGAACGAGGACGCGTTGCGCATCGCCGCCGCCAACCTGCCGGATGAGGACCGCTCGGGTGAGTTCGGCGCGCGCGTGCTTGGCCTGCTCGCCGAACTGATCGACCGCGACCTCGACGCGATCGGTGAGCGGTCGGGGACATGTGGGTTGGAGCGGATCGAGATGGTGGAGCCGCGCTACGCCGAGTACCTCCTCGGCGGCATCGCGCTGTCGATGGCGATACTGGCGCGTTTCCGGCCACCTGATCTCTGGCCCGAGGCCGGCGAAGACGAGCTTCTCGACACCGCCGCCGGCCTCATCACGGCCCTTACCGAGATGCACGAACTCGGCGGGGGAGTGGGCTGGAAACCCTTCGGCATCGGACGCGTTCTGTATCTGGGCGGGATGGCCGCGTGGATGCTTGGCGAGAGGCTGCCGGAGGATACGCGCCTGCTGCTGGGCCGCGAGCTTGCCGATGTGGCTGACGGCTTCCTCGGCGAGCCCGCGCCCGCGCAACTTCGCTGGGACACTCAGGCGGAGAGCAACGCCTGGCACGGGGGCGGGATCGCAACCGTCGCGTGCCTGCTGCCGAACCACCCGCATCGCGACGAGTGGGAGCAGAAGGCGCTGGAATACACCATCAGCGCCTACGCGACCGCCGCGGACGTGCAGAGCGACCGCGTGGTGGATGGCAGGCAGCTGAGCGAGTGGCTGACAGGCCCGAACGCGCTGAGCGATCACACGGTCGAGAACCATGGCTTCGTGCACCCGGACTACCTCGTGTCGATCTCCGAGATGGCCCGCGCGGGGCTGGCCCATGCGCTGGCGGGTCGGAAGATACCGGAGGGCCTGACCTTCAACGCGGGCGAGGTCTTCGACCGCTTCGCGGCGCTGACCCTGCCGGATGCCACGCAGCTTTACGTGCAGGGCACCGACTACTCCGCGCGGCGCGTGGACGGCCTCTTTCAGGTCGGGCTGATCGCGCTGATGGATCCGACACCCATGCGGGCGGCGCTCCTGTGGCGCTCGCTGGACCGTCTCGAGGTGATGGCCGAGCAGTGGCCCACGCTGCCGATGAGCGGGTGGCTCGGGATGCCCTGCGAGCTCGGGACATGCTGGGGCCTGACGCAAAACTACCTCGCTGCGCGGCTCTTCGGCGTGCCGGAGGACGCGTTGCCGGACGCGGAAATCGAGGCACGCCTTGCGGGGACGCACATCTCCGAGGACGGGCAGTTCCTCGTGCAGCGCACCGAACGGTCTGTCACCAGTATTGCCTGGCACAGCAATGACGAGCACGCGCATGTGCTGGGCCTCAGCATGCCGCTGGACCTCGACACGCTCTGCTATCCGATGCCCGGAAGCTGGTTCGGCGACGTGGAGTGCGCTGAGACGACCGGGGATGACGTGGACTTCGGCCCGTGCGAACTGCACGAGCGCGGCGGGGCGGAGGTGGCGATCTCACTGCAGCGTTGCGGCGTGCATTTGCTGCAGCATTGCGCGTTCATCGCACTGCCTGAGGGAGGCGGGGTATTCCTGTCGGAGCTTGAGGCACTGGAGGACGTGACGCTCACGCGCGTGACCGCGGCGGCGGTCTGGCTCTTCGATGATCTGCGCTGGCCGTGGCAGGACTCGCCGCGCACGCTTGTCGGCGCTTCGGGGACGCTGACCGACGGCGAGCATGCCACGGGCTGGGTGAACGTGGACGACCGCCTGGGCTGCGCGGTTCTTGGGGCGGATCGATGTATGGTGCAGCCGATCGAGGGTCACCCGGCTATCTTCCGCGAAGATGTCCCGATGTACGACACGCTCCGGATCGATTTCCCGCTCATCGCCGAGGAGCTTTCACTCACAGCGGGCGAACGAGCGTGCCGCGTCGCGATGATCATCCGCCCCGGGCTGTCCGCTGAGGAGACGGAGGCGCTTGCGAGCGAGATGCGGTGGCTGGGCAGCGAAGCGCATGTCCAGGTAGTGGAGGCGATGGGGCGGAGGTTCGAAGGGCAGTTGAGCTAAAAAAAGAGGCCGCCCCTTCGTTTCGAAGGGGCGGCCTC
>JBNJEK010000127.1:0-12183 GCA_051745855.1 Armatimonadota bacterium
GCTGAGCGCGAGCTGCGCGCGTCTGCCGGGGGCCCTTCTGCATGGCTCCCCCGCATGGTCGAGACGGCGGGGGAGGGTGTAAACGCAGACTGTCGGTGGCTGCCTGCGTGTTATCTCTTTCCGGGGAAATCTCGCTCCGAGTCTGGAGTCCAGGCGCCTCGCCTGGACGCCGTTTCCGCTTCAGACGTCGGCCTGAGACGACTCTCCGGGCGGGGGCGCCCGGAGTCCGAGTTTCCTTGCTGAACGCTGCTGCGGCGCCGACAATCTCAGGATACACCCGCGGGCGATCACGAGTTGACCACGTCCATGTGAAGTGTTATGATTTCGTCACTACCCTGAACGAAGCCTACCTCTGCTTCGCTCCAACCACGTTCGTTGTTTCGCTGGAGGCAGCCACTTGAAAACTGAAGTGAAGCTTCTTCTCTACTCAGTTTTCCTGGGCCTCTGCATCTGGGCTTTGGACGCCGCCTTCTACATGCGTTACACCGCAGACACCAGTCTCATCGGCGCCCTTTTCACAGAGGCTCCGGCACACAAGCTCTACCTGCGCGGACTCGTGCTGCTTTCGCTGGCCGTGTTCGGGTGGATCATGGGCGCCACCGCCGCGCGCGAACGGCGGACGGAGCGCGACATGCGCAAGGTTTCTGAGCGCATCGACCTGATCCTCGAATCAGCACACGAGGGCATCTTCGGGGTGGACACCGACGGCCGCTTCACCTTCGTGAATGAGACCGCCGCGTCACTGCTCGGCTTCGAGGCGGGGGAACTGTCCGGGCGCGACGTGCACGCGACGATCCATCACTCGCGGGGCGATGCAGGCGCGTACCCTCCCGATGACTGCCCGATCCTGCACCCGGAGACGCTCGGCGATGAAGCTCGGGTGACCGGCGAGGTGTTCTGGCGGTCTGATGGCAGTCCGCTCCCGGTGCACTACTCGGCGCGCCCCATCGTGGAGAACGGCGACCGCCGGGGGACCGTGGTGGTCTTCCGGGCGGTCAGCGCCGACGAAGTGGCCCGGGATGAACTTGAGCGGCTGCGACGTCTCAGCCAGCTTATCCTCAAGTGGGCGGGCGAGGGCATCTTCGGGATCGATGAGCACCGGCGCATAACTTTTGCCAACCCCGCCGCCGCGGTGATGCTCGGCTACGAAAGTGACGAACTGGTGGGGGAGAAGGCGCATCCGCTCCTGCAGCACAGTCGCGCCGACGGCAGTGACCACCCGGAGAGTCAGTCACTCATCTACGCGGCCTTCGACGACAACGACGTCTATCATGTGAGCGACGAGGTGTTCTGGCGCAAGGACGGGGAGAGTTTCCCGGTCGAGTACACCGCGACACCGCTGCGCGAGGGCGGTGCGAAGGTCGGTGCGGTGGTTGTCTTCCAGGACATCACCGAGCGGACACTGGCGGAGAAGGACCTGCGGGAGACGCTGCAGGAGCTTGCGAGGTCGAATCGCGAACTGGAGATGTTTGCGTACGTCGTATCCCACGACCTCCAGGAGCCACTGCGTATGGTGCAAAGCTACGTTCAGTTGCTCGAGCGGCGCTACTCCGACCGGCTTGACGAGGATGCGCGAGAGTTCATCGACTTCGCCGTCGATGGCACGAGACGGATGCAGGGGATGATCGACGACCTGCTGCGTTACTCCCGGGTGGGCAGCCGCGGGGGCGATTTTGAGCGCGTGCAGATCGACGAGGTGCTCGAGGAGGTCCTGTCGAACCTCGCCGCGTCGATCGATGAGACGAACGCCGTTGTGCACTGCGAGGAACTGCCGGAACTGACGGCCGATCGCGGCCAGATGGTGCAGCTTTTTCAGAACCTCATCGGCAATGCGATCAAGTTCAGCGGAGATGAACCGCCGGAGGTGCGTATCACATCGGAGGCGCGCAACGGCTCATGGGTCATCGCTGTCGAAGACAACGGCATCGGCATCCCGGAGGAGCAGCGGGAGCGAATCTTCGCGATCTTCCAGCGACTGCACAGGCCGGAGGCCTACCCGGGCACAGGCATCGGCCTGGCGATCTGCAAGAAGATCGTCGAACGCCACGGCGGGAGGATCCGCGTCGAGTCGACGCCCGGTGAGGGCTCGACCTTCTACGTTACCCTGCCGGCGCATGGTGAGCCGCGCGCGGCGGGCCAGATTCCGTGATTTCAGGAACAACTCGAAAGGTCAGTACCATGGAGGAACGATCGCTGGAAATTCTTCTTGTTGAGGACAACGTGGGTGACGCGCGCCTGCTGCGCGAGATGATTCAGGACGCGGGTGGCACGGACGTCCATCTCGCACACGTGCCGGACCTTGCGACCGCATTTGAGAGGCTGGCCGCCGAACCCTTCGACGCCGTCCTCCTCGACCTCGGCCTCCCGGAGAGCCGGGGGCTTGACACATTCCTCAAGACGCACGAGGAGCATCCGGAGGTGCCGATCGTTGTCCTCAGCGGCCTCGACGACGAGGATGTCGCGATCAGCGCCGTCCAGGAGGGCGCACAGGATTACCTCGTAAAGAAGCAGATCTCCGGTGGCGCGCTGCTGCGGGCGATCAGGTACGCGGTTGAGCGGCACAACGCCAGGCAGCGTGAGATCAACCGGATGAAGCACGGTGGGGAGAGCGGCGCGATCGCATTTGTCGGCGCGAAGGGCGGTGTCGGGGTCTCCACGATCGCGATCAACGTTGCCGCGACGCTCGCTGTGCAGGGCAAGTCCACGATCGCGGTTGAGATGCGCGGCAGGCACGGCACATTCTCCTCGCTTGTATCGCGATCTCCGGCCGAGAATATCAGCCATCTCGTCGCCTACGGCGCCGACCAGATCACATCCGAGGCGATTGACTCACGGCTGATGCGCACGCCTTTCGGCCTCCGCATACTCTTCGGCCCGCAGGAGGCACGGCAGGAGGTCGAGATCACTCCTGAGCAGGCGTCGGCGATCGTTGACGCGACCGCAACGCTGAGCGACTACACGGTGCTGGACATCCCCGCGTGCCCCTGCGAGGCCGCGCGCGAGGCGATGCGGCGGGCGTGGCGCGTATTCCTCGTGCTTGAGCCGGAGCCGGCGGCTATCCGTTCGGCGGAAGTGACCCTCGATTCGCTGCGGACCGCCGGCGTGACCGGTCAACTGATGGGCGCGGTGATGGTCAATCGCGCGGCGGTTCCGGTCGGCCCGAGCCTCGAGGAGATCCAGGAGCGGCTCAACATGCAGATCCACGCGGTCATCCCTCCGGCGGCCGAGGCCTGCGCGGCGGCGCAGCGCAGCGGCACTCCGGTGGTGCTTGCGCAGCCCGAGAGCGTCTACGCGATGAGCGTGGCCGAGGCGACGGATCGCCTGACCGCCGAGCAGATGGCCGCGAAATCCGTCTGGTAGCACCCCCACGGAGGGTTCCGTGTCAACGCTTGTGGATTGGGGTGACACGGGTAACGACTCTCCAGGCGAGGGCGCCCGGAGTCCCGAATCGCGACGAGACCCGGAGGCCCGACCCGCGAGAAGACCCGGAGTCCGGGCGCCCTCGCCCGGACGTCGTCCCCGTCCCTGGTATTCCCCTGCGGCGCGTCACGACGTCTGTCGTCGTATCCTTTACCGCTGATACGCAGCCCCACGGAGGAATCCGCGGCGCGGCAGCCGAACAAACGCCACATGCCTGACCTCGCGAAGGGACCGGATGGCATTTCGCGACGCCCGCTGACCACTCGCGCCGTCGTCATAGGCGTGATCGGTGCAGCGGTCTCGTGCTGGATGATCTCGTGGGCCGAGATGACGGTCGGCTCCATGCAGATCGGGATTTTGCAGTTCACTCCGGTCGCGATCGGCCTTTTGCTGGCGGTCGTGCTGGCGAACCTGCTGATCGGCTCGCTTGCTCCACGTTTCGCCCTCAAGCCTCACGAGATCGTCATCATCTACGCGATGACCCTCACCGCGGCATTGACGATGAGTCGCGGGCTCCTCGAACGCTGGATCCCGGCGCTGATCGGCGTCAATTACTACGCGACCGAGGCGAATCACTGGCAGTCCCTTTTCATCGAGCACATTCCCCAGTGGGCGGTCCCCTTCGACGTCGAGGGCGACCCCGCGCAGTGGATCGCGCGCTCCTTCTACGAGGGCCTGCGCGCCGGCTCCGTCCCATGGGGGCCGTGGCTGAGGGCCCTTGCCGCGTGGCTTCCGGTGGTCATCGCGATGTTCGTGGCATACTTTTGCCTCGCGTCGATCCTCCGCAGGCAGTGGGTGGACAATGAGCGCCTCGCTTTCCCCCTGACCGTCCTGCCGATCGAGCTTTCCGAGCATTTTAGCTGGCGCAACTCCATCTTCGCCGACCCGATCATGTGGATCGGCTTCGCCATCCCGACCCTGATCTTCATCACCAATGGCATCCACGAGATGCGCCCGTCCATCCCCGAGATTCCGGTCCGGCACAACCTCAACCAGCTCGTGTTCAACAGCCTCGGCCGCCCGTGGCGCGACCTTGGCAACACGACCGCAAGTTTCTCAATGGGCGGCATCGGATTCGGGTACTTTCTCCCCAGCCAGGTGCTCTTCTCGCTCTGGGCGTTCTTTGTGCTCCACCGGCTTCAGAACATCGCGTTCTCCGCCTTCGGGGCGTCGCGCGAGGCGATGCCGTTGTTCCCGACAACGATATGGAACGGTTACCAGGTCGCAGGGGCCTATCTTGTGCTGGTAGGATCGATGGCGCGCGCGGCGATCCCGCACCTGCGGCGGGTCTGGCGTGCGGCACTGACCCACCGCGAGACCACCGCAGAGCACGAGGCGGAGGCTGCTCGCTCCGCGCTCCCACCGCGACTGGCCCTGATCGGCCTCGGGGCAGCCGTGGTGGTGGCGACATGGTGGTTCACGCTGCTCGGGATGTCGTGGTGGATGGCGGTGCTGGAGACGCTCATCTTCCTGCTCGTGGTTTGCGTGGTGATGGCCCGCGCGGTGGCCGAGGCGGGGCTGCCGATGACAGAGACGAGCTTTCGGCCGGTCGATCTCGTGCGCCTCTTCTCGCCGATGAGGGCGCTCACGCCGCAGACGCTCACGGCGCTCTCGCTGGCCGATGCGGTCTTCACACGCGACCTCCGGGGGAATCTGCTCTCGACGTTCCTCGATGCGCTGAAGATGTCGGACGCCACGCAGCTTGACCGCCGCCACCTCTTCGTTGCGCTGTCGATCGCGTTGCTGGTGGTGCTCACATTCGGCGTCTGGCTGCACATCGTGACACCCTACGAGCACGGCGCGATCGGGATGTACAGCTACGTCTACCGTAGCAATCCGATCCTCGGCTTCCGCTACTTCCAGCCGGTGCTTCAGACTGGGGATGACTACGACCTTCGGCTGCCGATCTTCTTCGCCTCGGGGGTGCTCGTGACGCTGGCGATGAGCGTGATGCGGATGCGCTACGTCTGGTGGCCGCTCTCGCCGCTGGGGGTAGCCCTTTCGGGCTCATGGAGTATGATCGTGTTCTGGTTCCCGATGCTTCTGGCGTGGCTTGTGAAGAGCACGATTGTGCGCTACGGGGGGATGCGGCTCTACCAGCGGCTGCGTCCGCTCTTCTTCGGGCTGATTCTCGGCGAGTTCTCGCAGGCGGTGATCTGGGCGACCATCTCGGCGATCTGGCGAATCCCCGCGCCGCGTTTCCCGTGGTGAGAGGCCCTCGCTTTCGTCGTCGCACCGAGCAGATAAGTCGGGAAAGCCCGCGCCATGGTTGACGAGGGCGCGGGCCTTGATCGTGCCGTCTGGGGTGCGACCTTGCTTACTCGGGCGTGAAGAACGGGTCGCTGGTGACGATGATCGTGTCGAGTCGCGTCCCATCCTCGCGGCTGCGGATGCGCAGCGTGTGCTCGCCCGCTTCAAGCCGCGTGGGCGCGAGTGTCGAGACAGGCACCCAGCGCCACTCAAGCCCGTCGCGCCCCCGACCGACGTGCCACTCCTGCTGATCCCGATCGTCAAGTTGCACGAAGAATGAGTCGCTCTTCCCGTCGAGCCCCATCGTCCGCCCCCAGAACGTGTACACCCCGTCGGCGGGCGCCTCGAATGTGAACGTCGCTGAGCCCTCGAAGACGTAGGTCTCATCGGAGTGCTCGTCAGGCACATGGACGTAGCCGCCGCTTTCACCGCTGTCATCGGAGACGAAGACCATCGGCGGCTCAAGCTCGGCGTCCTCGCCGCCGAACCGGCGGGTCGTCCAGTCCGCGTCCGGGGTCTGCGCTTCGACGAGGTCAGTGGGCTCCGATTCGCTTCCCCACGCGTCCATCGCGGTCACCTGGTAGCGGTAGGTCGTGGCGGGTGTCAGGCCGGCGTCCACGAAACTCGGCTCACTCGGCGTGGCTATGAGCGTCGCGTTCCCGCGCTCCATCTCGGGCTCGCGCGTGGCGTAGACGCGGTAGTACTCCGCGCCCTCCGCTGGCTCCCAGGAGAGCGTCACTTCGATGGCGCTGATGTCATCCACGCTGAGCGCGCCGGGTGCCTCGGGTGTGGTGTTGACGGTGCCGAGCACGCCCACGGGCGCGAGGTCGGCGTCGTCGGTGACGATGATCTGATCGACCTCAACGCCGGTGTCGAGCGTGAGGGTCAACGGGCCATCCCCGGTCAGCACGCTGTCGGCTCGCAGCCACCGCCAGTCCTCGGGAGGTTTTGCACCCGTGGCGCTGGCGCCGTCTCGTGTGACCGACCAGGCGCCGCCGGCCTCCAGTGGGTCGCGAACGCGCACCCAGACCCAGGCGTTTTCGATCGCGTGTTCGCCGAGGTCGAGCGTGACATTCTCAGCGGCGGACACGTACCAGCCATCACCGCATCGCTGATCGAGGACGATCTCTGCGCCCTCCGGCAGATCAATGGCCTCGGCCTCGATGTCAGCGACCGTGCGCTCGCCGCCCCAGGCGATGGCCATGCGGCTTTCGAGGCCGGAGTGCTCCTGCGCGGTGACAGCGTAGTCCGATGCGCCATCGCCTGCGTTCGTGTCGGTGAAAGCGGGCTCACCAAGCACCGCAGCGATCTCCTGCCAATTCCTGTCGTCGGCCTCGCGCCGGTAGACGTTGTATCCGGCGAGTTCCTTGCTGCGCTCGGGTCGCTCCCAGGAAAGAGCGACCGCGTTGTCGTTGCGCTCGACGCCGAGGTCAACGGGGCGCTCGGGATACTGCCAGACCGCGACCCACATGTCAGGCTGGCCCAGCATGTCCGAGTCGTAGACGATCTTCGTTGAGTCGGGGCTGGCGATCGGCGCGGGATGGGTGGCCTCCGGGTCGGGGACGCCGCTGCCCCAGCCGGAGTACGAGCTGTGATGGAATGCGATCGGGTGAACGCGGCCGGTCTCAAGGTGCGTTACGAA
Organism: Armatimonadota bacterium; assembly: GCA_051745855.1. GTDB lineage: Bacteria > Armatimonadota > Zipacnadia > Zipacnadales > UBA5352 > UBA5352. Next base: position 7,313 of record JBNJEK010000127.1, read on the forward strand.
AAGCTGCTGGCGGAACGGCCCGCCGTTGGGCGCGTCCGAGACATGCCACTCGCCATCGAAGCTGAAGCCACCGTGCCCGCCGGATGTGCCGACCAGCAGTCGCCTGTCGGTGCCGTCGCGGTTGATCAGCCAGATGCCTCCGCTGCCGTAGTATCCGAGCATGCTGCCATCGGGTGACCAGTCCGGATGCCCGCCCTCGCCGTCGGTGAGCATGACGAGGTCCTCGCCCTCACGCGTGCAGGTCCAAGAGGTGCGCCGCCGGATGTCAGGCGTCTCCGGGTCATGGTCGCGGTTGATGAAGAGCGAGAGATCCGAGGCCTTTGTGAAGCGGCGCCGGTGGGTCGGCCACAGTTCGGTGTGTGTGTATTCACCTGTCTCACCGTCAATCACCCAGAACTTGTCGGTGTCGCGATGGAAGAGGAAGTGGCGGTCATCGGAGTGGGGTGGCTCCATCCGCAAATTGCCAACCGGAATGCTCACGACCTCGTCAACTGAGCCGTCACGCACGTCCATCGTCAGAACTGTGGTCGACTCGTCGTCGCTGCGGAATGTGAAGACACGGTCGGGATCGGAGTGCGTCCAGTAGGGCTTACTGCGACCCTCGCCGTCGGCCGGCTCGGGCACGGGGCGAATGTTCGAGCCATCCGCGTCCATCAGCCAGTAGCCGCTGGGCCCGCGGCGCGAGATGAACATCATCAGGCTGCCGTCGGCATTCCACGCGGGGATGTCGTAGTACTCGTGGCGCTCGATGGCCTGGTGATCGGTCATGCGCCAGACCCACGCGTGTGTGACCGGGTCCATGTACATGAAGCGCTCGGCGGGGAAGGGCGGCGCCTCGGCACGGGGCATCCTGCCCTGACGCGCGCCAAGCTCCTCAAGCCCGGAGAGGGGCACGACCTCCGCCGTCGCGTGTTCGGGCATGGCATCGCGCTCCTCGCCGGTCAGTTCGCTGACGAAGCGGACGTAGTCAATTTCGATGGTTGATCCATCACCCTGTGCGTAGAGGCCGAGCGTAAGATCCATGACGCCGGACCAGCCGGTCGTCTTCGGGATGTTCTGTGCGATCAGGCCAGGCTCGGTGAGACCTCCCAGCACGCTGATCTTCTCTCCACCGTGCATGATCTTGCCGGCGAAGCCCCGGGTCATCGCGTCAACCTTCACGACCAGCCAGGGGTATGCGTCGAGGTCCACATTCTTGAAGCTCTTGAATGCGGCGGCTCCCCACGTCACTTCACCGCCCTCGTGATCGGTGAGGATCAGATGATCGCCGTCGCCCTCAACCGTCGCGGGCGTCCTGGGATTGGTGGTCTCCCAGCCATCGACCGTTTCAAGCTCGTCGGCAACACCGATGCGCCCGTCATCCTGCGCACAGGCAAAGCCTGCGACCATCATCACGATCAGAAACGCAACACAAATGCGCTCCATCGGGTGTCTCCCTTTCGCGTCCTCCGTTGCCGTCGGCAGGATGATCTCAGCCTGCCGGGACCTGGCCCCGCGGCTTATCAACCTCTCAATGCGTCCGGTTCTTCAGGCCTGCTGCGCATTGAAGCGTAAACTCGACGGTGTTATTCATCGTGACCGGCGCGTGCTCCTCCGTGCAGGCGGCGAAGGTCTGCGCGGCGTTCGTGCCGAAGAATGTCTCGCCTCGCAACTGCACATGAAGACAGGGGCATTGAGATGATCGACCGTGAGACCGTCGCAACTGCGATGTACGAGGCGATGCGGATGGCCGCCACGAGGCTGCCTCCGGATGTGGAGGCGGCGCTTGAGGCCGCCATCGACGAGGAAAGCGATCCGCTGGCCCGCCAGCATCTGCAGGTGAGCCTCGAGAACGCGCGCTCGGCCGGCGATGGTGAGGGGCTCGTTTGCGCGGACACCGGCTTCCCGCTCTTCTTCATCACCGCCGGCAGCCGCACGGAGGTCGAGGGCGGCTTCGGAGCGCTCCATGAGGCCGCCGCTGAGGCGACCGCGCGCGCGACGGCGGAGAGTTACCTTCGCCCGACGATGGTCGATCCGTTGACGCGAGAGAACCCCGGAGACAACGTCGGTCCGGGCATGCCGCGGGTGAAGCTGGACTTTGACGGAGATGGCGACGGGCTGGAGATCATCGCGGCGCCCAAGGGCGGCGGCAGCGAGATCTTCGGGACGTTCTACCGCATGATGTACCCCTCCGACGGCGAGGCCGCGATCCTCAAGTTCGTCATCGACTCCATCCGCGACGGCTGCTATGCGGGGAAGATCTGCCCGCCTGCGATCGTCGGCGTCGGCATCGGCGGCACGGCCGACCTGTGCATGGAGCTCGCGAAGGAGGCGGCGGTGCTGCGCCCGATCGGCGAGCCGAGCGAGGACCCGAACGCGGCCGCGCTGGAGCGGAAGCTCTTCGACGCTGCGCGGGAGCTTGGGCTCGGTCCGATGGGCGCGGCGGGGCGCAGTGCCGTGATGGCGGTGAACGTCGAGACCGCGGTGACGCACACGGCCGCGCTGCCGGTAGCGGTGAACGCGCAGTGCCTCGTCGGGCGGCGCTGGCGTGCGACGATCTCAGGCGACGGTGATGTTACGTACACGGGAGAGGTGTCGTGATGGACGAGATCCGCGACCTGACGCTGCCGCTGTCGGAAGATGAGGCGCGCACGTTGGCGCTTGGAGAGATGGTCACCGTCTCCGGCCTCGTCTTCACCGGGCGCAGCCTCTTTCACATCCGCGCCATCGAGGACGGCGTTCTGCCGCCGATCGACTTCGAGCAGATCAACTGCTTCTTCCACGTCGGCCCGGTGATGCGTGAGGCGGAGGATGGATGGGAGATCGTCAGCATCGAGCCCACCTCCAGCATCCGCTTCGAGCGCTACTCGCCGGAGGTGGTGCGCAGGCTCGGCCTGCGCACGCTCATCGGCAAGACGACGATGGGCCCCGAGACCGCGGACGCGCTGCGCGAAGTGGGCGGGGTGCATCTGAGCAAGATCGGCGTCTGCGGGAACCTGCTGCGGCGGCAGGTCACGCGCGTGGTGGACGTATTCTTCCTCGATGAACTCGGCAAGACCGAGGCGACGTGGATCTTCGAGGTCGAGCGCTTCGGACCTTTCTTCGTGGACATCGACGCCCACGGGCGGAATTACTTCAAGGATCTCGACGCGCAGACACGGGAGCGGGTCCGCGCGGTCCACGCCGACCTGGGCGTTCCCGAGGACTTCACATACACGGAGGTCAACCCGTGAGCGGAGAGAGTCTGCGCGTTATCTCGCTCAACGGTCTGCTGGGCTACGGCTACCCGCGCGCGAGTCTCGAACGCGCGCTTGACATGAAGCCTGACGTGGTCGGCGTGGACGCCGGATCGACTGATCCGGGCCCCTTCTACCTCGGAGCGGGGGAGAGTTTCGTCAGCGACGCGCAGGTGCGCAGCGACCTCGAGCCTGCGCTGTGTGCGACAGTGGAGCGCGGTCTCCCTTTGGTGATCGGCACCGCGGGCGGGGCGGGTGCGAAGCCGCACCTCGACGGACTGGTCACGATGGTGCGGGGGATCGCGGGGGAGCGGTCGCTGCGCTTCCGCATGGCGGTGATCCCGGCGGAGGTGCCGAAAGAGACGGTGCTGACGGCGCTTGACGAGGGACTGGTGACGGCGTGCGGACCGGCGCATGAGTTGACTGAGGAGCATGTGCGTGGATGTACGCGGATCGTGGGGCAGATGGGGACAGAGCCGCTGATCGAGGCGCTGAAGGGTGGCGCGGATGTGATCATCGCCGGGCGCTGCTGCGACGCGGCGATCTTCGCGGCCGAGCCGATCCGGCGCGGGTACGATCCCGGATTGTCGCTGCACATGGGGAAGATCCTCGAGTGCGGGACGCTCGCGGCGCGTCCCGCCGGCGCGAACGACGTGCTGGTCGGGACGATCGAGGCGGACGGCTTCGAGGTGATCCCGGCGAACCCGGACCGCCGCTGCACGCCCGAGTCGGTGGCGGCTCACTCGCTTTACGAGCAGCCCGACCCCAACTGCTTCTACGAGCCGGAGGGGAAGGTCGATCTGTCGGAATGCAATTTCACTCAGAGCGACGATCGCGCTGTGCGCGTGACCGGGTCGCGGCTGGTGCCCGCCGAGCATCCGACGGTGAAGCTCGAGGGCGCGCGGCTGAGGGGCTTTCGTGCGATCACCGTCGCGGGGGTGCGCGATCCGCTGGTGATCGAGCGTCTGGGGGAGATCGAGGAGGCGGTCATGACGGCGGTCACCGACGCAATGGCGGATACGCTCGCGCCGGGGGAGTTCAGCGTCCGCTTTCTGCGCTACGGCTTCGACGGCGTGACGGAGGGCCGGGAGCCTGCCCCGACGCCGCCGCCCCGCGAGGTGGGACTTGTGATCGATGCGACCGCCCCCACGCAGGAGCTTGCTGACCGAGCGCTGAAGCTGGCGAGATCGACCGCGCTGCACCAGCACTTTGACGGGCGGAAGACCACCGCGGGGAATCTCGCATTCCCCTTCTCACCGAGCGACTTCAGCGGCGGACCGGTCTACGAGTTCGCGGTCTATCACCTGATGCGCGTCGAGGACCCGGCGGCGCTTTTCCCCGTCAGCTTCGAGGAGGTGGGGGGCAGATGATGCGACTTTACGACCTCGCAACCACCATCCGCAGCAAGAACGCCGGTCCCTTCCGCCTTACCATCGACCTCGCACTGCCGGATGCAGACGCATTCCGACGCGTGCTGACGAGCGAAAAGATGCGGCCGGAGCGGATCGCGGCGCTTTACGACGTGCCGGCGGGCTCAGTGCGGGTCATTGCCTTCGAGCGCATCCTCACGATCAAGGTCGCTCTGCCGCGGCCGGGCGCAAGTTCGGGGGCGCCCGCCGATCGTGACGTCTACGGGTGCGGCCAGCACTTTCCGCT
>JBNJEK010000128.1:0-11925 GCA_051745855.1 Armatimonadota bacterium
CCGTGCTCATGCGCGAGATCGATGAATGGCTTGATGCGCGGGACAAAGAACTTGTCAAAGATCTTCGGCGGGAAAAGCCGCCCGCCCTGCTGCCCGCAGTCCTCGCCGAGATGCAGGATGTCGATCGCGCCACCGGCGGCCTCCAGGCCCTCGCGGCAGTAGTGGTAGTAATGTTCGACACGGCGATCGATGATCGCCATGCCGACGGGATCGCCTGTCATGATGTCCACGAGCACGCGCTCCATCCCGCGTCCGCGCGAGACGCCGTTGACGATGTCCGGTATCCCCGCGCCGCCGAAGACCACCGCGTATTGCCCCACCGCCTCCGCGCTCTCGCGGAGACGGGAGAAGTCATAGTCCTCCACGCTCGGCCACGGGTAGCCTGCCACCTCATCGAGGCTGTCCATCTCCGCGAAGGGAAGCTCCGTGGCCTCCGGGTACGCGCCGCCCTGGTATTCGGTGCGGGTGTAGCCGACGCCCCAGAGGTCGTAGTGATCGGCCTCGCCGGGCAGGCCCGGCCCGGGTCGGCACTCGGCGGTGTAGGGCGCGCCGATGTGACGCAGGTCGATCCCGAGCGCCTCAAGGATATCGCGGTCGCCGAAGTGTTCCTGCACCGCCGCGCGGATCTCCGGCGTGAGGTAGACCTGCAGCGGCACGCGATCCGGCTGCTCGTGGCGGCAGGCGGCGAGGACGCGGTCTTTCGACGTCAACTGGCATCATCCGTCCTCTCGTAGAGATACGCCCGCCCGTCCTTGCCCACCTGCTCGATGGCGCCGACTTCGCGCAGGGTGTAGGCGATCCTGCCCGCGAGGCGCTTGCGGATGCCGCCACACTCACGGATGTCCGCAACCGTGAACTGCCCTGGCAGGCCCTCCGGGAGCAGCCGCGCGAGGTCCGCGGGCCGCTCGAAGCGGTGGCGCTCGAGGATCGCGAGAAGCTCATGGCCGCCGATCGATTCCCCGTTGCGACGCCAGCTTCCCTTGCCGTCGTCGATGCGCGTCTCGCGCTCGCAGATTACGATCAGCTCCAGCGTGATGTTCTCGCGCGCGAGCAGCTTCGTGGCGTAGACGAGTTCGCCGAAGACCTCGCATGGCTGCCAGCGCTTGGGCGAGCGACGGTAGGAGATCTCCTCACCGGTCTCGCCATCGTACTTCGCGATCCACTTGTAGCGCGGGATCGGATGCACGAGCACCACCGGGTGCTCATCCGCGAGTTCGTGGAGCTTGTCGCGGATGGCGGTGAATGAGCGCGTCTGAATCTCGTAGATGACCCCGTCGCGGATCGCGTCCGCGCGGTAGCCATCCATCTCGACCTCGGTTGCCCCTTCATCGCCCGCGTAGTAGCGCTGAAGGGCCTGGTGCAGTGCGGAAGGCATTGGTCGGCGTCCTTTCATCAGTCGTCAACGTAGGACAGGCATTCCTGCCTGTCAATGCCGTTGGCAATCGTGCCGGTGGGGTCCGGAACGACTGACAGGCTGGAAAGCCTGTCCTACGAACGACTGCGAATGACTGTTAGCGTCAAAAGCCTTCGAAGGCAAACGTCACGCCCACTTCTCGGCCAACTGGATCGACACATCCGCCCAGTCCTGCAGGCGGTTCTCGTGGCCGTGGAGCGTCTCAAGCTCGCGCAGGACGATCTGATAGTGGTGCCCCTGCAGCATCTGCAGGCCCCGCTCAAGGTGCTCGCGGTATTCGTCGAGCGTGTCCGGCAGCGTCACCTGCGCGGCGGACTGCCGCCACATGATGCAGTAGTCCGTCCCGCAGGCCTCGATGATCTCTTCGAGGTCGCTCCAGAAGCTGCAGACGAAGATCCGCAGGTTCGGGATGCCCAGCACGATGTCGGTCTTGTTCGACAGGCTCTCGCAGCAGCCGTACTGCGCGCGGCCGAAGCTCTGAAAAAGCACCTTCTGGTAGCTGAGCAGGAACTCCTCGTGCATCGGCGGACTGACCGTGTCGAACTCCTGCGAGTTCGCCGCCACCCAGAGGTTGTGCAGGCCGACCGGGCCGTCCTCGGGCGGGTCATTGACCGGGTCGGAGCAGAACATCGGCTCGTGGTGGTTGGTGGTGAGCACCCCGGCCTCCTCGGTCACGCGCATCGCATTGAGGACGCCCTCGGTGAGCTTCGCCATCGCCCGGTGGACCATCTCCGGGCGGAACGCGAGGTCCTCCATCATCGGCCCCATCCCCCGCAGGGCTTCAAGGTAGTTCTGAAGCTGAGGCACCAGCGGCGGGTAGCCGGTGACGCGGACCGGCATCGCATCGCCGAGGACATCCTGTATCTGCGAGGCCGCGCGCTCGGTGGCCTCGGTGTCGTAGTAGAAGCTCGGCACGCGTAACTTTTCGTAGTCATCGGGCGTCTCGATCGGATGGAAGTACTTGAAGCCGCCCTGCTCGGTGGAGCCGATCGACTGCTTCGTCTGCAGGCCCCACACCGGCGGCTCCTCGGCCCGGATGGTTGCGCGCACGCCCCACCATGGCTCGACGATGTGGTCGTCGCCGACGGTGTCCTTGTACAGGTCGCGGCGGAGGGACCGCTCGATGTTGCGGCAGGTCGGGTCCTCGCACTGCAGGACGCTGTCGGGCATGATCTCGCGCCAGACGAGTGCAGGTCGGCACCAGACCGGCGCGCGGTCGGGCGTGCGAAGCTCATTGACGTCGCGCCAGCGCTGGCGGCGGCGCTCGTAGTCGTCGCTCTGCGCCAGGTCCATGAGTTGGCGCGCGAGGTCTCGGACGATGCGAAGGTCGCTCTCGGCGAACGTGGCGGCCATCAGAAGCTCTCCTGGTGTGCGAGTCGTGGTACTGAGCGGATATTCACCTGGGAGGGACCGAATCCCTTGTAACGGCAGGTGCGAACGCAATTCGCGCGGAAGAATTGTACGCTCGGAGGGCGCACAGGCTCGGCTCGGAGGTGGCACTGATGCGGGCGCTGGTGGTGTACTACTCACGAACGGGCGTGACAAAGAAGGTCTGTCACGCGATCGCGGATGTGATGGGCGCGATGGATGACATGACCGAGGTGGAGATTGAGGAGATCGTGGATAAGACCAACCGCGAGGGCGTCCTGGGCTACGCACGAGGCGGCAAGGACGCGATGCTTAAGAAATCGACGGAGATTGAGCCGGTGAAGGCCGACGTCGCCTCCTTCGACCTCGTGGTGATCGGGACGCCTGTCTGGGCATTCACGTGCGCCCCGGCGGCGCGGGCGTTCTGCGAGCAGTTCGCGGACGACCTCGACACCGTGGCGTTCGTTGCGACGATGGGCGGATCGGGCGACAGGGGCGCGTTCGAGGCGCTGGAGAAGTACTGTGGCGCGAAGCCGATCGAGACGCTGTCGCTGCGCGAGCGGGACGTGAAGGCCGTCGAACCGGCCAACTACGTGGCGCCGGTGGAGGGCTTCGCGGAGGACCTGGTGGCGAGGGTCGGGGGGGAGTAGGGCGAGATTACAAGTTGCCGATCTCGGATAGTGACCGGAGCCATGGCAGATTGTCGCCGACTGTACGGACGAGGCGCTCGTCGGCGGTCCAGAGTTCACACCCTGCATTCTCCGCTGTCACAAGATAGGTTGCGTCATAGGGTGTGACGCAGAAATCGAATGCAATGACGTAGTCCTGCCACGCAACCGATGGCAACCTATCATACGCTGAGATGATGATTGGTAGCTTGAGGAATGTCGTGTAGATGCCGTCGGCCACGTCGAGTGGGAGGCGTCCCCGCCGAATCGTTTTGCGGATTGTGTTAGCGATCTCCCACGTGATCAGCGAAGGTGCGATCACGCGCATCTCTTCTCGCTCCCACATCTGCCACAGGGATGCCGCAGCATCGCTGTCTTCTTCCGGAAGCACCAGTTTCACCGCAACCGATGCGTCAAGGCACACCGTGTTCTGTGTCGCCGAGGTCACGGCCTGCCCTCGCGGATCATCCTGGTGGTCCAACCCGCGGGAAGAGGCCCATCCATTTCCTCGAGAAGACGCTCACGCAATGCCGCACATGCTTCCAGCGCCTCACGCGTTCGCTCTCTACGCTCCCGGGCCGTCAGAGTATCAGCCGCGACGGCACGCTCAATGATGGCGCGCACTTCCTCGTCGGTGCCGGAGCCGAAGGGTCTCGTATTGCAGTTGTCTGTCTTCGCGTCATCCACAGTGTGAGCCATCAGACCATTTCGCCTCCCCAAACGCCTATCGTATCAGAAGTATACAGGCCAGCGCCTGGTGAAGTCCAGTCTCACAACGTTCAGCAACTCGCAGTCCGACGGAACCTTACGTCCCGCCAGCCTGCTCAGAGGCACCCGTTTCGAGGAAGATTACGCGACCCCGATGCTCCGCACGAAGTCCATGCACTCGATGACGGCCTGATGGCGCCCTTCGACATCGAGGTCGCGCATCAGTTCGCCCTCCAACTCCAGCGTCAGCGGCCCGTCGAAGCCCGCCGTCTCGAGAGTCTCGAAGATCCGCTCGAACTGCACCACGCCCTCGCCGAGCACGGGGAAGGTGTTCGACTTGAAGCCTCCGTCTGTGTCCTTGAGATGGACGCTCACGACGTAGTCGATGACTCGCTCAAGCTCGTCGGCGCTGTCGAGGCCCTCGTTGTAGTAGAAGATATTCGCGGTGTCGAAGTTTATGCGCATCGCCGGGTGATCGACCGCCTCCATCGTCCGCAGCATCAGGTCGGCGTTCTCACAGTAGGGCGGATGGGTCTCGAGTGAGATGACGATGTCGCGTCTCGCGGCCTCACCGGCAAGGTCGCGGAGCAGGTCCATCGCGCGGTCAACGTCCTCCTCGCCTGATGCGCTGGTGAAAAGGATCGGGATCCCGGCATCGGCCACCGCGTCGAGCGCGCCGAGATAGGCGGCAAGCGATGCCTCGTCGTGCAGCTTGACGCCGGACGCGGCGGTCATCGGCTCGATCCCCGCGTCGCGCAGAGCCTCAACGATGTCGGCGAACTCCTCGGCCGGCTTCACGCCGACCTCGAAACCCTGGATGGGCGTCTCAGGCAGCAGACGGACGGCATTCTCCCATCCGCGGTAGACCGGCTCGCGCACTGAGTAGTTGCTGAAAGGCATGGTGATTCCTCCCGGTTGCGATTTTCAGTTGCCAGCTTGCAGCGAACAGCGACGGCGCCGGGCAGGGCTGCCCGGCCTCCGAACGACCAAGGCAACGTCGGCGGTCCTTTCCGTTCGGAGCTCGGTGTGCCAACGCCGACGCATTCGACCGTTCTCTCGCGTGTCTGCGCCCGGCGCTATCTGCTGAACTTACGCACAAAGGAGACGACCAGCAGCGCCATCAGCGCGAGTCCGATCATCGCCTCGATGCCACTCAGCAGGCGAGGCAGCCACCATTCGGCGGGACGGACGTCGCCGTAGCCGAGACTGGTGAAGGTGACCATGCTGAAGTAAAGTGCTATGACGAAGCGATCGAGGCCACCGAGCGACGGGAGCCAGTCGATTCCGGGGCCAACCACCGCTGTCTTCCCGTCATACAATCCCAACGCCCCCTGCACCCACGCGAAGAGCAGCACGACACCGGCCATCCATCGCAGCACCCAGATCGGGCGCTCGCCGTAGCCCGACAGCCAGTAGAAAAGGGTCTGCCCGAGCCACGCGACGGTGCTGGTCGCCCGCAGTTGCGTGCGCTTGCACTCCATCTCCCGCACGAAGAAGTCGCCCGCTGTCGTGTACTCCCCGGACTCCTGGTAGTTGAGCTTGAGCTGACGGTAGATCGCCTCACAGTCGGCGAAGCTGGGACGCTCGTCGTCGCTGAGGCCGCGCTCTCGCCTGACCCGCTCCCACTCAGCATCATCGCGCGCACAACGCTCATCGAGCAGGAGCGGGTGATCGAAGATGGCGTTTGACAGATCGGGCTCCGGCTCGATCCGAATCCCGGTCAGCAGAGCGCCACGCAGATCGGCGCCCCGCAGGAACGTGGGCCGATGGGTGGCGTAGTGCCCCGATTCGGTCAGGATGTCCAGTGTCCCAATACGCGCCCGGCGCAGATCGGCACCTCGAAGGTCGGCGGCGACCATCGAAGCGCCGTGAAGCTCGGCGCCGGAGAGGTCTGCCCCACGCAGATCTGCGCCGTCGAGACAGGCGTCGCGCAGGTCTTCAGGGAGTTTATGCACCTCTTCGTCGGGCCGCGGCATGTCATCGGCCATCGGCCTCAACGCTTCTTCCGATCCATCGACAGTTCATGCGCCACCTGGTCGAGCATCGCCGCGGTCGCAAGCTGCGCGTTGATCTGAGCGAACATCAGGACATGATCGACAGTCTCCAGCTTCTCAGCCGCCTGCTTGAGCGCTTTCTTCGAGTGCTCCACGTGGAAGTCATACTGCTTCTTCATGATTGCTCTCCCGGTCATGTGTGTCTGAGTTGATACGCGCTTAAGTTGACCGCGGGAGGCATCGAAACCTTCGCGCTGAGTGATCGGATCTCATCCCAGTAGCGCGTCCATCACCCCGGAGAGATCGCGGGCGTGGCGATCGATCTCCTCCCACGGATCGCCGCGCTGTGCGAGGCGGTCGAGGATGTTGCGCAGGTGCCAGCGCCGGGGATGGATCTCTTCGTCATCAAGCTCCTCCCAGTCGAGCGGTGTAGCGATCGGCGCCTCCGCCCTCGCGCGCACCGCGTACGGCGCCACCGACGTCTGGGAACGCGAGTTGCGCCACGGGTCGATCAGCAGTCGCCCGCGGCGCTTCGCCTTGCGGTGCTCAACGGTGAGGCGCTCGGGGTCGGATTGCGCGACCGTCTGCGCCAGCGCCTGCGCGAATGAGGCGACCTCGCCGACCTCCACCTCAGGCTCAAGCGGCGTGACGATGTGCAGGCCGCGGGAGCCGCTGGTCATCACGAAGGCAGACAGGCCGATCTCCTCCAGCAGCGTCCGGATCGTGCGCGCGGTCTCCACCGTGAGCGCGAATTCGCCCCCCGGCGCTGGAGCGCTGGCAGGGTCGAGGTCGAAGATCATGCGGTCCGGGTAGAAGAGATGCTCGCGGCGGCTCGTCCAGATGTGCAGCACCGGGACGAGGTTCGCGAGGTACACCAGCGCGTCCGGGCTGTCCGCGATGGCGTAGGAGATCGCGTCATGCCCCTCGCTCTCGACGGTCTCGCGCGGAATCCAGTCCGGGAAGTAGTCGGGCGCGTCCTTCTGAAAGAACGTCTCGCTGTCAGGGCCGTCGGGAAAGCGCATCATCGACAACGGCCGTCCCTCGATGTGCGGGAGCATCACCGGAGCCACGCGGCGGTAGTAGTCCACGAACTGGCCCTTGGTAATCCCGGCGTCCTCGAAGAGCACCTTGTCCTCGTTCGAGATGCTGATTTCATGTGCAAGCTCGACGGGCTCGAGCGGCTCCGGCGTCGGCTCGGCGGGGGTCTCGCGGATCACCTTCTCCGGCTCTGCGTCCTCGCGCAGGCCGAGGAATCGAGGGTGCCGGAGCGTGCCCGCGTCGGTCCACTCGGTGAAGCCCACCTCCGCGACGAGGCGCGGCTCGACGTAATGCGCGTCATCCGGCAGGTCCTCGTACTCGGCGAAGGACGGCTCTTCGCATGCGAGGTCGTCCAGCCGCGCGTGGATCTCGCGAAGCTGCTGATCGCTGAAGCCCGTGCCGACCTTCCCGGCGTAGCGAAGCTCGTCGCCGTCGTAGTATCCGAGCAGCAGCGCCCCGAAGCCGGTCCGCGAGCCGCCCGGATCGGTCCACCCGCCGATGACGAACTCCTGCTGGCGGACGCACTTGAACTTCAGCCAGGCGCGTGAGCGGCCTCCGGTGTACGCGGCCGCCGCCTCCTTCGCGATGAGCCCCTCCCAGCCCGCCTCGCAGGCCTCCTCGTAGAAAGCAACGCCCTCCTCGCGGCGGTGCTCGGTGGGACGCAACGGGTCGCGCAGGCGGAAGTTCGTGGTCAGAAGCTGCTTGCGGTCGATGAGGCTCACGCGAGTGAGTTCGTAGCCGGCGAGTTGCAGCAGGTCGAAGATGAAGAAGTGAATCTCGATGCAGGTGGCGCGGGCCTTCGCCGAAGAGGTCACGTGCATGCGCTTTTGCAGGCGCGAGAAGCTGGTAAGCCCCTGCTCGTCGAAGGCCACGATCTCTCCGTCGATCACGAACTCATCATGCTCAAGCTCGGCGATCGCCTCGACGAGTTCGGGGTAGGCGTCGTTGATGAGGTTCTGATTGCGCGAGAAGAGCCGCACGTCATCGCCCTGGCGAAAGGCCAGGCAGCGCTGCCCATCGAGTTTCCGCTCGAAGATCCAGTCGGGGTCGGAGAACCGCTCGTCGGTGAGCGTCGCGAGCATCGGCTCGATCCACTCGGGCTGCTCGGCTCGGATCAGGTTCGCGCGGGCGTCGGGCGGGAGGCCGCCGAAAAGCTCGTCGGGGCCGGGGCCCTCGCTCTCGGCGAGTTCGTCGATCGTGCGGCCGCTGATGACCGACTCGGGGCGCTCGGCGGTGATCTCACGATCGGGGTCGGCGTCAGGGCCTTTCATCTTAAAGAAGAGCCACTGGTCGTCATCGTCACCGCGATCGGTCCGAATGAGCGCCCAGTCGCCCTGCAGCTTCTCCCCGTCGAACGTGACCGCGAGGTGGCCTTCCGCGAGTCCCTCTTCGGCGGGCCCCTTGCCCTCGTGGGCGCGCGTCCATGTGCCTCGGTCCCAGACGATCACCGCGCCCGCGCCGTAGTGCCCCTCGGGAATGACGCCTTCGAACTCGGCGTAGCTGAGCGGATGGTCCTCGGTGCGGATGGCGAGGCGCTTGACGTCCGGGTCGTAGCTGGGGCCCTTCGGCACGGCCCACGAGACGAGAACGCCGTTGATCTCAAGCCGCAGGTCGTAGTGCATACGCGAGGCATCGTGCTGCTGGATGACGAAGCGCGGAGCGCCCGGCGCCGACGTACCACCATCCGCAGGCTCCGGCGTGGCGCCGAAGTCGCGCTTCTCGCGGTAGGTTTCAAGGGCGTCGTCAGATGGAGGCACGAACCGGGCTCACCTTCGGGATAGCTGGACTCGTTGCCCTCTCCCCTCTCCCGCCTGATCAGCGTCGTTTGCTGATCCAGGGGGAGGGGCCGGGGGAGGGGCGCCTTTCGCTGTCGCTTTCGTCGCTGCCGTTACTTCATCGACTCGAGCGACTTCTTCAGCGCGTCGACGAGACTCTCGGCCTCGACCTCTTCCTCGGCGCGCTCGGGCACGACGAACTCCTCACCCTCGGCCTTCGCCTGCAGAAGCTCGCGGACGCGCTGCTCGTACTCGTTGGTGAAGTCCTCGGGGTGGAACTCCTCGGTCATCGCGTCGATGAGCTGGATGGCGATGTCCAGTTCATCGTCATCGACCTGCACCTCATCAAGCTGCAGCCCGAGTTCCTCGATCGGCCGGATCTCCTCGGCGAAGCGCATCAGCACGAGGCAAAGCATTCCGTGCAGGGGGCGGACGGCGGTCAGGTGCTCGCGCTGATGCATGACGAACTTCGCGATCCCGACCTTCCCGGCCTTCTCCATGGCCGCGAGCAGCAGCTTGTAGGGTTTCTTCGCGCTCTCATCGGGCAGCAAGTAGTAAGGCTTGTCGTAGTAGATCGGGTCGATCTCAGCGATCTCCACGAAGTCCTCAATCTCGATCGCGTCGGTCTTCTCCGGCGCGAGTTCATCAAGCTCCTCGGGCTCGACTGTCACGTACTCGCCCGACCCGACCTCGTAGCCCTTGACGAGGTCGCTGCGCTCCACCTCGTCACCGGCATCGTTCACCGTCTTGTAATGCACGCGGCCGCCGGTCTCCGGGTCGATCAGGTTGAAGCTCGGACTGGTGTCCTGCACGGCCGTCACGAGCCGCACGGGCACATGGACCAGCCCGAAGGTAATTGCGCCGGTCCAGATGGCTCTCGGCATTGCGGCACCTCCAGGCGACGCTGAGACCGGAAATGCGTCGCGATATTGTTCGCGGACATTGTCTGCTATCTACTCAGGCTGCCACGGAATCGGCGTTGAATCCTTCGCCGACTGCGGGATCTCACGCAGCCACTGATGCTGATCCTCATCGTCGTACTTGTCCTCCACGGCACGCCACGCTATCTCGTGGGCCCGCTGCTCGTTCTCCTCTTCGTCATACGCATTGTTGAAGGCTACCCGGTAGTCCTCCTGCGCGTGCTCGGGAAGGAATTCCCGAATATTCTGAGGCAACTGACCGCTGTCTTCGTAGTACATCGTCCACCGCTCCTCCGGTACGTCTCAGCCCTCTTCCGGATTGATGATCTCTTCGATGGGTTCGGCATCTTTGCGATGCCACTGTCCCGCCTCGTCCTGCTCGTATTCAGCGGTCACCGCGTCCCATGCAGCCTGCTCGGCGAAATCGTCCTCACCCTGATCGCGGTGCGCGTCGTTGTACGCCTTCATGTAAAGCTGCTGCGCGTGTTCGGGCAGGTCCTCACGCACAGCCTTCGGCAGGTCGTCGATACTCTCGTAAGACATTATTGCCACGCCTCCCACTGTCCGTCTCCATCCGCAAGACAGTATTTTGACGCCAACGCGCCCACCTCCTGCCTCGCAGGTGTCAGAGCGCGCCGGGTAGAAATACTCGTCATGCTGACTGATCTCTGAGGAGGTCCTGATTATGCGAAGCATGCTGACGGCAATCCTCTCCATCCTGCTCGCGGCGTCACTGGCCAACGCTGCCGAGGAGCTTGTCCTCGACGACTTCGAGTATCCCTCCGAGGAGGCGGTGCGGGAGGCGTGGGTACCCGACGAGGACAGTGAGCCCGCCGGGCTCTTCGAGTACGAAGAGGGCACCGCCCTTCGGATGAACGCGGATTTCACTCGCGAGGACTCAAGGCGCGCGGTCTACGACCGTGACGTTGACCTCGGCCTGAGTCGATGGGGGCGCTTCACCTTCGACATGTACATCGACCGCCCGGGCCTCTTCCGCAGCTTCACGATCTACTTCCGCTCCGGTGACGGCTGGTTCGGCGCGGGCGCGGGCATCGGGGGGCAGGGCTGGAGCACCGTGGAACTGTCGCGCGCGGACTTCAGGCCGGAGGGCGACCCCGCCGGCTGGGATCAGATCGACGGCATCCGCCTGTCGGCGTGGCGTGGCGCCGATGAGGTCGGCTTCATGGCCGTGGACAATCTCACGGCGTACCGTGAGCCCTTCGCGCTGGTGCTCGGCACACACACGATCGAGGCGCAGGGAAGCGAGGCCCGCGCGGTGCAGTCGATCGCGGCGACGGTCGCCGGACTGCTTGCCGACGCCGGCATCAGGACCTCCACGATCGGCGATGAGGACGTCGAGCAGGGCGCGCTGGCAGACTACGACTTCGCCATCTTCGCGTACAATCCGGACATGACTGAGGCCGGCGTGGACGCGATCCGCGACTACGTCGAGGATGGCGGGCGCGTGATGTTCTTCTACCAGCTTCCCGGCGACCTCGGCGAGGTGCTCGGTGTGCGCAGACTGGGCTCACAGCGGGCGGAGTACGACGGGCAACTGAGCGAGATCCGCTTTGAGGAGCTTGAGGACTTCGATGGCATGCCACAAAGCGTCACGCAGAACTCGTGGATGGTGACGGTTGCCGAGCCCACCGACGATGGCGAGGTGATCGCGTGGTGGCATGACGCGCAGGGAGAGAACACGGGTCTCCCCGCTTTCATCGCCTCCGACGCCGGTGTCTGGATGTCACATGTGCTGACCAACACCAACCGGACCCCCAAGCAGCGAATGCTCGTCTCGATGCTTGGCCGCTACGTGCCGGAGATCTGGCCGCAGGTCGCCGAGAACGCCCTTGAGGGCCTCGACCGCATCGGGCACATCGACGGCATCGACGAGGCCCTCGCGTGGATCGAGCGGCATGCGACAGACGCGCCCGACCCTGCTGCGATCGAGCGGATCATCGCTGAGCACCGCGACCTGCTGACCGAGGCCCGAGCCGCGCTTGAGGCCGAGCAGTACCCGAGCGCCGTGGACACCGCGGG
>JBNJEK010000129.1:0-11911 GCA_051745855.1 Armatimonadota bacterium
GGGCGCCTCGCCCGGACGTCGTTTCCCGCCACCCGGAACCACCTGCGCGGCGTGACACGCCTTTCCTGACCCTATCCTTAACCGTTGATACGAAGCCCAAAGAAGGTGTCCTTATCGTGAGCGTCGAATAACGTCTTAATCAGGTGTGGCGTTTTCACCGAATCCGCCGGTGCCACGTGGATATACGCCGTGCAGCGGCACAGCGGAAATCATGTCCCATCAAGGAGGAAGTCCTGTGCAGAGACGCGGATTCACTCTGATTGAGCTGCTGGTGGTGATCGCGATCATCGCCATCCTGGCGGCGATCCTCTTCCCGGTGTTCGCTCGCGCTCGGGAGAAGGCGCGCCAGGCGACCTGTCAAAGCAACCTGAAGCAGGCCGGTCTCGGGATCATGATGTACGTTCAGGATTACGATGAGAGATACATGTACGGATGGCACGTGTACGCCTGCTCAAGCACATGGGAAGGTTTCATCATGCCCTACGTCCAGAACGAGCAGATCTTCTCGTGCCCGTCCAGTCCCAACGACGGTGGCATCAACACCGCGTACAACTACAGTTGGGTCTACGACCACATGCGGAACAAGAAGCTCTCCCAGATCGCGCAGAGAGGCTCACCCGCCGAGTACTACCTCTGCGGAGACACCGGGCCGCGACAGTACTGGTGGGGCAACCCTGAGGACGAGGCGGCCATCCGCTACGACCTCGGCCTCAACCGAAGCGGAGGTCAGGAGGCCATCCGCCACAACGGCATGGCCAACATGTGCTTCGCCGACGGCCATGTCAAGGCTGTCACCGAGAGCGATCTCATGAGGCGCACAGGCGACTACGAGGTTCCGTGGTTCACCTCCTGGGACGACATGTGAATCACCGCCCACCTGTCTGACTTGCCGGGCCGGGGTATCGCACTCCCCGGCCCCAATCATGTACCCGTCCGGAGGTTGCTTCGGTGTGTAGTGGTGGTCCTCTCCGAAAAGAACATTGGTCCGAGTGGATTGCAGGGGCCGTGGAGGCCCGCCGCGAATTGGCCCTCACCAGAAATCGCCAGTTCCCTGTCTGGAAAGCGAGTGAAAGACCGATGATCACGTTGAAGGCTCTGGGACACGCCTGCTTCATACTCGACACGGGTAATCACAGCATTATCTTCGACCCGTGGCTCTCAGAAAACCCCGAGGCTGCGATCTCCGCCGACGAGGTTTCCGTCGATGCCGTGCTGCCCTCTCACGGGCACTCCGATCATCTCGGTGACACCATTGACATCGCCAGGCGGCTTGACGTCCCGATCATCGGCCCCTACGAGCTTTGCATGTACTGTCAGCGCCAGGGGGTGGAGGTCATCCCGATGCACATCGGAGGCGGCCGGCAGTTCGACTTCGGTCATGTGCAACTGACGCTGGCGCTGCATGGCTCTGCCGTCATCACCGAGGACCTCATCGAGTACACCGGACCCGCCTGCGGCTTCATCATCACAGTCGGCGATACGACGGTCTACTACGCGGGCGATACCGGGATCTTCGGGGACATGGCGCTGATCGGGGAGATGAACTCGATCGACGTGGCCGTGCTGCCGATCGGCGACAACTTCACCATGGGGCCTGACAGCGCCGTCCGGGCCGCGCAGATGCTTGGAGCGAAGTCGGTTGTTCCGATGCATTATTCGGCCTTCGATGTCATCGAGCAGGACCCGCACGCATTCGCCGACCGCCTGGCCGAACTGGGCATCGACTGCGCGGTCCTCAAGCCGGGCGAGCAGATGGACGTATCCTGAGTTCTTCGGTTCGCAACTGAACGATGGAGGTGTCCTATGATTCGGTTCGCCTATCATCCCAACAGCTATCTCAGGCAGGACATTGGCGCCGACGAGGCGCTTGAGCACATCGCGGAGGTCGGCTGGGACGGCTTCGAGTGGTCCTCGTCAGCACTCGCCGATCATTTCGGCAGCGCTGAGGCATGCCGCGACTGTCTCAGCGACCTCCGCATCAGTCTCTCTGGGATCTATCACCCGAGCAGATTCGAAAGTCGCGAGGAGATCGAAGATTGGACTGAGCGCGCCAGGGGGGCGCTGGAGTTCGGTGCCACGGTCGGCGCCGACGTGCTCATGCTCGATGGCGGCAGCACAGACCTTCCGGCCGAAACCACCTCCATCCAGAGAGTGGCGAAGGCGGCCGCTGAGGTGGCGGAGATGGCGCACGATGCCGGCATGATCTGCACATGGCATCAGCACTGGGGCACGCTGTTTCAGTATCCGGAGCAGTTCCACGCGCTGATGGACGCCACCGAGGCGAGTGAACTCCGATGCACACTCGACACCGCACACCTGACCCTCGGCGGGTTCGACGTCCCGGCGACCTTCCGGCGATATGTCCACCGCATGTGCTACGTCCACCTCAAGGACCTCAGCGAAGACCGGCGCTTCGCAGACCTCGGCGCCGGAATCGTGGACCTCGGGGCGGCGGCGCGAATCCTCATCGACAACGACTTCAGCGGATGGGTCGTCAATGATCTCGACTACACCGACCAGGACGCATTCGAGACCGGCCCCCACAATCTGAGCTTCCTTCGGGGACTGTTCGCCGACTGACCGATGCGGTGACGGGTCTGCGGCGGTGGTGCGCAAGAGCCGCGCGGGTCGGGGCTGTCACACTCCCCGGCCCTCGGCATGTACCCGGTCCCCGTGCAAGGTCATCGCGACCCAGAAGCGAAATACCCGTCAGATAGACAGCCGAGTGCCGGGCAGGGAGGCAGCAGATGGAGAACCGAGGAGTGCTCACATACGACCGGGATCGCGCATGGGCCGGGTACACGCTTTACTGCGAAAGCTGGGAGGACCCGTCGCAGTCGCCGGATGGGAAGGGCGAGATTCTGCTCATCGACATGGACGGCGAGATCGTCCACCGCTGGTACGTTGAGACCGCTCTGCAGTCGTTCTGCAAACTACTGCCCGACGGCAACCTGATCTATCCCACCCGCGATCGCTCAGACATCTTCAGGGCCGGCCTTCGTGAACTCACGCCCGACAGCGAAATCGCCTGGTCATATCACTGCCGAAT
Organism: Armatimonadota bacterium; assembly: GCA_051745855.1. Taxonomy (GTDB): domain Bacteria; phylum Armatimonadota; class Zipacnadia; order Zipacnadales; family UBA5352; genus UBA5352. Next base: position 3,050 of record JBNJEK010000129.1, read on the forward strand.
CGACCATGACTTCGAGGTCTTCGATGACGGCCGCATCCTGATGCACACGATCCGCGACCACATGTGGCCTCAGCTCGGGCGGGAACTCAAGCGCTGCCCGTACATGATTGAAGTCAATCGCGAGAAGGAGCTTCTGTGGGAGTGGCATGGCGAGCATCACCTCGAGGAGCTTGAAGCGCTCCTGCCCGCCGATGGCTGGGACCACGTGACCTCCCGGCTCGAGGAAGACTTCTCCTTCGACTGGGCGCACAACAACACGCTGCAGGTGATCCCACCGAATGAGACATGGGAGCAGGAGCGCGCCCAGGGCCGCTTCGAGCGTTTCAAGCCCGGCAACATCGTCTTCAGCTACCGCAGCCTCGACGTCACTGGCGTGATCGACCGCGACACCTCCGAGATCGTCTGGGCGTGGGGACCGGGGATCATCGACGGCCAGCACAAGCCACACATGCTGCCCAACGGACACATCATGCTCTTCGACAACGGCACCATGCGCGGCTTCTCCCGCGTCATCGAGGTCCACCCTTTGACCGAGGAGATCGTCTGGGAGTACCGCTCCCAGGACCCGGAGGACTTCTTCTCTCCTTACATCTCAGGCGGGCAGCGCCTGCCCAACGGGAACACGCTCATCTGCGAGGGCTCCAAGGCCCACCTCTTCGAGGTCACGCCCGACCGTGAGATTGTCTGGGACTTCGTCAATCCGCACCGCAAGGTGGGGGCGCTCGGCACGATCTACCGCTGCACCCGCTATTCCGAGGAGTACTGCCAGGCGCTCTTCGACCGAATTGGTGACTGATCGCACACCCGGAGGGCACCATGCGCCATCTCACGACCGCCGCACTCGTGCTTGTGCTGACCGCATCCGCGTGGACCGCGGACGACATCGTCTGGCGCTTCGACACCGACGGTGACTTCGAAGGGTGGGCGCCCGCGAATTTCCGATCGGTGGAGGTCAGTGACGGCATGTTGCGCGGGGTGACGGAGTACGACTCCCAGCTTCTCTCGCCGGTGCTTGAGATACACGCAGACGATTACTCCGTCGTCGAGTTCCGAGTCTCCAGCAGCGTTACCGGCGGCGGCGAAATCTTCTGGCACGGGCTGGATGATTCGTTCAACGATGACACGAAGCTGCGGCACACCATCCACGCCTCCGATGAGCCGCGCGTCTACCGCTCGAATCTGGGCGATGTCGATGAGTGGCAGGGCACAATCTCCCGCCTCAGGCTGGATGTGCTCAACCCGGCCGATGCGGAGATAAGGCTGGACTATGTGCGTCTGACCAACGCGCCGAGGGGCGTGGTGCCCAACGCCAGTTTCGAGGATGACTTCGACGATGACGGCATCCCCGATGGATGGGCCATCGACGCGGCGGAAAGTGCCTGGGCAGCCGATCACGTCGTGCATGGCGACCGCTCGCTGATGGTTGAGGCGCGAGGGCCCGACCACCGCTTCGCTACCGCGACCGTCCGTGCGCCGATCGACCTCACTGGCCTCTACCGATTCAACGCGACCGTCACCAGGGTACAGGGCGGCGTCAGGGAGCTTGCGGCCGAGCTGCGCTTCCGCGACGTCTTCGACAGGCCCCTCGGCGACGAGGTCCGGTTAACCGCGGGCCGCCCTGACGAGGAGGGCCGGCGGCAGATCACCGGCGAGTTCGAGACACCTGAGCGCGCTGCGTCGGCTGAGCTTGCGCTGATCGCGCATTCCGGCGGAGCGCGCGTCTGGTGGGACGAAGTCGCCCTCGAGCACATCGTCGAGACCCCGCTGCCCTGCGAGCAGCCGCTGGAAAGCTGGAACGCGCACTGGATCTGGGCGGAGGCGACGCGCGGACAGGACGACGTACCCGCGTATTTCATCCACCGCTTCGAGCTTCCTGTGCCGCCTCAGCGCGTCACGTCGGCGAAACTGCAGGTCACCGCCGATGACAGGTACACCATGTGGTTCAACGGCGAATTGCTCTCAGAAAGCACCGAAGCGGATGGCTGGCGCGAACCGGAGCTCGTCGATCTTCAGCCGCACCTCGTCCCCGGGGAGAACGTGATCGCGGTTGAGGCGCGCGACGTTTCCAGCGCCGAGGGCCTGCTGGCGGAGGGTGCGATTCTGTGGCCGCGTGGCTCGATGAAGCTTCGCACCGGTGACGATTGGCGGGCGGCCGGTGAGGCCCCTGAGGGATGGACCGATCCGGATTTCGACTCAAGCGACTGGCCGCGGGCGGCGGTCATCGCGGCCGCGGGCAGCGATCCGTGGGGCAACGTGCCTTACGAGTATCTCGGTCCGCGCGAGGAGGTCAGATTGCTGGAGGCCAGTCTCCCCGCGCAGATCCCGGCAGGTGAAAGGCTGACCGTCTCCGCCCGCGTGTCGCATCTCCCGGAGACGGCCGCCGACAACCCCGTCCGCCTCGCGCTGCTGCGCGAGGGGAGCGAGTTCCTGTGCTGGACGCGTGACGTCTCCTCGGCCACGCGCCAGCTTGAGAACGCACAGGAAGAGCCCGACGGCGTCGCCATCGGCCCGATCCACGTGCAGCTTTCGCGCTTCGTGCCACCGGGCACCTACTCGGTGCTGCTTGGCTTCCCGAAGATGAAGTACGCGGCGGCTGACAACGCTGTCATAGGTGAGGTGCGCGTGCGCGGGGCGGCGGCCGCCGAGTCGCGCCCGAAAGTGGCGATCGAACAGCACAACGGAAGCCCGACGCTCATGATCGACGGCAGGCCCCATCCGTTCATGCATTACAACGAAAGCATCGTCGGGGAGCGTCGGGTCCGCAACATGGCCTCCGCCGGCGTCCACCTCTACTTCGTCCGCGCCGATGAGATCGGCTGGCAGGGATCCGACGAGTGGGATTACGAGGACTGGGACGCGAAGGTGATGAGTCTGCTGATGCACGACCCGGAGGCACTGATCATCCCGGCATTCACGATCTCCGGCCGCAATCAGCAGTGGTGGCTTGATCAGCACGAGGACCAACTTGCGCGGTCCGAGGACGGCTCCACCGAGGTCGGCATATACCACCACGGCGGCCGCGCGATCTCGCTGGCGTCGCAGGTCTGGCGGGAGGAGAGCGGCCATGCCGTGCGGCGCTTCGTCGAGCACTGCCGGTCCGCGTCCTACTCCAGCCGCATCATCGGCTATCTGCCGGCCTCGGGCGTCTCGTGGGAGTGGCAGCACTGGGGCTCTGTCGGCGACTTCGACCCGACGGATTACTCGGAGCCGATGCAGGAGCAGTTCCGAGCGTGGGTCCGCGCCCGCTACGAGAGCGAAGAGGCGCTGCGCGGGGCGTGGCGCATGCCGGAGGTCACGTTTGACACGGTCATGATCCCGACTGTCATCGAGCGCGACGCCGCCGATCACATGCTCTTCCGTGACCCGAGCGAAGGCCGCTATGTGATCGACTTCTACCTCTTCTACCAGGACGTGATGGCCGACGGCATCCTGCATTACTTCGACATCATCAAGCGCGCCAGCAAGGGCCAGGCGCTGGCCGGGACGTACTACGGCTACGTGATCACCATGCTCAGTGGCGCCCGCAGGGCCGGAGACTCGGGACACATGGCGCTGTCGCGAATCATCGATTCGGACTCGTGTGACTTCCTCCTCTCCCCCTGGGACTACTCGCTCCGAGAGGTCGGCCAGCCGACCGCTATCATGAGCGCAGTGGGATCGGTCCTCGCGCGCGGGAAGCTCTGGGGCATGGAGAGCGACCTGCGCACGCACCTCGTCACCGATCCGCTTCAGCGCCGCCACGGCGCCCCTGACCACCTCACGGGTACCGTCAGTCAGCTCCGTCGCGCCTTCGCCAGCGCGGCCACGAAGGGCCTCGCGGTCCGGTGGTATGACTTCAGCCGCGGGTGGATCTCCAGCGACCCGAGGCAGGCGCAGGTGATCGGCCAGCTTCGCGACATCTCCGACCGCTGGGTGGACTGGGACCGCTCACCCGAGACCGACGGGATCGCGGTGGTCGTCGATGAAGACACCCCGGCGGCCTATCTGAGCCATCAGATCCAGGCGATGCAGTGGCTCGTATACAAGCAGAAAGCATACTTCGACCGCGTGGGGGCGTCGTGGAGCGTCTACCTGCTCGACGACGTGGTCGCCGAGCGCGTGCCGAAGATGCGCGCGTACTTCTTCCTCAACTGCTTCCACATGACGGACGAGGAGCGCGCGTACATCGACAGTGAACTGAAGTCGGATGGACGCACACTCACCTGGTTCTATGCGCCCGGGTACATTGACGAGGACCTCGATGTGTCGCGCATCTCCGAACTCACCGGGATGGATTTCCGAGAGATCGAGGAGATGCGCTCGTGGGACATTCGGCTCAACACCGAGCACCCGTGGGCCGAGGGCATCACCGACGCGGACGCCCGTCAGCCGAAGATCGAGATCGGGCCGATCTTCGTGCCCGCTGCCGATGACGACGAGGTGCTCGGCCGGTGGCACTCCGCTCCGGAAGGAGCGGCCAGCGATCTGCCAGGACTGGTTGTGCGGCGCCATGAGGACTGGACCAGCGTCTACTCCGCCGGGCCGATCCTCTCGCCGATGCTGCTCAAGCGGATCTGCGAGGACGCCGGGGTGCGGATGCCTGTCGCGGGGACCGAGCCTGCCTACGTGAGCCGGAATCTGATCGGCCTGCACTCGGCGGTGGAGCGGACGGAGACGCTGACCTTCGATGAGCCGACGCGGGTGACGAATCTCGTGACCGGCGAGATCCTCGCCGCGGCGACCACGGAGCTTGAGGTCCAGGTGCCTGGCCCGGGGACGCTGCTGCTGCGGACGGAGAGGGCGTATTGAGGGCGTCGGGCCTGGGCAGGCCCGACCTCCGGAGGGAAAAGGCGGCGTTCACGTGGCATCCCGCCCCGAGGCGGGACCCGTGCGCAGTTTGCGGACAGGCCGGTTGAACGGCACAGGCCGGAGCGGGGTCCGGCCTCTCCGCAACGGCAACGACACCTTTCGCCGTTGCCGTTGCGGCAACTTGGAACCGGCAACTGCCGTTACTCCTCCCGGTCCACCCAGATCGGACTCGACCACGCGAAGATACCGCGATCCTGGATCATGCCCTCCTGCTGCACGCGCACGTAATACATCACCGGCGCGCCGAACTGCTCGCGGATCACCGTCTCGAAGTCAAGCCCGTAGGGCCGCTCCTCGAAGACCTGCACGTACTCACCCGAGTACTCGTTCAGGCGCAGCAGTTCCACCCGCGTGATCTTCCCGGTCCCGTAGACCTCGATGGCGATCTCGAGGTCCTCGCCGGTCTTCGCGGTGGTCTCCTGGCCCATTGGCGTCCCGTTGACCGCGAAGTCGATCAGGATGCGCTCGCCGGTGGTGCCGTAGCAGTGCCGGCCGCGGATGCCGCGCCAGATGCCGTCGCGCGTGAGTTCGTCGGCAAAGACGCCCGCGATCCCCTCGAAGTCCATCCCGCCCTGGCCGTAGTGGTCATCCGATGAGCCGATCACGCCGAGGCGCAAGCCCTTCCGCCACGCGTCCTGCGCGAAGTGCCCCTCGATCGAGCGGTTCGTTCGCCGCTTCGGCTTGTGCCAGCGGTTGAACTCGTACGCGTTCACATGGTCGGGCGCGTAGCGCTCGCTCTGCCCGTGATGCGAGTAGATCTCCAGCACCGGGGTGTACGTCTCGTCAAGCTTGTCGAAATCAACGGTCGGCCCGCCGCCGGAGTGCCCCCACTGGATGCCGGTGTGATGCGGAATACACATCGCATTCTCCGGGTCGAGCATCGGGTTCAGCTTTTCAATGTCGCCGTCGAACTCGGGCTTGAGGTAGCACTTCCCCTCGGAGCCGATGTAATACGTGTTGTAATGCCCGGACGGCGCGCCGAGGCCGTTTTCGTACGCGACAAACGCCACAAACCGGCCCGGATCGTTGTGCTCGTTGGCGAGTTCGACGAGGTGGTCCCAGTAGAGCGAGGCGCTCTCGGCGTGGTCGCACGCCGCGGCGAAGTCGAGGCCCGAGACGTCGCGCGCATACTCGTAGGGGAAGCGCCCGATCGCATCATGCGACCAGCGTGTGTGGATGTGAATGTCGCCCCAGTAAGGACCGCGCGGATTCTCCGTCACCCGGATCGGATTGCTCAGGACGTCGCGATAGCGCAGGCGCTGAATGCCTTCCTCGTCGAGTGTCAGGCTCACGCGGCAGCTTCCGTGGAAGCTCAGCGGCTCGCTGAGAAGCTCACCCTCGGTCCCGACGAGCGCATGCCCTTCGTGCCACGTCGATGACGCGTTCTCGTAGGGGTCGAGCGAGACGATCAGCACCTCGAAAGGCTCACCCGGCGCCACCGACGAGGGCGCGATGATCCGCAGTCGCACCTCCTCCTTCGGGTACGTGACGATCTCAGGCATCGGTTCGATCCTCTCGCCGTCGATGGCCACGTGCACAATCTCCCTCTCCCCGCGACGGGACGCAAGGGTGTTGCGCCAGTCCACCACCACGCGCCTGCCCGCCGGGACCGGACACTCGCGAACCGTCGCGAAGATCCGCCGCCCGTGGCGCGTCATCTCCTCGCCGGTGTCGAAGTCGCGCTCCTCGACGCGGATGTCAAACTCGCATGCTTCACCGGGCGCGTAGACCTGCAGATACTCCGCCGCCGCAGGATCCTCGGTCTGATACTGCTTCGTGAAGCTCGCGCAGCCATCCATCGTCCACGACTGCGGGAACTGCACCTCGATCTCGATGCCCGGCTCAAGCTCGCGACCGGCCACGATTTCCACGCGAACCTCGCACTCTTCGAGCACCGTGAACCTGTCGGGAACGACTCGTGCGGTTGCCATCAGAAAGCTCCTCTGTCAGCCGGTCTTCGTCGCGACTTTGAATGTCCAGTACTGCCACTTCGCGTGCTGCCGAATCGAGACGAAGTTGTCAAGTTCAGACTTGTTGTTCTGATACTGAATGTATCCCAGGGGCCACCCGTCGTTCTCCATGGCATCGTAATGACCCTCCGCGTACTCCTCGGGCAGATTTTGCGCCGCCGGGATCTCAATCTGCTGCTCTCCATCGCCGCGAATCGCGGCCGCCATCGCCGCAAGGAACGCGCCGGGGCCTACCTCCACGTCCCCAATTGCGATCCGCGCTGGAACACGCGCATGATCGCGGATGAACAGCTCAACCTCGTAGCAGGCGTCGCGCACAGCGTCATTCGGCATACTGGTGGGGTGGCTGTCCAGCGGCTCCTCCGTGGGACCAATGATTCGCCGCAGCGGGTGCATCGCGTCGGCCTGCCCGCCCTCGGGCGCCCCAAGCGTGTGCGCGAAAATGCCGAAGAGCTCCGCCGGCGAGTACGTCTCACCGGCGAGTTCCACCATGGCCGGACGCTCGCCGACCAGTCCCGCCAGCGTTCGCGCCTCCTCGTCTGTCACCCACACGCGCGTCGGCTTGTACTGCTCGTAGAACCCGCGGAAGGTGCGGAACTCAATGTCGTCATTCGCCGCCACCCACTCCAGCAGTCCATCCGCGATCGTAAGAAGCTCATCGATCGTATCCTCGTCGAAGCGCTCCGGCCACGCCCAGTCGCGGCGCGGCGGATCGTTGAGGTCGCCCCACCAGTTCGGCTCCTCCCACCACGAATCCGCGATGAAGCGGGTAGGATGGTTGACCCACCCGAGGCGGTGTGTGCCCTCGTCGAGGTGCTTCTTCACATCCGCGATATGCCTGTCCAGCTTTTCCTGCGGCGTCAGGTCCATGTCATGCAGGTAGTTCTCGTACATGTGCCGCGGATTCGCGATCTGAAGCTGGTTGCAGTACCAGATCGGCTCGGGGTCGGTGTTGTGAAAGACGGGCCCGTAGGCGTGCACACCCAGGCCAAGTCGCGCGTGGGCGGCCATCACCTGCGGCGTCCAGTCTCCGTAGTTGCGCAGTTGCGTGACCGGGCGCTCGCCGAAGATGTCGGCGATGTCAGCGAGTCCGCGGGATTCCTCCGCGAGAATCCGGTCGATCCCGGTATCCCAGTCATGCTCGTTGACGTACGCCGGGATGTGCTCGGGGTCGTAGCGATCATTCGGGAGAATCCAGTGGTGGTCGGAGTGATAGGCGACTTCATGCTCTTGCAGCGCATAAACGACGTCGTCGCGGCCGCAGAAGTGGATGAAGCGCGCTTTCTCCCCCACCAGTCCGAAGCACGCCGGAACTTCGTGCTTCGTGTGCATCTGTGCGATTCTGAGCAGCGCGTCATTGGACAGCGGATCAACGTAATCCTCGGTGTCGAAGCTGAAGATCATCTCCATCGTGTTCGGCGCCTCCCGGCGGTTCCGTCGTCGGTCGCGGAAGCCGCTAATTCGCCGCGCTCTCTCGGCCGTCCTTCCTGAAGGCCATCTCATGCTCGCCGTGGAATGCATTATCCGACGACAGGAGGCCTCACACAGATCAACCGGCGATGAGGCGATCATGCCACCTGATGACACGCGTTCTTTCGAGACCGGCCCCCGGATGCTCAATCCTGTGTTCGGCATCGTCCTGACAGTTCCATGCCTGCTCCTGGCCGCCACGCAGATCTGGTTCGTCGCCGGTCACATCAGCGGCGCACGCTCGCTCGCCCCCCATGAACCCACGGCTCGCGGCGTCTTCGCCGCTGTCTTCATCCTTGCGGCCTTCGGAATCATCGTGGCAATGCTGGAGCAGCGCAACGGACGCGTAAATCTTGATGACGACGGCCTGACGGTGTGCTGCTGGACAGGATGCCAAACTCGCGTGCAATGGAGCGCCGTCGCCTCAGTCGGCCATCTACGCACTGACGCAGATGAAGCCGGCCTCCCCTTTCACTGGCTCTTTCTTACCACGCGAGATGGACAGAGCGTTCGGCTTGCAGGAGGGCCATGGCCTGAGCCAGAGGGGGTCCACCTGCTGCGACGTGAACTGGTC
>JBNJEK010000130.1:0-11753 GCA_051745855.1 Armatimonadota bacterium
CCGACGAACGGGCCCGCTTGGTACTCTCCCCACGAAGGTCCCCCGCCGCGCGTCGCGAACCATCCCCCGAGCGAGATATCAAGGATCGATGGAGACGTGACATGGACCCTGTGAAAGTCGGAGTCATCGGCTGTGGCGTGATCGGCCACCGGAACCTGCAGAGCGCGCAGGCAAGCGAACTGTGCGAGGTCGTTGCGGCGGCGGACCTGCGCATCGAGCGGCGGCAGTGGGCGACGAAGGAGGCGAAGGTCTCGCGGGTGTATGAGGAGGGCCGCGACCTCATCGACAACGACGAGGAGGTCGAGGCCGTCATCCTCGCGTTCCCCGCAGGCGTGCGCGGCGCGATGGCGATGCGGGCGCTGGCGGCGGGGAAGCATGTGCTGCTGGAGAAGCCGGTCGCGATGAACGCGTATGAGGTGCAGACGCTGATGGAGTGGGCGGGCGACGACCTGAAGGTCGGCTGCTTCTCCGCGCGCTACCGCGGCTACGAATCCGCGCAGGTGGCGACCGAATTCGTGACCGGCGGCGGCCTCGGCGAGATCCGCGAGATATACTTCCGCTGCTTCCGCTCCGGCGGCCCCCCGACCGGCAAGACCCCGCCGCCGTGGCGCGAGTCATTCGCACAGAACGCCGGCGGTATCCTCACCAACTGGAGCTGCTACGACCTCGACCACGTGCTCGGAATCTGCGGCTGGACCTTCAAGCCCCGCACGGTCCTCGCGCAGACATGGCGCTGCGCCAGGCAGTTCCGCCACGCGGTCGCGCCAGAGTCCGACGCCGACGCGCACTTCACCGCGCTGGCGATCGGCGAGGACGGCACCGCGCTGAACATCGAGCGCGCGGAGTTCGCCGCCCGTGAGCAGAATGAGGTCTGGGAGATCGTCGGCGATGAGGGGACGCTCTACCTGTCGATGCTGGCGACCGGCGAGCGCGAGCTTGTCTACGATGATGGCAGCGATCCGGATCAGGGCGTCGTGCGCAAGTCGCTGTGGAAGGGCGACGACCGCGAGGGCGGCGGCACACCGTGGGTGATCGACGACTGGGCGCGGGCGATCCGTGAGGGCGGCCGGCCGATGACCTCGCTGGAGCAGTCGCTGGTGCTCGCGCAGATCACCGACGCGATCTACGAGTCGGCGCGGACGGGCGACGCAGTCAGGATTGACTGAGCGAACGCTGCCAGGCGTCGTCCACCGTTCAGGAGGGGCGGCCCTCGCGCTGCGTCGTTTGCAGCGCGAGGGTGAGGAGGCTCGAGTGCAGTTTACGAGCGCCGACGAAGCTTCCCTGCCCGCCCGCCGTTGAGCCAGCGGAGGTGAGACCGGGTGGAGACAGCCCCAGGCAATGCGACCTTTCCACGGAAGTCCTGGAAGGCGGTGGCGGTGTTGACTGTCTTTGCCGCCCTGCTCGTCGCGGGGCTGTGGCAACTGGGCACGCTACAGCGACAGGTCGCAACCGTCACATTCCTGTCCGTCGGCGTCACCCGCAGCGATGTCGAGGACATCCGCGGGGAGCCCGTCGCGTGGATCACTGAACGAGAAGAACTGATGCAGGAGCCGTGGTCGGAGTTCCCGGCGTCCACCCGCCCGATCGAGACGGCCGTCGCCGCCTACCGTGAAGGCGAGCACGTGCTCTACGTCTACTATGACCAGGATATCGTCTCATGTCTCTTCTACAGTGAGCGCGGTGGGTTCCGGGTCTCACCGGACAGGATACGGCCGCCCATGGAGCGATCGCGATGACCGTCTCCGGTTGGAATACCCTTCGCGATCTCGCGCTTGGCCTGCTGGTGCTGATCATTATCGGCGCCGCGGGCCTGCTGTGGCTGTCGTGGGTACAGGTGGGATGGAAGCTGGACGTGGCCCGCGCCGCAGGCGTGGGGATGACCGAACGGGATCTCGCCGTCCGCCTCGGGCCGCCGACCCTTCGAATCTCGGGGCCTGACGACCCGCGTGCGACCGAACTCGAATGGGGCGGCTACTGGACGCCGCGACGGGAGTTGACGGGCACGGTGCTCGTCTGGCAGATGCGCGATAACGTCCCTCCCGCATGGCTCTGGCGCCTGCATGTGTATCTCGACGAGGACGGCGCGGCGGAGTGCGTGTCGCTGGGGAATACGTAGGGTGTGGTGTCGCCGGACGGCAACGACGGGCGGGCAAGGAAGCTTCGCTGGCCGGGGCCAGCGAACCCTCCCGCTGTCCCGCCCGGGGGCGGGAACGCAGCGTGAGGGCCGCCCCTTCTTAACGGCATCTGCGGGCACCGAATCGCCTTTCACGCTCGATTCATGCTTGACCGCTCGTCAATCCCTGGAATATGTGTTCCAGCCCGCCGCCGTTCACCGCCCCCCGAAGTGCCCCACGATGATCTCCACCGCTCGCGCCACCCCATCCTCCGCGCGGATGCGCTCGCCCAACGCCGCCGCACGCGCGCGCATCTCCTCGTCCGACAGCGCGCGCTCGATCACCTCCGCCAGCCGATCCGCGGTCAGGAGCTTGTGCGGGATCGGCCTGGGGCCGACGCCGAGGTCGTGCACCGTCCGCGCCCAGTGTGGCTGATCCGCGAAGAAGGGCACCACGATCGATGGCACTCCCGAACGCAGCCCCGCCGCCGTCGTTCCCGCGCCACCGTGATGCACCACAGTCGCCATACGCGGGAAGAGCCAACCGTGTGGCGCCGAATCGATGGCCAGCACCTCGCCCTGCAGGCCCTCCCTCACGAACGCGCCCGACCCGGTCAGCAGAATTCCGCGCTGCCCGGTCCGCTCAAGCGCCTCCACCACGTCCGCGGTCGCCTGGTCAGGATCACGCGTGACCATGCTGCCGAAGCCCACGTAGACCGGCGGCGGCCCGGCGTCGAGGAACGCTCGCAACCGCTTCGGCGGCACCCACGTCTCCAGCGCGTCGAGGAACCAGTAGCCGGTGACGTGTGCGTGGTCCGGCCAGTCGGCAGGCTCGGGAATGACCGAGGGGCTGAAGCCGAAGAGGATGGGCGCGTCGGCCTCGCGCGCGCCGCGGCGGATTTCGCGATGGGACATCGGCGACAGGCCGTGTTCTTCGCGCAGCATCGGGATGACGTGCCGGAAGAAGTGCGCGAAGGCGCGCAGGAAGAGCTTGTGTGACGCGAGGTTGTAGAGGCCGCGACCCGGAAACCACCGCGGCAGGCGCGGCGTGAACGGGCTGGCGAATTCGCGCGTGGGCAGCACCGGCTGCAGCAGACAGGTGCAGTAGGGCGCGCCGAGCGTGTCCGCGATCTGGTGGAAGCCCGGGATGATGCCGACGTTCGACAGTAAGATCGCGTCGGTGCCCTTGCAGGCGGTGACGGTGTCCTCGACCAGCTTGCGCGTCACCGGCTCCAGCAACGCACGGAACTCGCGCATGAACTTCAACGCGTCCGTCCCCGCGCTGAGCATCGAGTGGATGCGCTCGTTCTCGAAAATCTCCGCCGGGTCCTCGCCGACCTGATAGAACTCAAGCCCGCGCCCTTCCAGAAGCGGTGCGAAGGGCTCGTGTGTCGCAATCCGCACCGTGTATCCCGCCTTCGCCAGCCCTTCGCCCAGCGCCACGTACGGCTGGACGTCACCGCGCGAGCCGATGGCGATCACGGTCACATGCATGGAGGCCCCTACTCACCCGCCTTGATCTCGCGCATCGCGACGGGCGTGGCGTGCGGGTCGTCGGTGAGCGCGTACGTGTTCGTCTGCGGGTCGCCGAACGGCCCCGGCCAGTCGGCGCTGGAGTCCTCGGCGAGGCGGGTGACGACCACCCCGTCGCGGCTGAGGTCGCCGCTGAGCATCAACCCGCGTGCGATGATCGGCGGGGCGCAGGAGCCGACCGGAGTGTCATACTGCACAATGTCGAGCAGCTCACCGGTGGCGGCGTCGATGCGGAAGAGGCGAGCATCGTCCTTTCCGGTCGCCTCGGCGTAAAACGAGCCCCACGCGTAGGGAACGTTCATGATGAACTTGAAGTCATGCTCGCGCAGATCACAGCGCCACGCTTCCTCACCGGTCGCCACGTCACAGGCGATGATATACTTCCAGTCCTCGCCCTCATATTCGCCTGCCCAGTGGCCGCCCGTGCCGACGACGACCTTGCCCTCGGCGTACGTGATCGTGGACTTCTTCGGCGCGGGGAGGCCTGTGCGCTCCCACACCAGGCTCAGGTTCTGGTCGAACACGCGGACCGCGGCGTTCCATTGCATGCCCTTCTCGCCCTGCCCGCCCTCGAAGCCGAACCAGTAGGTCGCCACCAGCGGCTCCTCGCGGTCATCGATAAGCACCGTATTCCACGAGACCACGCTGTTCGGCGGACCGACCTCTGCCGACCCGAGCACCGCGCCGTCCGCGAGCCGCACCTTCAGGACCCGCCCGTCGATCTGGTAGTAGGCAACGCCCGCGTCCTGATCGACCGCCGGCGTCGCCCCGCCGCGCGTCTGGGCCTCCAGCCACCACGCCTCCGTTCCGTCCTCGGCTGAGATCGCGTGCAGGCCGTTCGTGGCGGCCTGCAGCAGCAGCTTCGAGCCATCCTCGCGCACGTAGTATGAGTAGCCGAAGAAGTATGCGCCCGGCTGGTTTTCGGGGCTGATCCATGCGACCTCGCCGGTCTCGCGCCGCAGCGCAACCGTGCGCTCGCGCAGATACTCGTGCGCGATGACGATCCAGCTTCCGTCGAGGCGCTGCACCACCAGTGGCGAACTGTCGTACGTGTCCTCGAACGCGTAGGTGCGGATCTTCCAGAGCGTTTCCAGATCGAACGCGACGCCGTACGGGAAGTCGGGCGCCTTGAGGTTTGGCGTGAATACGCGGTCCGCGAGGAAGTACGCGATGCCATCGACGACGACGCCGCCCTGCGCATAATGGTCCGGCCCCCAGACCGAGTCATCGGGGTTGTGGATGATAGGCTTGCCTGACTCGGGATCGGTCTCCTGCGCGCACGTGGCCGCGCAGCACATCAGCAGTCCGATCATCAGTAGTCCTCCCACGCGCGTGATCACAGCACCCACACCGCGACTTCGTTGGCGTCCAGCGAGAACTCGTACGTATCGCCCTGGACGGGCTTCGTGGAACCATCCAGCGCAAAGAGCAGGCCATCACCGCCAGGGGCGGAGAATGCGTCGCGATCTACGGCAATTCTTCCGGCTGCAGGTTTCCCGGGAGCGCCGACGATCACCGCGGGGCCCTCGGGGCTGTCGTAGCTGAATGCGAGCAGTGCCTCGTTGGCGTCGATGTCGAGGCCCGCGGTGTCCATGAAGCGCGCGCAGGTCGTCCTCGCGGCGGTCCTCTCGCGCAGGTCCGCCATCTGCCCGATCAGCGTGGCGAGTTCTGGCTCATCAGCGAGGGTGCCCTCGCCGCCGTGGATCATCAGACACATGTTCATTCCAAGCGCGAACGCGATCGCCGCCCGCTCCGGCTCATGGTCGATGACCCAGGAGAGCATCGTGTGCGGGATGGAGTAGCGCATGATGGCGGCAGTCGAAGCGGCCGTCGGCTGTGAGATACTCCAGGACATCCACATGTCGACCGCGTCCTGCGCGAAGACGTCGCACTCCTCGCCTGTCACGATCGCGTCCGGATCTGCTGCGAGCAGCACCTCTCGCACCTCACGTATGCGCTCAAGCGCCTCGTGGTGTGTGCGCTCGGGGGAGGCGTCAGCACGGCCGTAGTCGGGACCAACTTCAAAGGGCTGGTCGTAGAACATGGACGTGTAACCCAGGTCGAGGTAGTCGTCCGTGATGCGCATGATTCGCTCACGGTGTTCCGGCGAGAAGGGCGAGTAGATCCAGCTTTCGGGACCGAGATGACGGGCGAAGAGTGTGCCGTGGTGATGGGAAGCATTCCAGTTCTCGGTCCGCGCGGTCCCGTCGAAGCGCCGGATGACCTGACCGGTGATGGCGGGTTCGGAGATCGCCTTCAAGGAGAGGGGATGGCGGAAGTTGATCAGCGCGCTTGTGCTGGTGCCCTCGTTCTCCGCCTCTGTGAGCCCTTCGCGGAGGAGCGCACGCTCCTCTGATGGGTAGTCCGTGAGGTCCCGGTCGCAGTGCTTCGCGTAGTTGCCGAGGGTGAGCGTATCCCATACGCAGAGGTGATCGACGCCGAAGCGGCGCCCAGTCGCCGCGACCTCCGGGATCTCCGCCAGTGGCCGGATGGGCGTCCCGTCGAAGCCTCGGAAGAGCACGTTCTGGAAGCCTATGCGCCGCTTGAGGTGTGAGCGCGACGTGTCCGGGGGATGCAGTTCGTGGAACCACTCGCGGTAGCGGTCGGCGGTCAGGTGCCAGTCGCCTCCGTGGACGGAGATGCCCATGGGCGGGGAGTTCCAGCTTTCGCCGGGCTTGAGCCTGAGCATGTGCGCCCAGCCCACCGCAAGGTTGAAGCCGTCCACATAGCCGGCCACGTTCTCGAAGCAGGCCGCTCCGTTTCGCGGCTCATGCATGTAGTTGATCAGCGCCAGGCCGCCCTCGGGGCCCGAGATGTCAATCCACGGCGCATAAAGCTGCACCGGGTAGGTGAACCATTCGCGCTGATGGTTGCGGGCGTAGGTATTACCGCTGGCGGCCGGAAGGCGGTGCGCTGAGGTCTCGATGTGGCCACCGAGCAACAGGCGTTCACGATCGGGATCACCGAAGCCGCCCCATCCACTCATCCACGGGCAGCGCACTTCATTGACGGTCGAGGAGCCGGTGTTGTGGAGAGCGAGCGTAATCAGCACCTCATCCGGGCGTTCTGAGATCCAGAGGCGAAGTTCGGCTGAGATGCCGATGGGCTGGCCACCGTGCGCGAGCAGGTTGGGGTAGTGTAGGACGACCTCGCCCGCGCTCTCGTTGACGTCGGGCGGCGGTTGCTCATCGGCGTCCGCGTAACGAGACCACCACAGGTCGGTCGGTGCGATCACCCGGAAGAGCCCCACCGGCCCCCTGACCGGCAGATCGGAGCGAAGGTGCTTCAGGCCAATGGCGGTGTCAGTCAGGTTTTGCAGTGCACCGGTTGTCGGGTCCAGTGTCAGGCGCAGTTTTCCCGCAGTCAGGTCGATCATGGTCGGTTACTCCCTCCACGCCGTGCCTTCAGCAGTTACCTTCCACTTGCCCCAGGCTTACACTCGTCCTTCCAACCCGAACCTTACCTTTATGCACATCTCGAAATGCGGCCGTTTGCCGTGGGAGGGGCCGCACGAGCCGCAATTGCCGTCTATTGCGGCGAGGTCGGCCCATCGGTCGTTCGGTCTCCCGCGACGCAAACTACCGCAGTGGGCCGACCTCAGCCCTCGCAAACGACGCTCGGACTTCGTGCGGCCCCTCCATGACGGCGTACGACCCGAATCATCTCCTTGTGAGATGTGTATAAAGGTAAGCCAACCCGAACAAGTCGATCGAGTTGCGCGCGGCGATGTTCGCGACGTCCTCGTCGTCGCAGCCCGATTCGCGCAGGAAGCCCTCGAGGCTCGCGACCGAGCACGGGTAGGGCATCTCGTCGGTGTCCTCGAGCGGGAAGAGGATGCCGTAGGGCGGGAAGGGCGGCGTCCCCCGCGCGATCCAGTCCGTCCCCGCGATCAGCCGCTCCGAGCCAAGCCGCTCGACCGCCTCGCGTACCCACTCGCGGTTGTTGAAGTCGCGGATCTCCAGCCACAGGTTCTCCCCGCCCATCATCGCGTAGACCTCCGCCGCGGTGATGTGCGTGTAGGAGTTCGTCCCGCCGATCGCGTGGGCGGCGATGATTTTCGCCTCCGGGACCATCCGCGCGAGATTGATCGTCTGGCGCATCTGCTCCCCCTGCGGCTGCCCGGCGGTGGAGCAGTGGCACTGGACGGGGATGTCGTGCTCGGCGGCCTTCCGCGCGATCTTCACCATCGCCTGCGAGTCAAGCTCGAAGCCCATCGAGTATCCGAGCACCTCGCCGACCTGCACGAAGCCGTGCTCGCCGGCGTAGATATCGATGGCCTCCAGTGACGCCTCAATCGCACCCGGATGCACCGCCACCGAGCCGAAGATACGCCCCGCGGGGGCGTCCTGCACGAGGCGAAGCTGACCCTCGTTCGTCTTCGGAACTCCCTCCGCCGGATCATCATTGAGCGCGCGGATGCCGGGGAATGAATAGCTTATGATCCAGACGAGGTGCGCGGCGTCGGCGTCCATCACTCGGAAGATGTCGTCGATGTCAAAGCCGCTTTCGCCCCCGCCATCATCGCTCCAGCCGCGGATATGAATGTGCGAGTCGATCCACAGACGCCTGCCGTCGATGATCATTCTGAGGTCTCCTTTGCCGCCTCGGCGCGCTCGAGCCAGTCGAGGAAGTCGTCCTCGAGGAACCAGTCGCCCTCGGTGTGCAGCTTCTGCAGGACGCAGTCCGCGTTTACCTTTGCGCGGGTGGCGCGGAGGGTCGCGTAGCCGATGGTGGCGTAGCAGATGGCGTGACGCTCGATCAGCCACTCCTCGACCAGGGCGAACGCGAAGTTCGGCCAGACACCGTCGCGCTGCCACTCGCGAACCTCATCCTGAAGCTCCGCGCGACGGTCCTCCGGCACGTCCTCAAGCACCTGTCGCACGAACTCCGCCTGCGCGAAATGCGCCATGGTGTCGCACGTGGTGCTGGTGCCGAGGAAAAGATAGTGCGAGTCGTGGTCGTAGAGCCACTGCCACGGGCTGCCGAAGCCGAATGCCGCGGGGCCCCACGGGCTCGGGCGGCCGTGCGCGGACGCGTGGCCGGCGGTGATCTCCTCCGCCTGCGCGCCGATGGCTGCGACAGAGTGGGTCGGGTGGTCGCTGCGGATCGCGTCGGGATGCAGTCGGCCCGTCTCGGTGATCCTGCCTACGTCAGAGGGCGAGCGGTCGATGTCCCAGGTCTCGAAGCGGCGGTCCCTATCCGCCTGACAGAGTGTCGGGAGGACGAGTGTGCCTTGATCGGGGTCGAGGACATTGAGGAACGCGTCGATGACCGTCTCGGCTCCGCCCTCCACCCAGCCCATTGAGGAGAGGGAACTGTGTACGAGAGCCACGTCGCCGGACTGCAGCCCCACCTCGCGGAGTCCACGCTCAATATCATCCCGGGTGACATTCGGCTCGTCGCGTGATGTCATAGTGAGCCGAGATTCGCCGCAGGTGGGGGAGAGGCCTTCATCGGAGAACGACCGTTCCGCTGCACCCCGCCGCATGGGACCCGTGGTGCGGAGGCCCTCCTCCGCACGCCGTTCGGGGTGCACGACGGCAACGGCGGCCCCTCCCCCCGGCCCCCTCCCCCTGGTCCCGCCTAAACGGCAGGCGGGACAGGCGGGAGAGGGGGAGAGCACAACTGCTGGCGGCAACGCAATTCGGGGTAACCGGCCGTCACTCCCCGTTCCCGTTCGGCGGCTCCTCGCCGGTGAGGTAGCGGTGGATCGACTCGGCCGCGCGGCGGCCCGCGCCCATCGCCTGAATGACGGTCGCTGAGCCGGTGACGATGTCGCCGCCCGCGAAGACGCCCTCCTTGGAGGTCGCGCCGGTCTCGTCGATCGCCACGTAGCCCCGGCCGCTCATGTCAAGGTCGGGCGTGGTGTCCGGCACCAGCGGGTGGGCCTTCGAGCCGATCGCGACGATGGCGGTGTCACACGGGATCTCGAAGGTCTCGCCCTCCACCGGCACCGGCCGCCGCCGGCCGCTCTCGTCCGGCTCGCCAAGCTCCATCTGCTGGCAGATCGCGGATTCGATCCAGCCGTCATCGTCGCCGACGAACTCGATCGGTGAGGCGAGAAAGCGCATCTGCACGCCCTCCTGCTCGGCGTGCTCGATCTCCTCCTCGCGAGCAGGCATCTCCGCGCGGGTGCGGCGGTAGACCACCGTGACATTCTCCGCGCCGAGACGCTTTGCCGTGCGCGCCGCGTCCATCGCCACATTGCCGGCGCCGACGACGATGACCTCGTTGCCGCAGTGGACGGGCGTGTGGTACTCGGGGAAGCGGTCGGCGCGCATGAGGTTCACGCGGGTGAGAAACTCGTTGGCCGAGTACACGCCGAGGAGATTCTCGCCCGGGATGCCGAGGAACTGCGGCAGGCCCGCGCCTGTCGCGACAAAGACCGCGTCGTGCTCCTCCATCAACTCGTCGATGGTTGCGGTCTGCCCGACCACGAAGTTGAGCCGGATCTCCACGCCAAGCCCCCGCAGGTAGTCGAGTTCCGCGTCGAGGACCTCGCGGGGAAGTCGGAAGCGCGGGATGCCGTAGCGCAGCACGCCGCCGGGCGCGTGGAAAAGCTCGTAGATCGTGACGTCATGCCCCCACATCGCGAGGTCGGCCGCGGCCGCCAGACCACCGGGGCCCGATCCCACCACGCCGACGGAGTAGCCAGTCGGCTCCGGGCGCACGGGCACCTCGACCTCCCCGTGCTCGCGTTCCCAGTCGGCCACGAAGCGCTCGAGGCGACCGATGGCGATCGGCTCCCCGCGTTTGCCCAGCACGCACTCCAGTTCGCACTGGCTTTCCTGCGGGCAGACCCGCCCGCAGATGGCGGGGAGGGCGTTGGTCTCCTTGATCTTCCGCGCGGCCTCGGTGAAGCGCCCCTCGGCGACAAGCTCGATGAACTGGGGGATCTTGACCTTGACAGGACAGCCCTCAACACACAGTGGCCTCTTGCACTGCAGGCAGCGCTTCGCCTCGGCGATCGCCTGCTCGGGCGTATACCCGAGCGGGACCTCGTTGAAGTCCTGCACACGCTCCTCGGCCGGACGCTCCGGCATCGGCTGGCGATCCGTCTCAGTCTTAGCCATCGTCGCGCTCCTCCTGGCAGCAGCAACCGCCGTCGCGAGCATCGAGGGGCGTGCTGCGCGGCTTGAACATCCTCGTGGCGTCGCTTTCAAGTCCGTCATACATGGCCTGCCGGCGCATGAGCATCTCGAAGTCCACCTCATGGGCGTCGAACTCCGGTCCGTCGATGCACGCGAACTTCGTCTCTCCGCCGACCTCGACGCGGCAGCCGCCACACATTCCCGTGCCGTCCACCATGATCGGGTTGAGGCTGACCACTGTCTTGATCCCGTGCGGCCGTGTCAGGTCCGCGACCGCGCGCATCATCGGCGTGGGGCCGATGGCGAGCACGAAATCCACCTGCTCGCCTGCGCCACAGCGCCCGTCGATCATCTCCTGAAGGACGGCCGTGACGAAGCCCTCGCGTCCGTAGCTGCCGTCATCGGTGCAGACTTCGACTCGGTCGCAGATCTCGCGGAAGCGGTCTTCGAGAATCACGTGTTCGGCCGAGCGCGCGCCGTTCACGCCGACCAGTTCATTGCCGGCGTCCTTGAGCGCCTGTGCGATCGGGATGACCGGGGCCATCCCGTAGCCGCCGCCCATGACCACGCAGCGGCCGAAGTTGTCGATGTGTGTCGGGCGGCCAAGCGGTCCGGCGAGGTCCATGATCTCATCGCCCGGTTCCATCTCGGCAAGCAGGCGGGTCGAGGTGCCGACCGCCTGAAAGATCAACTCAATCGTCCCGGCATCCGGGTCAGAGCTTACGAGGGTGAGCGGAAAGCGCTCGCCCTTTTCATGCACGCGCAGCACAACAAACTGCCCCGCTTTGCGCTTCTCGGCGATCTCGGGGGCGCTCACAAAAAACTGCCACGTGTCAGGTGCGATCTCCCTGGTGGATACAACCTCATTCATACGCGGCACCTCGGTTCCGCGGCTCCGTCGTGCGGCATATTGCCGTTGCGGCGTTTGATGCCCGGCATTATACGTATTGCCGGCGCTGTCGGCAAATGACTGCCGCCACTCCTTTCGCCTCGCATATCACAAGCGCCTCCGTCTC
>JBNJEK010000131.1:0-11732 GCA_051745855.1 Armatimonadota bacterium
CATGTACCCGATCAGGCCACGGAACGTCTACGTGCATGAGCGTGTGCTCGATGATCCCCGCTGCATCGCGCGGATGAAGCGGATGATGACCGGCATCGAGCCGGATAAGCCGCCGGTCACCGTCGATGACGCCACGCTCAACGAGATCTCACGCGAAGAGCGCTGGGAGCGCGTTACTCAGTGGCGCACCGGCCAGTACAACCGCTCGCGTGATCCGGACCTCATCTTCAACACCTACGCATGGCGCGATGCCGACAGCCAGGCCGAGTTCGTCGAGCGCTATCCGCATCTGCGTTTCGCGAGGCTCAGCGGCGCGGGCTTCGTCGGCTACCGCGATGGCGAGGCGCTGCTTGAGGCCCGCAACGGCATCTGTCAGAATGCGTATGACCTGCACTCGGTGTGGGGCTGCCTGCACACCTGCGACTACTGCTGCATCGGCACCTTCCTCAACATCCACCTGAACCTCGAGGAGATGGTCGAGCGGCTGCCCGCGATCCTCGACAAGCACCGCTGGTGCAGGCTGTGGAAGTACGACAATATCACTGACACGATCACCTTCGAGCCGGAGTACGGGGCATCGGAACTGATGATCGGGGCCTTCGCGGACCGTGCGACCGCCGAACCGGCCGATGACCAGTATCTAATGCTTTATACGAAGTCGGCGAACGTCGATCACCTGCTGAAGCTCGACCACGGCGGGCGGACGATCATCTCGTGGACGATCTCCTCGGAGACTGTCGCGCGGGAGATTGAGAAGAACTCGCCGAGCACTTCCGAGCGCGTCGAGGCGGCCCGCAGGTGCCAGGAGGCGGGCTACCACGTGCGGGCGCGCTTCTCCCCCATCGTGCCCGTGAAGGGATGGCGAGAAGAGAGCGCACGGATGATCGCCGACTACCTCGAGCAGGTCCGGCCGGATGTGATCACGATGGACGCGCTCGGCCTGCTGGGGTACGACCGCCTGTGCGCCTGCTTTGACCTGGAGTTGCTCGACCCGGTCTACGTGGAGGCCTGCCGGAAGATCTACGAGGCTGATGAGCACCCGGGCAAACCCTACTGGCCGGAGGGCAAGCAGATGTTCCCGCACGATCTTCGACTGGATATTCTGCGCTTCTACGTGGATGAGATCCGCCGGTACGACAGTGAGGTGCCGATCTCATTTTGCGACGAGACGCCGGAGATGTGGGCGGAGTTCAGCCATGAGGAACTCGGGCAGGGTCCGGAGGATTACGTGTGCACCTGCGGGCCGACGTCCGTGCCGGGGAACCCGCTGCTGAGGACAGTCTGAACTGACTGCCGCTGCCTGAGGTGGATCTGCAAGGGTGCGTTAAGGAGCGCCTGAGCGAGCATGACGGGCAGTCACAGGTGGAACATCCGAGCCGGCAGACGGATAGGCCATTCGGCCCGTCGCAACCCGGACGCCATGGACGGCATTGACAGAAGACCCGCTCACGCGCTAAGATTCACATCAATGCTCACACTCATCGGACGAAGCCTTTTCATCTGCCCGCTGGCGGGGATAATGCTGGCGGGCCTGATCGTGTCTTCACCGGCGCTGGCATCGGGTTATATACCCGTCGAGGGCTGCTACCTCGGCGCGTACATCGACCTCGATCACAACAGCGGCGGCGACATCGACGAGTTCGAGCGAATCGTGGGGGTCGAGCACGCGAGCTACTTCCGCTACGTCGGCTACGGCTCGCCCTTCCCCTTCCGCTGGGTTCGCGAGATGCATCAGCGCGGGATCATGCCGCACATCGCCTGGGAGCCCAACGACGGGCTTGATCCGGTGCATGATGACGACTACCTGCGAGGCTGGATGGAGGCCGCCGCGCGGACCGAGGGTCCGATCTTCCTCCGCTATGCCTCGGAGATGAACGGGACGTGGCAGGCGTACTCCGGCGACCCGCAGAGATACATCGAGAAGTGGAAACTCGTTACGCGTGTCGCCCGGCAACTTGCTCCGAACGTCATCATGGCGTGGGTCCCGTTCGCCACTCCGCAAAGCACCATCGACGACTACTACCCCGGGGACGCATGGGTTGACTGGGTCGGGGTCAACATCTACTCGGTGCATCACTACGATGGCGACATCACCAAGCCCGCGATCGACGACCCGCGCGAGCATCTCCGGTACGTCTACGACCTTCACGCGGGTACCAAGCCCATCGCTATCTGTGAATATGCGGCGACGCACCATTGCGCGGCATGTGATCACGACGTGACAGACTTCGGCGTGAAGCAGATGACGAAGCTTTACGAGTCGCTGCAGACCGAGTTTCCGCGGGTGAAGATGGTGACCTGGTTCTCCGTGGACACGATCGGGACCGGTCTCGCCGAAAACAACTACTCGCTCACCTGCTCCCGGGAGTTCCTTGAGCGTTATCGGGAGATGGTGGACAATTCTTACTTCCTCGGCCGACTGCCGGACGTCTCGGACATGGTGGCCTCGCTGCCTCCGATCACAGAACCGGCGTCGTCCTCAGAGCCGACGGAGCAGGAGCCTTTCGGGCCTCTGGAGGTGCCTGAGGAGCCGGATGTCGAGCCGCCTGCCTCGCCCCAACCCGAGCCATCGCCCGAAACGGCCGGCGAGCCGCCTCCGACCGAGCATCCACTTGCGCTCGCCCGCCTCGGCGTCGTGGCGGAGGATGACATCGACGTCGCCGTCGTTGGCGCGCCACCGGCCGAGTTGAGCGGTGAGGTCGAGGTGCAGGCCGAGCCGGGCTCTGAGTTGAACGTTGACGTTGTCGCGTTTTACGTTGATGGCGAGTGGCAGGCGATCACGAATGCGCGCCCCTTCCGCTATCCGTGGGATACGTCATACGAGGACCCAGGGGTGCATGAGATCACTGTCGTGGGGATGAACGCGGCATCGCTGCCGGTGATTGAGAAGACGGTGTCAGTGGTGATCGCGGAACGAGACTGAGCGGAGCCAGCAGGTCGGCGCGCTGGCTGGGGGGGGCGCCACGCGTAATCTTGACAGTCCGCTGGCCGTGTGGGATACTCCTCGCCGGTCGCCGCAGACGGGCGATGTGGGGGCCGGGACGTCGTTGAAGCTCCCTCGCAGGCCTTCGGAGGTTTCCGACGAGATGGCAGAAGTCCGCCTGGCAACACTCTCCAAGCGGTTCGGACAAACCGAGGCGGTCAGGGGCGTGGACCTCGAGGTCCAGGACCACGAGTTCCTGGTGCTGGTGGGGCCGTCAGGCTGCGGCAAGACTACAGTCCTGCGCATGATCGCCGGCCTCGAGGAGCCGTCCTCAGGGGATATATTCATCAGTGACCGCCGCGTCAATGACCTCTCGCCGAAAGACCGCGACATTGCTATGGTCTTTCAGAATTACGCCCTCTACCCGCACATGACCGTGTACGACAACATGGCGTTCAGCCTCAAACTAAGCAAGCTGGAGCGCGAGGAGATTGAGCGGAGGGTTCGGGACGCTGCGTCGATGCTTGGGATCGCTGACTACCTCGACCGCAAGCCCGGACAGCTTTCCGGTGGCCAGCGCCAGCGCGTGGCGGTGGGGCGCGCGGTAGTGCGCGAACCGGCGGTCTTTCTGATGGACGAGCCACTGTCGAATCTTGACGCGAAGTTGCGCATCCAGACGCGCGCGGAGCTTATCAAGCTGCACCGCCGCCTCGGCATCACAACCATCTACGTCACGCACGATCAGGTCGAGGCGATGACGATGGGCGATCGGATTGCGGTCATGCGCGACGGCGAGGTCCAGCAGTGCGCCAGCCCCCAGGAGATCTTCGACCATCCCGCCAACCGCTTTGTCGCCGGATTCATCGGCAGTCCCGCGATGAACTTCATCGACGCCCTGCTCACCGATGACGGCGAGGAGTTGACCGTCGAGGCTGAGGGGCTTTCGGTGGTGCTGCCCGAGCGTTTCTGTGATATTGAGGCGGTGCGCGAGCGCGCCAACGGCCTCATCGTCTTCGGAATCCGCCCCACCGACATCCACGACGCATCGCTGCCCGGCCCGGTGACGCCACGGCCCGGCAACACCGTCGCGGCAGAGGTGGAAGTCGTCGAACCGATGGGCGCGGAATCGATGATCTATCTCAGAGCCGGCGAGCACAGCCTCGTAGCCTCCCTCGACAGCGCGACCTGCGCAAGCGAGGGGGAGGCGCTCGAAGTGGCGCTGAATCTCGAGCGCGCGCATCTTTTTGACGCAGATACCGGCGAGACGATCGCCTGAAAAATGACCGGCCGCCTGGAGCACCCACGAGAGCGCCGCCACATCGGCGGCGCTCTCACGGCATGACGGAAGGATTGCCCCGCCCGACGGCGTAATATGCCGATAGCAGCATGGCAGTTGAGCAAATTCATCGAACGGAGCGTCGCGTCCATGGATGTCAGAATGCCGTCCCGGCACGAAGAGTTCGACTTCGATTCCTGGGCCGAGATCGCGGAGAAGCTTGATGATCTCGGCATCTCTCTTCCTTACACCGAAAACGTCAGCGTTCTCGCACAGCCGCAGGAGGCGGGGCCGCTGCAGATGCCCAATGCGATCGGCATCCACCCCGTCGAAGGCTGCGACGGATCCGCCGATGGCCGCCCCGAAGCCCTTACTTTCAGGCGGTACGAGCGTTTCGCTCGTGGCGGGGCGGGCCTCATCTGGCTGGAGGCCACCGCGGTCGTCCACCGCGGCCGGGCCAACCCCCGCCAACTCTGGCTGCATGAGGGAACCACCGAGGACTTTGCGCGGATGATCGACCTGATCTACCGCTCCGCCGCCGACGAGTTCGGCGGCGACCACCGCCCGGTGACGATCGCTCAGCTTACCCACTCCGGCCGCTACTCGAAGCCTGAGGCCGCGGCCGCGCCGGTCATCGCTTACCGCCACCCGATCCTCGACCCGAAGCATGATCTGCCCGAGGACTACCCGGTGATCACCGATGAGGAGCTTGACGAGCTTCAGCAGGCCTACGTAGACGCCGCCCGCTGCGCCCGTGACGCCGGCTTCGACGCGGTGGACGTGAAGGCGTGCCACGGCTATCTGCTCTTCGAACTTCTCAACGCGTTCACGCGTGAGGACAGCCGCTACGGCGGCAGCTACGAGAATCGCACCCGGATGCTGCGCGAGGTCGTGGCGCGTATCCGCGAAGAGGTCCCGGAGATCGCGGTGGTGAGTCGGCTCAACGTGTACGACGCGATCCCCTATCCGTGGGGCTTCGGCATGGCGCAGGACGGATCGATGGAGCCGGACCTGACGGAGCCGGTGCGGCTGATCAACGAGCTTCAGGAGATGGGAGTCTGTCTGATCAACGTCGCATACGGCAGCCCTTATTACAACCCGCACGTTGAACGCCCCTACGACACTCACGAAGTTGGTGGCTACGTGCCGGACGAGCACCCGCTGACCGACGTGGCGACGATGGTCGAGATCCACCGCGACCTCGCGCCTCAGGTCCCGGAGATGCCGCTGATGGCCACCGGGTACACGTGGCTGCGGGAGTTCGGCCCCAACGTGGGCGCGGCGCTCGTGGAGGCTGGCGAGGCCGTCAACATCGGCTGGGGCCGCCAGGCCCTCGCGCACCCGGACTTCGCCCGCGAGATCGTCGAGGAGGGCGCGCTGACGCCCACGAAGCTGTGCATCTGCTGCTCGTCATGCACACAGATCATGCGCGATGGCGGGCGCTCGGGCTGCGTGGTCCGCGACTGGGAGGTCTACGAGCCGATCTTCAAGCAGGGCCAGGCGCGCAACCCGGCCGTGATGCGCGAGATCGCGAAAGTCTGCCGGGACTGTCATGCGCCCACCTGTCAGACCGGTTGCCCGGCGGGCGTCAACATCCCCGGCTTTGTCACGGCGATCGCCGAGGGCGACGAGCGGCGCGCCTACGAGGTGCTGCGCGAGAGCAACCCGCTCCCGGAGATGTGCGCGTACGTCTGCCCCGCCGAGACGCAGTGCGAGGGGGCGTGCATCCAGCAGCACATCGGAGAGGGGCCCGTCCCCATCCGGCAGCTTCAGGCGTACGTCTGCGAGGTCGCGCGCGAGCAGGGCTGGACGGCTGTGGAGCAGCCCGAGCAGCTTCGGGATGAGCGTGTCGCGATCATCGGCGCGGGTCCGGCAGGTGTCGCCTGCGCTATCCGCCTGCTGCAGGACGGCTTCTCGGTCACGATCATCGACGCCGCGGAGGAGCCGGGCGGCGTCGCATCTGAGACGATCCCGATCGAGCGGTTGACGGCCACGGCGGCGCCGGAGGAGATCGCGTGCATACTTGAGGGTTGCGAGACCGGCCGTCTCGACTGGCGGCTCGGGACGCGAATGAGTTTCGATCTCACCGTTGATGACCTGCTGAAGGAGGGATTCGACGCGGTCTTCGTCGGAGTCGGCATGACTGAATCGATCGGTCTGCCGGGCGCGGATCGTCCGGATGAGGGTGTGATGGATGCGCTGGACTTCCTCCGACGGGCAAAGTCCGACGCGCCGCTTGAGGTGCCGGCGCGCGTCGCGGTCCTCGGCGGCGGGAACACCGCGATGGATGCCGCCTCAACCGCGCGCGAACTTGGCGCGATGGACGTCTATCTCGTCTACCGGCGCTCATTCCCCGAGATGCCGGCATGGCCGGCCGAGCGGGATGAGGCGCTCGAGCGCGGCGTTCATTTCATGCTGCTCACGCAGCCGATTGATTACGTGACCGAGGATGGCCAACTGACCGGTCTGAAGGTGGCCAGCACCGTCCTCGGTGAGCCCGACGAGTCCGGGCGTCGGCGGCCGATCGTTGATGAGAAAACTGAGCGCGTGCTGGAGGTCGATCTTGTTGTCGAGGCAATCGGCCAGGCCCCGCCCGGCGATCTGTCGGAGTGGCTGCCCGGCGTTGAGCTTACCGACCGAGGTCTGATCGCAACCAGCGGCCTCTCCGGGCGCACCTCGCGCGAGCGCGTCTACGCCGGAGGCGACATCGTCAACGGCGGAGAGACCGTGGTGCGCGCGGTCGCGGACGGAGTCGCGGCAGCCGATCAGATCAAGCGGGACCTGACCGCGGACTGATGACCGGGGAGGCCCCGTCATCCGGGGGGCGGCGATGGCACGCGACTGCGATCCTCGTGGTCGCGTTGCTCGCCGGACTGGGCCTGCGAGCAACGCTCATCGAGGGGCGGACCGTCTTCTCGCACGACGGCGCCATCTCGTATCTCGCAGCGGCCGGTCAGCAGGGGCGCTTGGCGGAGGTGACGCGACCCGGCAGCACCGAGCCGCCCTACGCGCGCTGGGTCCGCGTGGAGCAGTGGCAGGCATTCGTGGAGCCCTCCACGCCCATGAGCCCGCGTACCATCGCCCGCGACCTCTCAGCACATGACCTGCACCCGCCGCTCTACTTCTGGCTGCTGCACGTGGCCTGTCTTACGTTCGGCGCGCATCCATGGACAGGCATATTGCTGAACGCGCTCATCGACGCCGCCGCGGCGCTGGTGATCTTCGCCGCGGCGCGATGGTGGCTGGATGATGACCGGTGGGCCGCGATCGCGACGCTCGTGTGGATGATCAGCCCTGCTGCACTCGAGACCATGCGCGAGGCGCGCCACTACTCTCTGCTTGCCCTCGTCGGGGTTGCCTTCGCGTGGCAGGCGGTGCGGATCGTCGTGGAGAGACGCCCGGTGCGGATGCGTGATTACGCATTGTTTGCGCTCCTGACCGCGGTCGGCGCCCTGACGCACTATCATTTCGCGATGGTGGGCTTCGCGGCGCTTGTGCTCACCTCGCTGTGGAGCGGGCGCAGGAAGCTTGCTCGGCTCACGGGGGCCATGGCGGTCGGCGTGTCCGGCGCCCTGGTCGCGAACCCCTCGATGCTCGCTACCTTCACGCGAGCCGGCGATCTCTCAGATCCGGTCACCCTCGACGCACTGGGCCTGAGGGTGCTGAAGGTCGGGTATCACCTCTTCGACCTGTGGGGGGCGACCGATGCGGGGAACATCATCCTCGGCGTGGCGGCACTGGCAGGGCTCACGCTCATCCTCACACGCCATGCGCGTGGCGAGCGAGCGCAGGCGGCCATCAGAGCGGCCTTCGGGCCGGAGCGGAATCCTTTCATGATGTTCGCGCTGATCGTCTTTGCGCTCATCAGCGCAGCGTATCTTTCATTCGCGATCCCGCGGCACGCGATCGGCCCTCGCTATTTCGCGCCGGTCTGGCCCTTGATGGCGATCGGCTTCGTCGACGCGATCCGCCATCTCGATGCTCGCCGGTGGTTGCTGGCCGGTCTCATCGTCTTTGCGCTTGCGAATTCCGTCTGGCTGGTGAGCGACTTCCTCCGCTCAGAGGCGTGGAATCAGTCGCGGATGGAACTGCTGAGGGAATACGATCACCTGCTGGTGGATCAGGTCGGGCGGGGAGCACTGCTGCCTCTTCTCGCCGGTCTGGATGCGGGTACGATGGTCTACGTGGCGCATCCCCAGGATATCATCGCATCAGTTGATGACTGGGCGCCGGCGCTTCGCATGGCCGACGGGTCGAAGGGCTATCTGAGCAATGCGTTTCAGGCCACCAGTCACGACGACAGGCGCGCGGTCCTCGCATTGCTGGATGACCTCGACTGGGAGACGCCTGAATCTCCCCTGCGCCTCGTGCCGACGTGGAGGCTTTTTCCGCTCAAGTGAGTGGTGTCGGGATGCAGTGGGGAATGCGCGTGACGCGGACAGGGTGCGCGGGCCCCAATGATAACGCCGGCAAACGCCCGGGCGAAACCCTGCCCGCGTCAATCTCCGCGATGCTCAGTCGCTTTCGTAGGGGTACCAGTCGTCGAGGGGCTCGTTCGCCATCTCCACGAGAAGTTCGGCGATCTTCTTAACGCACTTGCTCATGAACTCCTCGCCCTTCTTCGCGGTGGCGGCCTCCGGATTGCCGACGCCCGAGTTCGTGGTCAGCACCTCCCAGGGGCGCGCGATCCACGCCCAGCCCTCCCGCATCCCCGTGAAGTGAGGCGTGCGGACCTTGCCCTCGTCAGCGCGTTCAACCTCCACCAACTCCGGACGCAGATGCATCATCAGCGAGGTCTCCATCTCGCCGCCATGCTCCCCCGGCTCCTCGAACGTCGCCTGCAGCGCGTGCGGATCCACCATCCACCAGTCCACGAGTATGAGCTGAACATTGGTCTCGCGGAAGAGTTCGCGCAGGAAGGGCTTGAGTTCATTGCCACCGTGTCCGTTCAGTATCACGAGCTTCATAAGGCGATGGTGCTCAAGGCACGAGACCGTGTCGCGGATCATCTGCAGAATCGTCGTCGGCTTGTAACTCAGCGTCCACGGGAAGCCGAGCGTATTCTCGTTTACTCCCACCGGTATTGTCGGCAGCAGCAACACCTCGGCGCCCTCATCCCACGCCTCCGCACAGGCCGCCTCGGCGATGGCCTCCACCTGGTAGCTGTCGGTGCCGTAGGGCAGGTGAAGGTTGTGCGCCTCGGTCGCGCCGATCGGGAGGACGGCGACCTCGTAGGGGATCTGCTCGGCACGGCTGAGGGTCGTCTCCGACAGCTTCCAGTCACGTTGTGCGGGCATGGTCGCCACCTCGCCTCAATCGGTCACTCATCGTCTGTCTCATACGCCGCGAGCGCCTCGTCTGATATCTCGAAGTTGGAGTAAACGTTCTGCACGTCATCGTGATCGTCGAGGTCTTCGAGCAGACCCAGCAGCTTGCCGGCAAGCTCATCGGGAACCTGCACCGTGCTGGTCGGGATCATCGAAAGCTCTGCTCGCTCAATCGGGATCCCCTCGTCGCTCAGGGCCTCCCGCACCACGTGAAAGTCCTCCATCGCGGTGCGCACTTCCCAGTATTCCTCGTCATCATCGACGATGTCCTCGGCCCCCGCTTCCGCCCCGATCAGGAAGACTTCATCGTAGTCCACCCTGTCGCGAGAGACCGTGATGACGCCCTTCTGCTCGAACATCCACGTGACCGAACCCGCTCCGCTCATCTTTCCGTCCCGCTTGCTCATGATGTTGCGGATTTCGGCAACGCTCCGCTGGTTGTTGTCCGTCACACACTCGACGAGCATAGCGACCCCGCCCGGGCCGTAGCCCTCATAGCGGACCGCCTCAAACTCCATCCCCGGGACCTCGCCGAGGCCGCGCTGGATCGCGTACTCGATGTTGTCCTTGGGCATCTCCTCGGAGGAGGCCTGATCGATCAGAGAGCGCAGCGTCGGGTTGTGATCGGGATTGCCGCCGCCCTCACGAGCCGCGACCATGATCGCCCTGGAGTACCTGGAGAATATCTTCGAACGCTTCTTATCCTGCCGGGTCTTTCGGTGGACCCGGTTTGCCCACTTGGAATGACCTGCCATCAGTCATTGCTCCTTCCATCATGCGGCGCGCTTCGGGCTTTTGAGTATACCATCCGCTCCGCGGGGGGCGCAAGAATCGCCGGCCGCGCGAACGAGCGCTCTCAGATGAGCCCCCTGAGCAATACAAACGCCCGCCGCGCATCGCCGAGTTTATCATCACCGGATTCACGCTCAACGCAGATCCATCCGTCGAAGCCCACGCGTTTGAGTTCGGCGATCCACGCGGCGACATCGACTTCCCCCTCGCCCAGCGGGCGCTGAAGGTTGCCCTTGGGATCATCACGCACGGCGTCCTTCGCATGTGTGTGCACGATGTAAGGCGCCAGGACCTCGACTCCCCCCATGTGATCGAAGCCCTTCATCAGCAGGTTCGCGGGGTCGTAGTTCACCCGCAATCTGTCCGATCCGAGGCGCTCGATGAACGCCCGCAATGTCTCAGGGCTCTCCGGTCCGGTCTCCACCCCGATGGTAACGCCCAACTCCGCGGCGCGGTCACAGAGGGTCCCCACTCGTTCGAGCATCGATTGTGCATCTTCGCGGTCAAGCTCATCCGGGATCACGCCTATGTGGCTGGTGACGAACGGGGTCTGCAGGCGACTCGCCGCCTCGACCACCAGCAGCGCTCGCTGGAGACGCTCATCCGCGCCCCCGTCGATCAGACTGCCGAGGCGACCGGTGAGGGCGCTGATTGTCAGCCCCCGCGCCTCGCACGCCTCGCGGATCTCGCGGGCGCGCGCATCGCTGAAGTCGTGAGGATCGATCCACCCTTCTTTCGCGCCAAGCGCGACACCGTCGTAGCCAAGCTCAGCCGCCGCCGCGATCGCCTCCATCATCGGCAGGCCGAGGTTCATTGTGCGATGTCCGATCTTCATGGGGACCTCCGGGGGACGCATTGAGGCTGTCGGGGATTCGCATGGCGCGTGCATGTGCCCCTGTCAGGGCTGGTTGACGTCGGCAATCGTGAGCGATGCTGGCGGCGTTTCAAGCCACCGCACAGATCCGTCGGCGAAGGCGTAGTTTGCGCCTCCATCGTGACGCTCCACGACCTCACCGACATTGCCCTCGTATATGAGCACGACCTCTTCCGGCTTCTCGATGCCACTGACATCCTGGCCGCGCAGGTTGGGGTTGAGCACATAGCTGACGGCAGGGCCCTCGGGGTCCGCCGCAGGGCAGACAAGGGCATCGGGATCTTCGACGTACTCCGCTATCTCGCCGGACCAGTCCGGGCCGGTCGGCAACATTCCCTCGTTGTCTGCCGCGTATGTCAGCGTCCAGAGGGCGAGGTTCCGCATGTTGTGCAGACAGCGTCGCTGCTCACCTTCCTGCTGATAGCGCTCGATCGCAGGCATCACGACCGCGACGGCAACCGCCATCACCAGCGGCAGAAGTATCCACCAGATCTGCTCTCTCCGAAACTCGATCGCTTTCTTCCGGTCCTGCTGCATGCT
>JBNJEK010000132.1:0-11708 GCA_051745855.1 Armatimonadota bacterium
TTTTCCACCAGGTTATCCTGCGCCACGCACATGACCGGCATCAGCGCTGCAAGAGTGATCGCTATCACAACACGCATCATGTCACCCTCCGTCCGTGCAATTTGAGCCGCGGCGTGCCCGATGCGTCACACGCACCGCAATTGGAGCGTCAGTTCAATTATTCGCGGCAAAGGGCGATCTTCCTGCATCCCCATGCCATCACGCCGCCCGTGAGACCGCATGAGCGACTTCACTCCCTCGCCACCTACTCCATACTCTCACCTATGCAGACGCAGGTGCCGCCGCGCATCATGAGAAATGAGCAATGCGTGTTCGACACACCGTCGTGGGAGGTGTCTGCCATGTCGAGGCTTGCAGTGTGTACCGTACCATTTGTCCTCTGCCTGACCGCAGTCTGCCCCGCGCAGGTGGTCACGCCACTTGAGGCCGACGAACACACACTGCTGCTCTACCACTTCGACGATGAGGGCGAGCATATCGTCGACGCCGGCCCGCTCGGCCTGCACGGAATTGTCGTCGAAGGTGAGGACCGCGAGCGCGTCACCGAGGTGCTGCGCGTCGAGGGCGTCTCCGGACAGGCCCTCTCGCTGGACGAACGCGAGGCGGTGTTGCCGGCGGAGACACCCGACGAGCTTCGCGGGATGGATCAACTCACGGTCGAACTGTGGTTCCGCACTACCTGCGAAGACCCGGCACACCGCCAGCGGATCGTGCAGTACTGGGAGCACTACCTGATCAGCATCTTCGAGGGACGTCGCCTGATGGGGCATGTCTACGATCAGGATGCCACGAATCACATCCTGCGGGGCGGCGGCGAGGTCATCATGCCGGGTCGCTGGTATCACACCGCGCTGACATGGGACGGCGAGCGCGCGAAGCTGTGGCTCAACGGCCGCGAACTCGCCAGAGTCCGCATGTCCGGGACGGTGAACGTGGCATCCGGTGGCGAACTGCGCCTCGGCTCGGTCGGCAATGACTGGTTTGAGGGCGCCATCGACGAGTTGCGCATCTCCAGCGTGGCCCGCGAGGCATTCCCCGCCGCCCGGCAACACGACTTCTGCCGGCCGAGCGAGACGCTCCTTCTCTCTCCCGGCGTTACGCGGATGATCTTCGACCCGGTCGTACCTGAGGGCGCGACGTCGGTGACCTGCACCGCATCGCTCGGCGACCTCGCGAAAGGCAGCGTCACGCTCGGTGAGGACGCGCTGGAGCCCTTCGCCGACGACCTGCAACTTGGCCGGTGTGAGGTCGCGATGGCGCTGCCGGACGCGGTCGCGGGCCAGATGATCCTGACCGGCACCGTCAGCTACGATCACGCGGGCGAGACCGTCACCACACAGCGACGCTTCCCGGTGACCGTGGAGCGGATGGTGGAGCCGCCCGCGGTAGAGTTCCGAGGCGCGTGGACACACAGCCACCGGATCGAGGACCCGGAGGACATCTTCGCCCGCATGGCCGCGGGCGGCCTGAACGCGGCCGTGATGCGCGTGCGGCGCGGCGAGACGGCGTACTACAATTCCGCGCTCGGTCCGATCTCAAGCATTCCCTTCGACAATGAAAACCTGATCGAGGACTGTCTCGTGGCCTGTCAGCGACACGGCATCGACCTGCACTGCTACGTGAACAACTTCAACATCGGCTCGCCCGACAGCGACTACGCACAGCAGATGCGCGAAGAGGGCCGCTGGCAGAAGACCGCCGCCGGAGAGGACTGGCCGTGGCTGTGTCCGAGCAATGAGGCGAACCTTCAGCTCGTCGAGGACGCGATGGCGGAGCTTGTGCGCGACTACGACATCGCGGGCGTGCAGTACGACTTCATCCGCTACAGCCGCAGCGACGTCTGCTTCTGCGACGACTGCCGCGCGAACTTCGAGGAGCGCATCGGGCACGCGGTGCCGAACTGGCCCGACGATTGTCTCGAGGGCGGCGCGCTTTACGATGAGTGGATGGACCAGCGCGCCGACCTGATCACTGATGCGGTGCGGCGAACCAGCGCGGCCGTCCGCGCCGAGGACCCGGATGCGATCATCTCAGCGGCGGTCTTCGCCATGCCGCCGGAGGAGGCGAAGCTGAGGGTCGGGCAGGAGTGGGACCTGTGGTGCCGCGAGGGGCTGCTGGACGCGCTCTGCCCGATGTCGTATGTTGCAGATAACGCGGCGTACGAGGAGACGGTCTCGCTGATCCTCGAACGCGTCGGCGAGTACCTCCCCGTCTACGCCGGCATCGGATTGCGCTCGGGCAATCAGAAGATGTACTATCCTGAAGAGCTTGCGGCGAAGATCAACCTCGCGCGGCGGCTCGGCGCGCCGGGCTTCACCATGTTCGCGATCTCCCCGCCGACCGACGCACCGGAGACGGTGCTGATACCCCTGCGGGAGCAGATGCTAACGGCGTCTTACAGGATGGACAGGATGAACAGGATAAACGGCAGGTGATCTGACCCGGGGGGCATTTGCCCTCATCCTATGTATCCTGTACATCCTGTATGTCGTCGCCGCTTCCGGCGCAACGGCAAAACAGCGTCTTATAGGATGGACAGGATGAACAGGATAAACGGCCACGAGAAATCACCCGGGGGGCCGTTGCCCTCATCCTATGTATCCTGTACATCCTGTATGTCGTAGACGTTCGCGACTCAATGGCATAGCGCTTTTTTTACGGAATGGAAGGACGAACGACCAGGAGTCACCCATGCCTGATGGACCACAACCGGTCCCGTCCGAGCCCGACGCGATCGAGGAGAGTTGCGGGGCGTTCCTCGACCCGATCCTGCTGCTCGTCGCGCTTTTCTGGGGCGGGAACTTCGTTGCGTACAAGTACCTGATGGACTTCATCCCCGCACCGGGCCTGCTGGCGACCCGTTTCGTGCTCATCACCGTCATGCTGCTGGCGGTTCTGGCGTGGCGAGGGCAACTCACGCGCGGGAACAGCCGGAAGATGTGGCTGCAGATCGCGGCGGCGGGCGTGCTGATCATGGGTGTGCAGCAGGTGTTGTTCGTGACTGGCCTCGATCTCACCGAGGCGGGCGAGGGGTCGCTTCTCTTCTCCAGCGCGCCGATCTTCACCGCATTGATGGCCGCGGCCCTCGGGCACGAGCGAATCACGCGCGCGAACTGGATAGGCATCGCCGCGGCGATGGGCGGATGCGCGATGGTGATCCTCGGTGGCGCGGGCGCTGAGCATGTGCCCGAAACCCGGGTGCTCGGCGACCTGCTGATGCTCGCATCGGCCTTCGGCTACGCGCTCTTCATGGTTGTCAGCAAGCCGCTGATGACCCGCTACGGCGCCCTGAAAGTGGTCACATTCGCGTTCCTGTTCGGCCTGATCGTGGTGGTCCCGTTCGGCGCACACGATGCGGTCACGGCCGACTGGGGCGCCCTTGGCGCCGCGGAGTGGGGCGCGCTCTTCTGGACGGTGGTGCTCGCGGGCACCTTCGGCTTCATGGCGTGGTACTGGCGGATCTCGAAGACCAGCGCGTCGCGGGTGGCTGTCTACCAGTACATCGTACCCGTCGTAGCACTGATCACAGCGGTGCTGCTCCTCGGCGAGCGTCCGACGGCCCTGCAGATCTTCGGAGCCGCACTGGTCCTGCTGGGCCTCTACTTCGCCCGCCGCCGATCAGCCGAATGTCCGTCAAGTTAGCCGCGTGCGCTCCTGCGGGCGCGCCGTCATGAGTTCCGCTCGATCCACTCGAGCGTCCGCTCCAGTTCATCACGATTCGGCGCGCTGAGCATGTAGAAGAGCCGCGACGGGTCGAGGCGCTCGTGGAAACGGGGAACGTCCTCGATGCTCCCGTAGCACATCACGCTCTTGCCGCGCTTCTGAACCTCCTCCAGCAGGTCCAGCCACTCAACCAGTGGCGGATTCCCGGCGCCCGGGACCCACTGGATGCAGTCGATCTCCTCGATCGCCATCAGGTCGTCCATGTGGCAGAGCGCGGTCGGACCGTCCCAGTGGTAGATGCAGCGGTCGAGATACTCCGCCTCGGCGCGCAAGTCCGGCGCGGCCAGTTCCCGGAAGTGCTCCGGGCCGATGAGCGCGGCGAAGTCACACTGGATGGTGTTGCATCGCCCGCCGTGCCAGCCTCGGATCCACCCCGCGCCGGTGCCGGCATCGCTGAGCATCCCGTCCTCGAAAAGCGTCTCCGAGATCGGCTCATAAAGCGCTCGCACCTGGTCGTTCGCCTCGCGAACCAACTCCGGGCAGTCGTAAAGGTCAGTGCATAGAGCAGTGGCGCCGCGAAGGCTCTCAAGCGCGTCGAGGTTCGAGTGCAGATCGAGGTGTGAGACCAGCCAGTGCCCGTCCGCGATCTCCGCCATCGCCCGCGTCAACTCGCGCATGCGCGTCCAGGAGCGACCTTCGCGGTCGATCTCCAGCGGCAGCGCCTCGCTCCAGTCCTCCACGAAGGGCACCGCCCAGCTTGTTGCGTGCTCCTGCTCCCGCGAAAACTCAAGCTCCGCCCCGAGGAACGCCGCGAAGACGTCGGGGCCGAACCCCGGCGAGAACTGTGGCATCGCGTCACCACCCCAGTGCACCGACCGCACCCACGCGTCGGCGGCGGCCACGACCTCCCCGATCGGATCGTTGAGCATCGTCCAGTACGTCGGCCGCGGCGCAGGCTCGACGTCAGGGGCCGGGCAGGTGATAACAACCGGCGGGCGATCGAGCATGACCCCGGCTTCGCCGTGGGAAGCCTGCCAGAACGCCTCCCAGCGCGCGGCGGACTCATCGAAGTCGGGCTTCAATGACAACGGACTGTCGGCCGATGATGACGTCATGATTACGCTCCACCGTTTACGCGGCCTGGTTTCGGACGCGTGAATTCGCCGAGGAGGCGCACGTGGCCTCCTCCCGGAGGGCGGGGACAAACACGCGGCCGCGCGGAGGTCATCTCCTCCCGCGCGGTCAATTGTGCGTTGACCAGATATCCACCGCCCTGTGGGAGCGACCCGTCATGAAATGCGCCATCCGAGAGAACCTGATGGGCCACGACCTCACCATCGAGGAGAAGTTCCGACGCGCCGCCGATCTCGGCTTCGATGGCATCGAGTTGATCCCGAAGGACAACCCGCAGATGCACGGGATGATGGTCTTCGAGGAGGATGGCCGCGACGAACTGCGCGGGCTGTCGGAGGAGTACTCGCTGGCCATCAGTTCGCTGTCGCTCGGCATCTACCGCGAGGCGAACTGCCTGACCACTGACGCAGACGAGTGGGAGGCCGGCAAGGAGATGCTGCGCAGCGCCATCGAGGCCGCGACGGAGCTGGACTGCGCCGGCATCCTCCTCCCCCACTTCGGCCCGATGGAGCCTGACCTCGACGACCCGCGTCTTGAGCCGGACCTGCGAGGAATCCGCGAGGCGATCGAGGAATCGGGCAACACCGAACTGGTGATGGCCGTGGAGTGCACCGTGGACCTCGAGACCATGCAGCGCGTGATCGAGATCGCAGACCATCCACAGGTCGGCATATACTTCGACATGGGCAACCTGAAGAACAACGGGTTCGATCCGGTCGCGATGATCCGGGCGCTGGGGACCGAGGGCGTGAAGATGGTCCACGCCAAGGAGGCCGGCGCGCAGTTGCTCGGCGACGGCGAGGTCGATCTGCAGGATGTCGCCGACGCCCTGCGCGAGATCGGCTATGACGAGTGGATCGCCTTCGAGACCGCACCCACCGACGACCCGATAGCGGCGATCGAGCACAATTTCGAGGTGCTGCGCAGGTACATCTGATGCGGAGGGGACGGACATGAGAACGCTGACAGCGCTGGCGCTTGTTGCCGCGACCAGTTGCGCCATGGCCGCACCACTCACCATCGTCGAGGACGGCGAGGCGCGGGCCGCGATCGTGCTTCAACCTGACGCCTCCGAGCAGCTTGCGGAGGCCGTCTCGGAGATGCAGGCGCTCATCGCTCGCGCGAGCGGGGCCGAACTGCCGCTGGTAGAGCAGGCGCCCGCAGGCGTGGTCGCGATCCACGTCGGGCGCACGCCGGTGGTGGAGGCGCTCGATCCTGAACTCGGCGACCTCGACGGCGACGGCTTCGTCATCGAGTTCCCGGATGCGCAGTCGATCGTCATCCTCGGCCCGACCGACTGGGGCACCGAGTTCGGCGTCTACGAATTCCTCGAACGCTACCTCGGCGTCCGCTGGCTGATGCCCGGCGATGATGGCACGTACGTTCCGGAGATGGCCACGATCGAGGTGCCCGATGAGGCCGTGCGCGACGAACCTGCGTTCTTCTCGCGTAAGTACTTCGGCCTGCGCCCGCCCGCGCAACAGCTCTGGGCGCGGCGCAATCGCCTCCACTCGCGGATCGAGTTCCACCACCAGCTTTACAAGCTGTTCCCGCACTCCGACGTGGAGGAGAACCCCGAATTCTTCCCGATCCGTGACGGCCAGCGCTACTTCCCACCTGCCGAGACGCATTACAAAGGGTGGCAGCCGTGCCTGACCGCGCCGGGGATCGTGGACACGGCGGTCGAGCGCATCGTGGCGCACTTCGACGAACACCCTGAGGCGGAGAGCTACTCCCTCGGGGTCACCGACGGCGGCAGGCATTGCATGTGCGAAAGCTGCACGGCGCTTGACCCGGGCCGCAAGAACATGGTCAACCGCGACCACCTCACCGACCGGTACATCACCTGGGCCAACGCGGTGGTCGAGGGCGTGCTGGCGGAGCATCCGGACAAGTGGTTCGGCTTCCTTGCCTACTCAGAAATCTTCGAGCCGCCGGACCGTGTCGAGATGCACCCGCGGCTGATCCCCTACATGACCTACGACCGCATGCAGTGGATCGATCCGGAGGCGCGGGCGGCCGCCGAGGAGCTTACCCGGCGCTGGGCGGACGCGGCCGGAAGCGTCGGGTGGTACGACTACATCTACGGCGCCTCCTACCTTGTGCCCCGAGTCTACCCGCACGTGATGGGCGAGTACTACCGCTTCGCGCATGAGAACGGTGTCCGCGGGCATACCGCCGAGGCCTACCCGAATTTCGGCGAGGGGCCGAAACTCTACGTCTCCCTGCGGCTGCAGTGGGACCCGACGCAGGACGTGGACGCGCTGCTGGATGAGTGGTACGCGCTGGCGGTCGGCGAGGATGCCGCGCCACACCTCCGCGCCTACTACGACCACTGGGAGGACTTCTGGACGCGCCGGATTCTCGAATCAGAGTGGTACACGCGAGGCAGGCAGTATCTGCCCTTCCATACGCCCAGCTATCTCGAAGACGTTACGGCGGATGACATCGCGCAGTCACGCCAGTGGCTCGAGGCCGCAGTGGCTGATGCGGGCACCGAGGACCAGCAGGCGCGCGCGGAGTTGCTGCTGCGCGCGTTCGAGTATTACGAGGCCTCCGCGATCGCCTACCCGCGCAGCGAGCCCACGCCCGAGCTTGCGACCGAGCACGACGCCCTCGGCTTTCTGCGAGGGGTCCAGATGCGCTCGGAGATGGCACAGAAGCGCCGCGCGCTCTCGAAGGAGACCTTCAGCGGCCACCCGTTCCTGCATCATGGCACGGACATCGACCGTCGGCCGGCGATCGGCGGCCTCGACTGGGCGGCCAGTGACGTGTGGACGCTCTTCGACTGGGCGTCCCGCTCAGAAGCGGTGCGCGATGCGCTGGCCGACCTGACCGGTGCGGACACGCCGGAGGGGCTGCGGATGCACGCGGAGACGATGCTCACCACGCTCGACCCGGCGACAGAGCCGCTGAACGCGAACTCGTCTTTTGAGGAGGGCGACGGCGCGCAGGCCGCCGGGACCAGCTACTGGCTGCAGGACGGGGTTGGCGCGCTCATACGCTCGGAGGAGGCCGCGAGCACCGGCGACTTCGGCATCATCGCCGAGGGCGTGCAGTACGGCGGCCCGCACCAGTCGGTGCAGTTCGAGCCGGGGCGCTACTGCCTCGTGGCGAGCGTCTATCTGCCCGAGGGACAGCCGGAGGGCGGCTTCATCGACCTGAGCCTGCGCACCACCACCGACGAGAATCGGAACCTGTCGGCAGGCGGCACCGCGAGCATCACGCCGACGCCCGGCCAGTGGCACACGGTGGCGACGGTGATGGATGCCACGGCGCCCCCCGATGGCGCCGCAAGGATCCGCTCGGGCGTCTGGGCGCGAAACTTTCCGCCGGGCAAGGTCGTCTACTTCGATGACCTGCGGTTGATTCGGTTGCCGGACTGATGGTGCCGTTGTGGAGGGGCCGGAGAGCGAGAGTTCGCGTCGTTTGCGAACTCCTCGCGATGCCGGCCCGGTCGTTGTCGTTGTCGTTCGTCCGCACGATACGGCAAAGACGACGGCGAACGACCGGGCCGGCATCGTCCGGAGATAGACGACATCTCCGTTTTCTCCGGCCCCTCCACAACGACCAACGACGCGCTCGACCATCAATACAAGGAGGCAATCATGCGACATCTGGCATTTGCTGTAACGATCACGATGTTGATGGCGGTCGCAGCGTGCGCCGCGCCGGTGACGATCGTCGATGGCGGTGACGCGACCGCCTGCATCGTCATTCCCGAGGACGCCGGCGATCGCATCAACCGCGCCGCCAACGAACTCGCCGACTGTGTGGCAGAGGCCAGCGGCGCGAGCGTCGAGATCGTCACCGAACCCATCGAGGGCATGGCAGCGATCCACGTCGGTGACACCCCCTACGCGTTGGCGCAGTCGATCGAGCTTGCCGGCGACAGCGTTGACGCGTTCACGATCCAGTTCCCGGAGTCTGACAGCATCGTCATCGTCGGCGCCACCGACAGCGGCACGGAGTTCGGCGTCTACGACTTCCTCGAGCGCTTTCTCGGCGTCCGCTGGCTGCTTCCCGGCGAGCACGGGCGCGACGTGCCGCCACAGGCCACCATCACCATCCCCGACGAGGCCGTCATCGATGAGCCCGTCTTCATCTCCCGCCTCATGAGCGGCTCCCGTGGAGCGCAGCATGACTGGGCCGTGCGTCACGGGATGCACGGGACGGTCCAGTTCCATCACAACCTGCGCCGGCTCTTCCACTGGGAGACATACAAGGACACCCACCCCCACTTCTTCCCGATCATCGACGGCGAGCGCTACGTCCCGACGCGCGAGGAGGGCTGGCAGCCCTGCTTCACCGCCGAGGGAATCGTGGACGAGGCAATCCGCAATATCACACAGTACTTCGATGAGGACCCGTCGCGCACATCGTACTCGCTCGGGATCAACGACAACCGCAACTTCTGCCAGTGCGAGGACTGCATGGCGAAGATCAGCGGTGAGGAGAACTTCCTCGGCAATGTTGACTACTCCGATCTCTACTACGAGTGGTGCAACGAGGTGGTCGAGGGCGTGCTGGAGCACCATCCGGACAAGTACTTCGGCCTCCTCGCATACAACAACGTGGTCGAACCGCCGAACGGGATCACGCTCCATCCGCGGATC
Source organism: Armatimonadota bacterium (assembly GCA_051745855.1). Classification (GTDB taxonomy): domain Bacteria; phylum Armatimonadota; class Zipacnadia; order Zipacnadales; family UBA5352; genus UBA5352. Next base: position 9,414 of record JBNJEK010000132.1, read on the forward strand.
ATCCCCTACATGACCTACGACCGGATGAAGTGGATCCACCCCGAGATCGAGGAGCACGGCAAGCAGCTTACGCGCGACTGGGCGGAGGTGGCCGAGACGATCGGCTGGTACGACTACATCTACGGGACCCCCTATGCACTTCCGCGCTACTACCCGCATAAGATGGCCGAGTACCTCCGTTGGGGCCACGAGCAGGGCGTGCAGGCACTCTACGCCGAGGCCTACCCGAACTTCGGCGAGGGCCCGAAGCTTTATATCTACCTCGCGCTCAACTGGGACCCTGACGCCGACGTGGATGCGCTCCTCGATGAGTGGTTCGAGCGCACGTGCGGCCCGGAGTCGGCAGATGCGCTCCGTAGCTACTACGAATTCTGGGAGCAGTTCTGGACGGAGCGTATCCTCGATTCGGCATGGTTCAGCGAGGGCGGGCAGTACCTGCGCTTCAACACGCCCACCTACCTCGCGGACGTGACGCCTGAGGAGATCGCGCAGTGCCGCGAGTGGCTTGAGGAGGCCGTCGCGAACGCGGGCACCGACAAGCAGCGCGCGCGTGGCGAACTGCTGATGCGGGCCTTCGAGTACTACGAGGCCTCCGCGCTGGCGTATCCTCGCGCTGAGAGAATTGCGGCTCCCGAGACCGAGGAAGAGGCGCTGGCACAGCTTGAGAGCAACTTCGCGCCGGTGGCCTACGCACAGAAGCGCCTGCGCCTGGCGCGCGAGTTCGAGGACGATCCGGTGCTGGTGCACCCGCTGCCGCCCACCCGCTACGCCGCCACCACCGGCTCCGGCTGGGGCACTGACCGCATGTGGCAGCTTTACGAGTGGGTTCAGGAAAGCGACGCGGTGCGCGCCCGCGTGGCGGACCTCGCGGAAAACGCGGAGTTCGAGATGGTGCGGCAGAACGCGGAGCTTCTGCTGCGAGTCGCGACCGGCGAGGCTGAGCCGCTGAACGTCAACGCCTCCTTCGAGGAGGGCGACGACTGGCCCACCGGCTGGAACCCATGGGTGAAGTTCGGCATCGGCGAGAACTATCGCAGCACCGACGTCGCGCACACCGGAGAGGCATCCCTCTGCTTCGACGGCATGAAGCGCGGCGGCCCGACGCAGATACTCAACCTCGAACCCGGCAAGTACGCGATGACGGCCTTCGTCTACGTGCCTGAGGACATCGAGACCATTGGCACGGTGGCGGTCATGGCGACACCGCGTGATGAGGCCGGGAGCAATCTTCCGGGCGGCTTCACCAGCGAGATCATTCCCACGAAGGGCCGCTGGCAGCCGATCGCCGCGGCGGGCGAGATCACTGCTCAGGTTGGTGGCAAGGACGTCGCGAACGTGATGTTCCTCCCGCTGGTCGATGGCTGGGATCCGGACGGGAAGGTGTACATCGACGACCTGTCGATCGTGAGGCTGGATTGAACGGCAGCTAAGAGCGAACGCCCACCGAACGACACGCTCGTACGTCGTTTGTGGCGCGGCCGTGTGTCGTTCGCAGACCAACGCCTCCCCGGCGAGGGCGCCGGGGCCACAACGTCAACGGCTGACAACAACGACCGACGGGCAGGCTTGCCCACACTCTTCCGTGCGGCAGGTCCCGGCCTCCTGGTCGCGAAATCTATCTCAGCCACACACGCCACCGACACACCGTGAGAGGATGAGCCGCACGTGGATACTGATATCAAGCTCGTTGACATTGAGCCGATCTTCGACGACGAGGAGTTCCGCACCCCGCTGAAGTTCGGTACCGGCATCATCGAGGCGATCACCTCGCTGACCGTGAAGGCCACCGTCGAGAATCGAGCCGGCGACACTGCCGAGGGCCTCGGGAACATCCTGCTGTCGGACATCTGGGGCTACCCCTCCGCGGAGATGTCCCACGAAGATCGCGATGAGGCCATGCGCGAGGTCGCGCGTCGTTTCTGCTCGCTGCTGATGGAGAACGCACGCTTCGGCCACCCGCTGGACCTCTACCTCGAACTCAAGCCCGAACTTGGCCGCATCGCCGACGAGGTCAGTGCCGACATGGACGCCGCCACGCCGATGCCGCTGCTCGGCGCGCTGGTCTCCGCCTCGCCCTGCGACGCGGCGCTGCATGATGCATTCGGCAATGTCAATGCCATCTGCTCGTACGATGGCTATGGCCCGAATTTCTGTCAGCACGACATCTCCACGTGGCTGGGCGATGAGTTCGCGGGCAAGTACATCGCCGACTACCTCAACCCGAGCTATCAGCCCTCGATGCCGATCTTCCACCTTGTCGGCGGGGTGGACAAGCTGCGCGAGGACGAGATCACC
>JBNJEK010000133.1:0-11653 GCA_051745855.1 Armatimonadota bacterium
GATGGTCGCTCTCTACTTTCTGAGCGTCTGGCTGGCCGGGCTCTTTGAGAAGAAGGAAGACGCCGAGGAACGCGTCGGATCGGACGAGGATGAGCCGGATGAGGGGTGAGCGGAGAGTCGCGACTTCATGGACCTCGGGCGACTGATCGAGGATATCCGGTCTGATTCAGACTACCGCGGTCAGATCGAGTGGCTGCGCGAGGTGCCCGCGCGTGATGGGCAGTACGCGGACCTCGACGTGGAACTGCACCCGACCGTCCAGCAGATACTCGCGGAACTCGGCATCGAGCGCTTCTACGTCCATCAGGCGCGGGCGATCGAGGCGGCGCTGAGCGGCGAGCACGTGGTGACCGTCACCGGAACCGCCTCGGGGAAGACGCTTACCTACGTCGTTCCTCTGGCGCAGCGACTCTACGAGCGCCCCGCGCGGCGCGCTCTGCTGATGTACCCCACGAAGGCCCTCGCGCAGGACCAGCTTCGCAAGCTCGCGGATTTCGGCGCCGGCAGCGCCTTCCACGCGGCCACGTACGATGGTGATACGCCGAAGCGCGATCGGAGGCGCATCAAGCGCGACGCGCAGGTGGTCCTCACCAACCCCGACATGCTTCACATCGGCATCCTGCCCTACCATCACACCTGGGCGGACTTCTTTCGCAATCTCGAATACGTGGTGCTCGATGAGGTACATTCCTACCGCGGCGTCTTCGGCTCGCACACCGCCAACGTCATCCGCAGGCTCCGGCGCATCTGCGCGAACTACGGCTCCAATCCGCAGTTCATCGCGTGTTCGGCCACCATCGGCAACCCTGGTGACCTTTTCGAGGAACTCACGGGGCTTGAGGCGACCGTCATCGACGAGGACACCGCGCCGCGCGGCCGGCGGTTCCTCGTGCTCTGGCAGCCGCCGGAGATCGAGGGACAGCCGCTCCGGCGGCGCTCGGCGAACCTTGAAGCCGCGGAGTTGATGGTGGAGCTTGTGAAAGCGCACGTGCGGACGATCGTCTTCGTTCTCGCGCGCAGCGTGGCAGAGCTTATTCTGCGCTACGCGCGCGACGGCCTTGAAGAGTTCGAAGACCTGCCGGACCGTGTGATGAGTTACCGCGGCGGCTACCTTCCTGAGGAGCGGCGGGAGATCGAGCGCAGGCTCTTTGAGGGCGAACTGTTGGGGGTGGTTTCGACGACCGCGCTTGAGGTCGGCGTGGACATCGGCGGCCTCGACGCCGCGATTCTCACCGGCTACCCCGGCACGATCTCCAGCACCTGGCAGCAGATCGGCCGCTCGGGCCGCGGCAAGCGCGACTCGCTGGCGGCGCTGGTGACGCTGCCGGGCGGCGTCCATCGCTACCTCACGCAGCATCCGGAGTACCTGATGGAGGCGGAGAGCGAGCGGGCTCTGATTAACCCGCGCAACCGCTACATCCTCGCGGGGCACCTGCTGTGCGCGGCCTACGAGCAGGCGATCGACGATTCCGACCGCGCGTACTTCGGCGACGAGATGGAGGCTATCCTGGAGATCCTCGCCGATCCGGAGAACCGCGAGGGATCCGACCTCCCCTTCATCGCGAAGCGGACGCGGTGGTACTGGGTGGATCCTGACGTCTATCCTGCGGCGGAGATATCCCTGCGGTCGTCAGGCGGGCCTCCGTGGCGGATTCGGCGGGTGGGGGAGGGCGACCTGCTCGGGACCGTGGATGCGGATTCTGCCTTCAGGATCGTGCATCCGGGCGCGGTCTATCTTCATGCGGGGGAGAGCTTCGTGGTGGCGGAGCTTGACCTCGACGAGCAGGTGGCGTGGGTGCGGGAGGAGGAGCCGGGGTATTACACGCGGCCCATGAGCGCGTCGAAGATGTCCGTGCTGGGCTGGGACGAGGAGCGCGAGATGCCGTCGACCGCGAGGGCGCTGCTGGGGGAGATTGAAATCACCTCACAGGTCGTCGGCTTCCGCAAGATCCGGCAGGTGACCGAGCAGGAACTGGGCACCGAGGACCTCGACCTGCCCTCGCGCACCATCGAGACCGTCGGCGTGGCGATTGCACCGGGCGAGGCGGACGTTGCGGCGCTGAGCGAGGGCGGCTTCGACCTGATGGGCAGCCTGCATGCGCTGGAGCACGCGATGATCGCGTTGCTGCCGATCTTCGCATTCTGCGACGCGCGCGATGTGGGCGGCATCTCGGAGGCTGAGCATGAGGACCTCGGCGGCCCGGTGGTGAGCATCTACGACGCGTACAACGGGGGCGTCGGGATCGCGGAGGTGGCGTATGAGCGCCTCGACGACCTGCTGGCGGCGGTCACGGAGCAGATCGACTGCTGCCCGTGCGAGGACGGCTGCCCGGAGTGTGTGCAGGCCCCGGACTGCGGAAATAACAACATGCCGCTGGACAAGGCGGGGGCGCTGGTGCTGGCGCGGCGGCTGGTGTGGGAGGGGTGAACTGTTGTGCAGTATTATGTTTGTCCGTCGCACGGAACGACGAGAACGTCTGTCTCATATCCCCGCCGATGAAGGAAGCCGCCCCCGCGGGCGCGAACTTCAAGGGTGGCGAGACGCATTCACAGAGAAAGCTGGCGATCAATGAGTTGCGACCTGCATATACATTCGACGTATTCGGACGGATCGCAGACCCCGGAGGAGATCGTTGCTGAGGCCATCGAGAAGAAACTGACGGCCATCGCGATCGCGGATCATGACACCGTCCAGGGCGTCATGCCCGCCATCGAGGCCGCGCGTGGCAGTGATCTGCTCGTTATCCCGGCGGTCGAGATAAGCACCGAGTATCAGAAAGCCGAGGTGCATATCCTCGGGTACTGGATCGATCTTGAGAGCGACGAACTGCACGCGAAGTTCGTCTACGTCCGCGAGGCCCGGCGCCGCCGCGCGAATGAGATCGTCGGGAAGTTGCGGCAGAGCGGCGTGGAGATTACGCTGGATGATGTCATAGCGCAGAGCGACGGTGTGACGCTCGGCCGGCCGCACGTGGCGCAGGCGTTGATGGAGGCGGGCTACGTGGCAGGCATGCAGGAGGCATTCGATCGCTTCCTCGGGCGCGACAGACCCGCGTTCGTGAAACGCTACAAGCTCTCCCCGCACGAGGCGGTTGATGCGATCCGCGAGGCCGGTGGCTGCCCGGTGCTGGCGCATCCGGGCCTTGGCGTGAGCGACCGGGTGATCGACGGGCTGATTGAGACGGGTATCGAGGGCATCGAGGCCTATCACACGCATCACTCGACCTCGAACACCCGCCGCGCGATTCGCATCGCCGATGAGCATGGACTGCTGGTCTCGGGCGGGACGGATTCACACGGGCCGAGGGGCAGTCATCCGGTGGAGATCGGAGAGGTCGATGTGCCTGATGCCTGCGCTGAGGCGCTCGTGGCGTGGGCGGAGGAGCACGACGCGCAGATACCCTGACGAAAGTGAAGGGCGGAGCGGACGCTGCTTCGCATGGGAGGCGTACACGTGGAGACAACGATTTACACTGCGGAGAAACACCCGGGCGTCGTGGTGGTCGAAGTACATGGCGACGTGGATTGCGGTGAATGCGGCCTCGATCGCCTCTGCGGGCTGCTGCACAACCTCGTGGATGGCGGGGACCTGTGGATGGTGGTCGATCTGCGGGGCGCCGGTGTCGTTCACGAGCGGGCGCTGGCGGAGATACTCGCGGTCCTCGGCCGGCTGCGGCTTCGGGGCGGCAACCTGATCATGGTGGCGCCACCGGGGGAGCTGCTCAAGTCGATCCGCACGATCGGCTTTCATGAGTTGACGCTCGTTCTTGATGACGTGGAAACGGCAGTGCAGCAGGCTGCGAGGGAGGCTCAGATCGGTGAGTGAAGAGCACATCATCAATCGACCGACGATCGTCTGCTACGGAACGTCCATCACCCGTGGGGTTCCTCACGTGCCGGAGGAGGATACGTATCCGGCGTTGCTTGAGCGCCGCTTGAATCGCAAGCTCAAGCAGGAGCAGACGCAGGTCACCGTGGTGAACTCCGGCGTCCCGGGCGAGAACACCGTGGAGGGCCTCGCGCGCATCGACGAAGATGTGCTCGCCCACGAGCCGGCGCTGACCGTGATCGAGTTCGCATGCAATGATGTGCGTTACGAGCCGGAGAAGCGTGTTGAACCGGATGACTTCGAAGTGAATCTCCGTGAGATGATCGATCGGATTCAAAAGGTTTGCGCGGAGATCATCGTCTGCACGCCCACGCCGATCGTCGATGAATTTCATGTATACTCACAGGAAGTTGACTTCTACGAGCCGTGGGACGGGTGTAATAATGCACTGCTCGAGTATGACGAGGTCGTTCGCGAGGTCGTGGCGGACCGGCAGGTGGTCATCTGCGACCTGCAGGGGGCATTCATGACGGAGGCGGTGCGTGCGGAGTTCGACGGCGCCACCGATGACGCGTCCGACCTCACCTGCATCGCAAACCTGATCAGCCGGTACGACGGCGTGCATCCAACCATCGCGGGGCAGGAACTGATCGCGTCGGAGGTGTACCGCATCATCCGCTCAATCCCTCTCGGCTGACAGAGGGGGCCGTCTGTGCAGCGACGCGCGAGAGGTTTGGAAGGCTTAACACTGCGTGACGGAACATTATGGGCACTGAAGCGTTTGTTGACAGTGAGGAGCTTCCGGTGAAGGCCGGAGATGCCGATCGGGGCCGAGCAGACAGGGCCGACCAGGCCCTTGTCGAGGCCGCGCAGGCCGGGAACGCAGAGGCCTTCGGGGAACTGGCGGAACGCTATCACTCGAACGTGTACGGCATCGTTTACCGCATGTGCGGCGGGGATGACGCCGCAGACCTCACACAGGAGATATTCCTGCGTGCGTTGCGGGCGCTGCAGAAGTTTCAGTTTCACGGTGATGCCAGCTTCCGCACATGGCTTTACCGGATTGCGGTCAACGCGTGTATCAACGAGCTTCGTCGGCGCAAGCGACGTTCGGACGTCGAGGGGCCGTCGCTCGATGAGGATATTCAGACCGACGATGGGTCAGTCTCGCGGACGGTGCCGGATGAGACGCGCAGTCCGCACGTCCTCGCGGAGAGGGCCGAGGTCCAACGGGCGGTCCACGCGGTCGTCGCGATGCTCACCCCGAAGCATCGGGCGGCGCTGACGCTGGTGGACCTGCAGCAGCTTGATTACGAAGAGGCGGCAGCGACGCTTGAGTGCCCGCTTGGCACGCTGAAGTCGCGGCTTGCACGGGCACGAAAGCAGTTTGCTGAGAAGTGGCAGCAGTATCAGGACGGAAGGCTCACGCCGGATGAAGTGTCCGGGGGGAGCACGGTCGTAGACGAAGAGATCGGGAGAGCGAGATGAGCTACGACAACGCGGAATTGGAGCGGCTCAGCGCATTCCTCGATGGAAGGCTGGATCGGGACGAGACTCGCCAGGTGCAGGAGCGACTCAATACCTGCGACGACTACCGGGCGCTGCATGAGCAGCTCAAGTCGGCGCGGCAGGTTCTGCGCTCGGCGCCCGATCCGGCCCCACCCGCCGGTCTGCTGGCGCAGATCAAGAGTGACGCCGCGGCCGAGATGGCGCCCGGCGCGGGCACGAGCATCTGGGAGCGCTGGCGGGCGCCCGTGGGCGCATTTGCGGCTGCGGCGGCCCTTCTTCTTGCAGTTTTTAGTCCCTGGCAGGCGACCCATCGCGACGACCTCTGTCAGGTCGACGCGCCCGCTGAGACCGAGGCCATGGTCGTGGAGAGTTCGCCCGTGCCTCCCGGTGAGGATGCGGCCGCCCGCGAGGAGGCGCCGACTGCCGATGTGGCCGAAGTCACCGTGGACGCTCTCCCGTCGGAGGAGGCGAGCGAAGCGGTGTCCACCACCCGCCCGGAATCACCCCCGACGCGCGTTGCGCGGGCTGTCAGATCGTCGCCCCCACCCTCTGGCGCGCCCGACGAGATGTCGAGGGTTGAGCCTGAAGAGACCTCCGCCGGGGAGCCCCCGGCGCCCGAGCCGCAGCTTGCCGCCGTGCCAACCGGCGGCGCCACTCTGGCAAGCGGGACGGGCCCGTTGCTGAGCGAGCCGAGGGATACACCGACGATCGCACGCGCACCTCGCATCACGATCGAGGATGAACCGAAAATCGGCGGCGCCGGGCCGTCCAGCGGAGTCGAATCCGAGATGATGGCCGGGGTCGTTGCCGGCGTGGTCCTCGATCAGTTTGTCGCCAGGAACATGGTCGAGACGTCCACGACAATGCTCTCAGTCGTCACGGATATGCCCACCTCTGAACTGGGGCCCTCCGTTGGCAGCGACGATGATGAGACGGGAAGCTTCGGCTTCAGCTTCACCGACGCCATGCGGCGCGCGCTCAGTGAAAGCGAGAATCAGGTTCCGTGATCCGACGAGTATTGCTTGTGCTTGCGGTCTGCATGATGCCCGTCGCACTGGCGGCGGACGGCTCATCACAGCCGGTGGCCGATGAAGATGTCAACGATGAGGCGACCGCCGAGGCCACGATGGTCACGGAGATCGACGCCGAGGACGATGCAACATCGTCTGAGTCCGATCTGCTGGCGCTTCTCGGCAATTCCACCGCCGACCAGCGAGCGCGCATGCTTCGTTTTATCCGTAATCGCTACCCCGGGTTGACATCCGACCTCCTCGCAATGCTGCAGTCTCGCGAACCGGGCATCTTTGTCGCTCTCGATGCCGAGCTTGAGGCGCTCATCGCGTCTCGTTACCCGAGGCTGAGAGTGGAGGTGCAGAGGATCCTCCAGCAGGCGATCAACGATCGCTACCCGCAAGTGCGCAGGCAGATCGCCGAACTGATCGCCGGCGACTATCCCGATGTTGTTGCGGCAATGAGCGACCCGGGGCTGGGAGACTCCGCCACGAATGCGGCACGGGCGATCCGCGAGCGGCATCGTGCGCTTCTGCGCGATGTACTTGCTCTGCTGCGTAAGGAGCACCCGGCGTTGCTCCGCGAAGTACAGGTCGAGGTGGTCGTGAAACACCCCGAACTGCTTTCGGATGTCGCGGTGTTGATCTCTCAGCAGTACCCGAACCTCGCGTCTGAGATGACGGAGTCTCTCGGGGAGAGATATCCCGAGTTGATTCCCGGGATCCTGGAGATCATCGCTCCGGGCGGGGACGCCGAAGATGAATCTGCGGAGCAGTAGTGGTGACGACGGTGCAACAGCGATCAGGGCCGAGTGGTAAGCGGCCCTTTTTTCATGCCGATGATCTGTCGGCCGCGAGGTGATTGGGTGTATGAAAGAAATGCTTGCCGCCGTGCTTGAGGCGCCCGGGCGGTTGCGGGTGCGCGAGGTACCTGCTGCGACGGCAGAGCCGGGGGAGGTGCTCTGTGAGGTGGCCGCCTGTGGCATATGCGGCAGTGATCTGCGCTATCTTGCGGGTGAGAATCCGTGGGCGAAGCACACCCTTGGATATGAGATGCCGAATCCGCCCGACATGATCCTCGGCCACGAGGTATCCGGTGTCGTTCGCCTGGATGGAGACGACGTGCGAGCGGGATTGCTGGCTTTCCGGACCTGCGGCGAGTGCAGGCAGTGCCGGCGGGGTGAGAGCCAGCTTTGCAGGCGCACCGAACATCTTGGGCATGGCGCGGGCTGGGAGGGGCGCGAGTTCAACCCCGGCGGGATGGCCGAGTGCATGCCGGTGTGGCGGGAGAACGTGTACGAGTTGCCGGAGAGCATAAGTTTCGACCAGGCCACCTTTCTCGACGGCCTCGGTGTCGCCATCCATGCCGTGAGACGCGCGTCCGTCGGCGAGGGGGACCGCGTGGCCGTGCTCGGAGCAGGACCGATCGGCCTGCTCATAGCGCAGGCGGCGCGGGTCTGGGGGGCGGAGTGTGTCGCGGCCACCGATGTGTATGACGCGGCACTGGATTGCGCTCTCGAGCTTGGGCTCGGAGCCTCGATCGACGGAAGAAACGCAGAGCCGTCCGACGTGATGACGGAGCTTTCGGGCGCATGTGGTGGAGATGGGCTGAGTGTGATCTTCGACAGCACCGGCGCTCTCGAGGTCCAGCAGGCGGCGATCGATGCACTTGCCCCCGGCGGCCTGATGATGCTGATGGCCGGGGCCGCTGAGGGACTGGGTCTGGGACCGGCGTCACTGGCGGGTGAAAGGACGATCACCACCTCAAGCAACAATCTGCCCGAGGACTTTGCCCGGGGGCTCGAACTGCTCGCTTCCGGACAGATCGTGGTCGATCCGATGATCACGCACCGGTTCCCGCTGACGGACGCGGTCGAGGCCTTCGAAGTCGCTCAGAACAAGCAGGAGACGGGGGCGATCAAGGTGATCATCCACCCGCAAGGACAGTGCGAGTGAAGCGCGACGTACATATGGAACGGTCGCGACGGGCCAGTCGCGACCGTGGGCTGCGGGCTGCTGTGCGTGGGGGGACTTAGTCGCCGCTGGCGGCAGCCGCCTCGTCGGCGGTCTCCTTCGCCTTATCCTTGATCTGACTCGCGGAGCTTGTGCTGCCGCTCCCGTAATCGGTCACGTGCCAGCCACTGCCTTTGAAGATGATCGTCGGCGGGCTGAAAACGCGGCGAAGAGTGCCGTCGCAATCCTGGTCCTTACAGGTTTCAGGCGCCTTCGCGTCGAAGGCGTGTCTGATTTCAAAGACGTTTCCGCACTTCTCGCACTTGTAATCATAAGTCGGCATGGGCTCGACGCCTCCCGGATTCACTGGCAGTATACAAGCTGATTATATCCGCTCCGGAGCCCCGAGTCAAGCATCGAGCAGGGGCATTAGCACTCGATTGGTGTGAGTGCTAATCGGCGTCGCCAGGGAGAATGTCATGCGAGTTTCTGATGTAATCGACGAGATCGAGGCCGTGGCGCCGCCTCAGAGCGCGATGGGGTGGGACAATGTCGGTCTGCAGCTTGGCGCGGCTGATGAGCGATGTGACGGGGTGCTTGTGACGCTTGAGGTGACGCCGGAGGTCGCGGACGAAGCCGCGCTCGTGGGGGCGAACCTGATCGTCAGTCACCATCCGCTGATCTTCACTCCGCTGAGTGCGCTGCGCACGGATAGACCGCTCGGGGCGCTGCTTCGGAGACTGCTTGAGGACAACACGGCGGTCTATGCGGCGCACACGAATCTCGACGCCGCGCCTGACGTGGGCACGGCGGCCGCCCTTGCGGAGGCGCTGGGCCTCGACGATTTCGCACCTCTTGTCGAGGAGGGCGAGGTGGGGCTGGGCGCGGTGGGGAATGTAGATGGAGGACTTCCGGTGGACGCGATCATCGGGCGGATTCGCCGCTCGCTTTCGCCGGAGCACCTGACGGTGGTGGGGGAGACCGATTGCGTCGTCAACCGGCTGGCGCTGATGCCCGGCTCAGGCGGTGACGCGGTCGGGCCGGCCGCCGCCGCGGGGGCGGATCTGCTGGTCTGCGGCGATCTCAAACACCATGACGCGCTGGATGCCCTGGCGCTGGGGCTCACTGTCATCGACGCCACGCATTACGCGACCGAGCGCCCGGTCGTCGCGATGCTGGCCGACTACCTGCGAGGGCGGCTCCCGCACGACCTCCGCGTGCTGGCATCGGATGTTGTGACCGATCCATTTGTCGGCGCCACGCGCCGCGGGTAGACAGGATGCTTTCGACGAGAAAATGACTGGAGTGAGTGCAGATGACGCCTGAGGATTTTCAGAGGCTTTACGAGTTGCAGATGGTCGATCGATCGATCGAGAATCGCAGGCGGATGATTGAGGAAGTGGATGACGGGTCCGCCGCGGCGGCCGCGTTGGCGTCCGACGAGGAGAAGCTTGAGGAACTCGAGGAGGAGCTTCGACAGAAGGAGTCGAGACTCCGCAAGCTCGAACTTGATCTTGAGGGCGTGGAGGCGGAGAAGCAGGAGAAGAGCGATCGCGCATACGGGGGGACGGTCTCCGACCCGAAGGAACTCACGGCGCTGGAGAAGAAGATCCAGGAGTTGGAGCGCAACATCCACCGTCATGAGGACATGATGCTGGAGCTCCTGACCGAGACGGACGCGTTGGAGGAGCAGGTGGAGGCTCTGCGGGCGAAGGTTGAGCGAGAACGCGCGGAGCACGAGAAGATCGTGGCGAACTACGAGAAGACCACCGCCCAGGCGCGCGAGGAGATTGAGGAACTCACCGAGAAGCGCGAGGAGTTGGTGGCCGAGTTGCCGCCGCAGCTTCTGAGGCCGTACGAGACACTGCGCGAGCGTGAGGAGGGCGTTGCGGTGTCGGTGTTGCGAAACGGAACCTGCGGCGAGTGCAACGTCGCGGTACCACGGAGTCGGTGGCCGATGGTGGAGCGGGGAACGAGCATAGTCAAATGCGAAAACTGCCGCCGAATCCTGGTCGCCGTAGAGGAGTAGCGGACGAATGTCAGAGTTTCACAGCCATGCCCGGAACTTCACCCGTGAGGAACTGCTCGATCGTCTGCGGGACTTTCACGGCCACCTGGGGCCTTTCGCGATGCTGGGCTACCGCGCGGGGCGCCTCGCGGTGAGTGAGCTTGGTCTGCCGACGCACTTCGGGCTCAGCGCATCGGTCCACTGTCCTCCACAGCCCCCGCCGTCCTGCTTCGCGGACGGGGTGCAGTACGCCACAGGATGCACGCTGGGCAAGCGCAACGTCGAACTGATTGTCGATGACACGGTCTTCGTCACCATCACCGGCAACGAAAGTGGCGCGACACTCACTGTCGTGCCGCGCCGCGAAGTTGTCGAGGCTTTCCCGGCTTGGATCGAGCAGACCGACGCGGAGACCGCGGCCCTTCAGGTGCTCGACATGTCCGACGACGAACTTTTCGAGCCGCGCCCCTGAAACGGCGGCTCATTCGCCCTCATTGGAGGCGCCTGACCGCTATTTCTTCCCCGGGCGCTCATATTCCGTCATGTGGGACGGCGCCAGGTCCTCGAGTTGCCCGGTCACCATGTAGGAGACCCGCTCTGCGACGTTCACGACGTGGTCGGCGATCCTCTCGAGGTACCGCGCCACCAGCAGCAGATGAGTCGCCTGCAGTATCAGATCGGGATCCTGCCGCATGTACTCGACCAGTTCATCCAGAAGGTTGTACCAGAGGTCGTCAACCTGGTCGTCACTTTCGATGACCTCGCGCACGAGGTCAAGGTCCTGCTTCACGAACGCCTGGGCGGCCGTCCGCACCATGCTGATAGTGAGATCGCCCATGCGCGGGATGTCGATCAGCGACTTGAAGTAGGGCTCATCTGAGAGCGTCTGAGCGCTCTTGGCGATGTCCACCGCGTAGTCTCCCACGCGCTCCAGGTCGGTTATCGCCTTCAACGCGGTGCCGATGATGCGCAGATCCTTCGCCATCGGCTGCTGCAGCGCGAGAAGTCGCATACACTGCTGCTCGATGTGCAGATCAAGTTCATCTGCCACGTCATCGTCCATGATGACCTTGTCGGCGAGCGCTTCATCCTGCTCGACCAGCGCCCGCATCGCATCGGAGAGCATCTCGACCACGAAACTCGCCAGGCGCGTGACATCCACCTGGACCTGCTCGATCTGTTCCTCAAATGATTCGCGCATTCTGCGCATTGCCGCACTTCCCCGGCGCTACTGTGCTTTGATGGATAGCCTTAGCCGAAGCGCCCGCGTACGTAGGCGTCAGTTCGCTCGTCCTGCGGGTCCTCGAAAATCTGTGTTGTGTCCCCGAATTCGATCATCTCGCC